>JAAFJS010000163.1 GCA_013298985.1 Cytophagales bacterium
AGAGCTTCAAGCAGAAGTAAAAGAGAAAGTACCTCTACTTTCTATCTCAGACATTAAGCTCATTTTTGCTCAAAAATTAGCCAATAAAATGAATACAGACCAAGGGTTAGAAGAAGCTATAAAACTTAGGCACAAACAAAGGAAAGCAGACATAGAAAGATATAGAAAAACTCCAAAATGATAGTAAATCAGTGATTTACAATGACTTGAAACCAAAATAAAAACTCAATAAGTAAAAATACAGACTGCCAAAGTAGAATTAGTAAAGAATGGAATTGAAAAGAAATTTTATGTCTTTGATTTCAAACGAAACAAGATAATATATACTTATGAAGGTCATCGCCCCTCCAAAACAAAGTTTACTCTCAAAAACCGCCCTTGCAAGTTAGCAAATAGACTCGCCATTGCTCAAAAACAAAGTAAGTATAAACAAAGATGAGTTTTTAGCTTTCCAATCTTAGCTGGATTCTTTATGACTCGTTTTTTGTGAATTTATGAAATTTTAAAATGAAATATCAAATTTTTTTATACCTTTCAAAGTTAAAATTCTAACTTTTTGAAACCCGATTGAATATGAAAAAATCAGTTTTATCTATTTTTGTATTTTTTTTATTTACCCACCAACTGCTGGCAGAAATAGTTTTGCCCAAAATTTTTGCTGATGGCATGGTTTTACAGCGCGATATAGCCGTTCCTGTTTGGGGCTGGGCAGAGGCAAGCGAAAAAGTTACGGTTACTTTTTTGGGTAAGCAATACACTGCCAAAGCCGACAAAAATGGCAAATGGTTGGTCAGCCTCGCACCCATGAAGGCAGGAGGTGCTTTTGAAATGACGGTGCAGGGTAAGGGAACGAAGGTGATTACGATAAAAAATGTACTGGTGGGTGAGGTGTGGGTCTGTAGCGGTCAGTCTAATATGGAATGGAAAATTGAGTGGTTGCCTGTCAAGAATACCGAGCCTGCGCTTGCCAATTTCCCACAAATCCGAATGTTCACCGTACCCCACGTACTAAGTGGAAAGCCACAACAGGATATTCCAAGTGGCGAATGGAAGGAAGCCGTAGGCGAAAATGTACGCGATTTCTCAGCAGTGGCATATTTTTTTGGCAAAGATTTATACAACCAGTACAAAGTTCCGATAGGCTTAATCAATACAAGCTGGGGCGGAACAATTGCCGAAACGTGGATGAGTGCAGGCGCAGCAAAGCTAATTCCTGATTTCAAAGCGGCGGTCGAGGACTTAGAACGCAATCCTGATTTCTTGGAAAAAGCACGAAAAGAGGCAGAAGAAGCCAAAAAACGATTGGAAAGCCTAAATAATGCTGCCACAGAAACGGGCATCGCGGGCAAATGGTGGAAAAATGACCTCAATACAGCAGATTGGAAGGAAATGAAGCTGCCTACACTTTGGGAAGCGGCGGGCTTGGCGGGCTTGGACGGCGTGGTTTGGTTTAGAAAAGATTTTGAATTACCTGAAAAATATATAGGAAAAAATTTGGTGCTGAACTTAGGCGAAATTGACGATAAAGATGAAACCTACCTGAACGGCGAAAAAGTAGGGCAAACAGACATTTATTCAGATACCCGAATTTATCAGATAGACGCTAAAAAACTCAAAACTGGAAAAAATACAATTACAATTAGGGTCACGGATACAGGTGGCGGTGGCGGGCTTTACGGCAAGCAGGAAAATATGTTTGTGGGCTTTGGCAACGAGCGCGCTGCTGAATTGGCGGGGAATTGGAAATATAAAATAGATTTTGCCGAAAAAATAAATGTTTCTATCAATGCAGACCCCAATAGCCACCCTACTTTGCTCTATAATGCCATGCTTCACCCACTCATTCCGTATGCTATCAAAGGGGCGATTTGGTATCAGGGCGAAAGCAATGCGGGTCGGGCATATCAGTATCGCAGTGTTTTCCCTGAGATGATACGCGACTGGCGCAATCAGTGGAAGGCGGGCAACCCTTTGCAAGGAGATTTTTCCTTCCTTTTTGTGCAGCTTGCTAACTTCATGAAGTTCGAGGACGAACCCAAAGAAAGCGAGTGGGCAGAGCTTCGCGAGGCACAAACCATGACACTTGCCCTGCCCAATACAGGTATGGCGGTCATCATCGACATTGGCGAAGGCGCAGATATTCACCCCAAAAACAAGCATGATGTGGGCAAAAGATTGGCTCTTGCTGCCAAAAAAGTTGCTTATAATGAGCCTATTAACTATTCCAGCCCTATGTACCAATCCATGCAAGTCAATGGAAACAAAGCCACCATTTCTTTCAAACATACAGGAGGCGGATTAATCATCAAAGACCGCTATGGCTACATCAAGGGCTTTGCGGTTGCTGGCGAAGACAAGCAATTTTACTGGGCAAAAGCCTACATAGAAGGTGATAAAGTGGTCATTTACAGCGACCAAGTAAGCAAACCTGTGGCAGTGCGCTATGCCTGGGCAAACAATCCCGAAGACGTAAATTTGTTTAGCAAGGAAGGACTACCCGTCTGCCCTTTCCGAACAGACGACTGGAAGGGCATTACGGTAGGGAAAAAGTAAAATTACGCCCTCACCTGCCCATTCCCGCGTACGACCCATTTATACGACGTAATTTCCGCCAAGCCCATAGGACCTCTGGCGTGAAGTTTCTGCGTACTAATTCCTATTTCCGCGCCCAAGCCAAACTGCGCGCCATCAGTAAAGGCAGTAGAAACATTGGCATAAACTGCCGCCGCGTCCACATGACGAAGGAAAATATCAATCGCTTCCTCATTTTCGGCGATGATAGCCTCACTGTGCTTCGAGCTATGATTGCTGATGTGCAGGAGAGCCTCAGCCAAGTTTTCTACTGTCTTGATAGACATTTTATACGATAAAAACTCAATGCCAAAATGCTCCTCTGTCGCAAGTTTCAGAAGCTCATCAGGATAATTTCCTTGCAATATTTGGTAAGATTTTGTATCCGCAAAAATTTCTACTTCATTGTTTATGAGTGGCTTAATAAGTTCAGGCAAATCTTTCAAACGATTTTGATGAATAACCAGACAGTCGAGCGCATTACACACACTCACGCGACGCGTCTTGGCATTGTGGATAATGGATTTTCCTTTTTCCAAATCTGCACTTTCATCAAAATAAGTATGCACAATGCCTGCGCCTGTTTCTATCACAGGCACTTTGGCGTTTTGCCGTACAAAATCAATGAGTTGCTGACTGCCCCTCGGGATAATTACATCTACTAAGCCTACGGCATGGAGTAGGGCGGTGGTAGCCTCGCGGTCAGGTGGTAAGAGCTGAACGATAGTTGGATTAATTCCTTGTTTTTCAAGCACTTGATGAATCACTTGGAGAATAGCAAGATTAGAGTAGTGCGCGTCGCTCCCACCTTTCAGCAGACAGACATTGCCTGATTTGAGGCAGAGGGCAAACACATCAAAAGTAACATTAGGGCGGGCTTCGTAGATAATGCCAATCACGCCCAAAGGCACTGTAATTTTCTGAAAATATAAGCCATTGGCTGTCGTTCTCTCTTCCAAAATTTTGCCAAGCGGCGAAGCTAAATAGCTGACATTCAGTATTTCTTGGGCAATACTCGCAATGCGTGCAGGCGTGAGTTGTAGGCGGTCGTACTTGGGGTCAGCCTTACTCATGCGCGCAAGGTCTTTGGCATTTTCTTCTATAATAAAAGCTGTTTTTTCTACTGCCAGTGCGGCCAAATCTCTCAAAATCTGGTCTATTTTTTCTTTACTGAGTTGGCTGAGTTCTCGGCTGGCGAGCTGTGCTTGTTTAAAAATAGCGTACATTAAGAAATAATTGAAAATTTGAGATAATTTGAAATTTGCGTTTGAAAGCCTAAAGCTGAGGAAGTTTCTTACGCGCTAAATTTGTTGATACAGTGTTTCCATTTCTTGCTTGAAAAACAAAAGAACAGCAAAAAGGTCAAAAATATCTTCGGAAGTAACCACATAAGGATTGCTTGTCGAATAATTTGAGCCTTCCAAGATTACAATAAACCAGTTGCGCCCATTCACATAAATACCATAAATGGGCTTATCATCTTGATTAAGTTTTTGTGCAGCAACCATCGCGATAAGTAGCTGACCAAGAGGGTCATTATCTCTGTTTTTTTCTGGCTTGTACTCTTGTAAAAAGAAGTGAGGCTTTTTAGGCATTTGCAAGCCTTTGGCAAGCATAAATTCTACATTTCCATTAGTTGTTTTAGTATCATTTTCGTATTTGACCGAAAGTGGGCGTTGCGTAAATACTTTATAATAAGGGCTTACAAAATCTACTAATTTGAAAAATGGGCTAATAAACATAAATTTGTACTCGTCCTCATTCCATGATTCTATATAGTCTATGGCTTCTATTCTATATTTCTCAATGACAGTTCTATATTCATGCGCTTTGGGTAGCCTAATGTTTCTAAGATTTTCCAAAAAAGGCATACTTCTGAGGCGAACAAGTCCAAAAGCCTCATTTACTTCTTCGTATTGCCAATCTTTAAAAGGCTTATTTTTAGTTTTGGGTTTCATATTTTCTTTTATATTTTCTTTGTTGCCATAAATATTTTATTTTTAATGTAAAGATAGCCTTTTCTAAGACATAGTTGGATTTCTGATGCAGTTTAGTTGGTTTCTCTTACATTGCTTAAAGGCTTTGGTGTATTTGATTGGCTTGGTAAACGCGCTAAATTTGTTGATACAGTGTTTCCATTTCTTGCTTGAAAAACAAAAGAACAGCAAAAAGGTCAAAAATATCTTCGGAAGTAACCACATAAGGATTGCTTGTCGAATAGTTTGAACCTTCCAAGATTACAATAAACCAGTTGCGTCCGTTCACATAAATACCATAAATAGGCTTATCGTCTTGATTGAGTTTTTGAGAAGCGAACATCGCTATAAGTAGCTGACCAAGAGGGTCATTATCTCTATTTTTTTCTGGCTTGTATTCGTGAAGAAAAAAGTGAGGCTTTTGTGGAATTTGCTTTCCTTTGGCAAGCATAAATTCTACATTTCCATTGGTTGTTTTAGTATCATTGTCATATTTGACTGAAAGTGGGCGTTGCGTAAATACCTTGTAATATTGACTCACAAAGTTCACAACCCTAAAAAATGGGCTAATAAACATAAATTTATACTCATCTTCATTCCAAGATTCTATGTATTCGAGTGCTAACTTTCGCAAACTTTCTATTTCTTTGGCACTTTCGTGGTCTTGGGGAATTTTAAAAGTTTTAAACCTGTCAAAAAGCTCATGCTCAAAGTGTCGAGTAAGCCCAAATGCTTGTTCCACTTCTTCGTATTGCCAATCTTTAAAAGGCTTATTTTTAGTTTTGGGTTTCATATTTTCTTTCTATTTATACTTAGAACTTCTACTTTTCTAACAGCAAAGCTACGCATTTCATTCCACTTCTTCTGCTATCTCCTCCTCTACTTCGGCTAACTCGTAGGGAATCACCGCAGTAACCTTGCAACCTTCGCCTGTGGCAGCCTCAATGGTCAGCGTGCCGTTGAGCAGGCTGGCGCGCTGCGTGAGATTAGCAAGTCCGTTGCCGCGAGCTATCTCATTGACCTCAAAGCCTTTACCATTATCAGCAATCACCAAGCGAATTTGTGTATCTTCATCATAAAGCTGTACTTTTATCGTATCTGCCTCACTGTATTTGAGGGCGTTATTGATGACTTCCTGCGCTATGCGAAAAACCCCCACCTCGATTTGTGAAGGAAAACGCTTATCACTCAGGTCTATATCTGCATCTATCTCTATATCAATGTTTTGCGACATGACCGTACAGAGGTTTTGCACTGCATCAGAAAGTCCAAAATCATTCAATACACTCGGCATCAAGTTATAAGAGATGCGGCGCACCTCTTGTTTGGCATTATCGACTAACTGCGCTGTTTGCTTGAGTTCGTGTTCTGGCGAGTGTAAGTTTTCTTGCATTTTCAAATAATTTACTTGCATTTGCAAAGCGGTCAATACCTGCCCTACGCCGTCGTGCAGCTCCATCGCCACACGTCTTCTTTCCTCTTCCTGCCCTTGAATAATTGCCAATGAACGAATCTTTTCTTGCTGTAACTGAGTGTCCATCAATAACTTCTCACTTTCTTTTCTTTCCGTAATGTCGCGCGCTATGTAGCACGCGCCTGTAATTTCATTGTCATTCACAACGGGGTTACAAGAAAATTCCAGCCACATTTGCTTTCCACTTGGCAGGTCAATCGCCCTTTCTACCACTAACTTTTTGCCTTTCATCACATATTCATGAATCTGTCGCCACTGCACTTTGTAGTCTTCTGGGAGAATTTCCATCGCATTTTTGCCGTATTGCACCTTAATTCCAAAGGCATTTTTTACTTTTTCATAAATTACAGTATTAAATGCCTTAAAAGTATGGTCTTTATCTACATACCAAATCAAATCGTCCGTATTCTCGATGATTGATGTAAGGTTTGCTTGTTTTTCTTTGATTTGCTCCTCATAAGCGCGCTTTTCTGTGATGTCTTCGGTAGAAACCAACACGCCCATCAGCTCGCCATCACCATCGCGAAGCGGCACTTTGGTCGTGTCTAACCAGTACGTTTTGCCGTTTTTGCTTATCAGAGGCTCGTTAATATGAAAAATTCCTTGATTTTCCTTGAATACTTTGAGTGAACTTTGGTAAGATTGCTGGGCAAATTCGGGCGAAACAGGCAAATCATTGTAGCTCTTGCCAATCAGTTCCGACTGATTTCTCTCACCCATTGCCGTTACAAAATTCTTGTTACAGCCCATCACATTGAGGTTCTTATCTTGTAAAATAATCCAGCCTGGAATATTATCAAAAACCATTTGTAGCGTAACCTGCCACTTGTGCGCTTGCTCTTGGGTTTGCAAAAGCTCGGTCATGTTTTTATTGGACATCACGAACCCAACTATCTCATTATCAGCATTGATGATAACCCTATAAAACGCTTGTACTGTAATTTCCTTGCCAAAACGCGTTTGTTGTTTGATTTGTCCTTTCCACTTTCCGTTCTGCAAAAGTTCTTTGACTACAATCTCTGGCGTATAGCCCTGCAAATACTGCGTAGCAAAGAGTTTATCTACTTGCTTGCCCATCACTTCCTCTTTTTCCCAACCGTAAATATCCATTGCCCCCTCGTTCCAGTCCTCTATTTCCCAGTTTTTGTCCAAATAAATGATAGCATCAGCGATATTTTGCAACAAAATATTTTGATATTCTACCTTATTTTCTAACTCCTTGCTTACATTGGCAGTGCGCTTGCTCATCGCGACAAACTCCTTGGCTCGCTTGAGTTCGTTTTCCAGATTCACCTTTTCTGTAATATCTTGCACCGTTCCCACGAACCTTAATGACTGACTCTCAATGTGATAGACAGGCGTGGCATTAAAGCTGATGTGCTTTATTTCTTGCTCAGGGGTAAGCACGCGGCATATCAAGTCCAAGTCCTTTTTTTGAGCTACTGCGACATCTATCTCTTTTTTAACATTTTCTAAATCAGCAGGATAGATGCGTTCAAAAAAGATTTTGGAATTAGCAATTTTGTTGTGTAGCGGAATCTCAAAAATATAGAAAGTTTCCTCTGACCACGACATTTGATTGTTGGTAAAATCCACATCAATACTGCCAATTTTGCCCTCTTTTTGTGTAATTTTTAGCAAGTTCTGACATTGCGTAATGATGTCTGCGGCTTTGATTCTCTCATTGACATTAGTAAAATATTGGATTTGGTGAGTGTAGCCGTCATATTCCAAGTCTGTGATTTTCAGGTCACTATAAAGCAAACTTCCATTTTTGCGAACTAACCAAGCATCAAAAAGATGTTTGTAGCGATTGATTTGTTTCTTAAAACCTTCCTCAATCTCTTCCATTTGCTCTAACTGTTTGCTGATTTTAAGACTTTTTATTACATCAGGGTTTTCAAAAAACTCTTCTTGTGCATAGCCCGTCCAATCACAAAAAGTTTGGTTTACATACTTTATTTTTAAAGGATTATTTTTTTCTACAATCAAGATTCCCACAGGGCTTTGGTGAAAAACTTTTTCAAAACGATGTTCACTTTCACGCAAAATAATTTCTAACCACTGATTATCAGTAGGTTGGAGGTCTTTGGTTTTGTCTATAAAGCTAATCACGAGCTGGAAAGGTGTGCCTTTGGGCGAGAGTAATACTTGCGCGTCCAGTTGCACCAATATTTTTTCACCTTCCTGATTTGTGCATTTTAAGTGTACTTTGCGTCCATTTTCTGCGTAAATACTGTCGATAATGGTATCAATGTCCTCCACGCTGTCCCACGCGATAGCTTGCTTGAAGGTCGCGCCAATATAGCTGGTGCGATTCCCTCCAAAAAGTTTGAGGAACATCGGATTGAGGTAAGTAATGCGTTGCTGGCGGTCAATCGTAATCATCGCGCAAGCGGACGAATTAAGCATGAGATTGGTATAATACAAATTCTGCTCTGCGCGTAGTCGTTTGTTTTTTTCGTCTTCTAATTGTTGTTTTAGCAAATTAATTGCTTCATTATGAGAAATTTCCATGCTTAATTGGTGTTAAATACGTCTTTTCAAAATCCAATGTAGGAAGGATTTATTGGATTTTGAAATTTTGAGGCAGGGTAAATCAAAGAATCTGTGTGTTTACTTAGTTTTGTTGCGAAGTTAAAAAGAAAGTGTTAAATAGCAAAAAATGATTTGCTTTCGTACCTTTGTTTTTGGGTTGTCTGATAATTTTTTTGGCAGATAGCACTCTCACGAGTTCCCCCCGCTAAAGCGAGGGGTTAGACTAACCCCTCGCTTTAGCGGGGGGAACTTTCCACAAGAATTGTCAGAGTACCTTTGTTTTTGTTTCAAATTAGCGCGCACTTTCATCAATTAATGATTCAAAAAAAAGATTATACGATTTTTATCAAGCAAAAAGCCCAAGCATTGGGTTTTGATTTTTGTGGAATTTCCGAAGCTAATTTTTTGGAAGAGGAAGCTCCGCGCTTAGAAAAGTGGCTCAATCAGCAGATGCATGGGCAGATGAGCTATATGGAAAATCATTTTGACAAACGCCTTGACCCTCGCCTGCTCGTGCCTGATGCCAAATCGGTCGTTTCTTTGCTCTACAATTATTATCCATCTAAGCAAATACTGCATACAGACGACACATTGAAAATCTCAAAATATGCTTATGGCACTGATTACCATTTTGTTATCAAAGACAAATTGAAAACTTTTTTTGACGAAATTCAGTCCGAAATAGGGCAGGTGAGTGGGCGTGTGTTCGTGGATTCTGCGCCTGTGATGGACAAGGCGTGGGCGGCAAAAAGCGGGATAGGCTGGGTGGGCAAGCATACCAATCTGCTCAATCGCGAAATGGGGAGTTTTTTCTTTGTGGCAGAACTGATTTTGGACTTGGCTTTGGAGGCGGACGCACCCACCAAAGATTACTGCGGTACGTGTACGCGCTGCATTGATGCCTGCCCTACGGACGCAATCGTAGCACCATATATAGTAGATGGTAGTAAGTGCATTTCTTATTTTACGATTGAGCTAAAAGACGAAATACCAGCGAGTTATGAGGGGAAATTTGAGAATTGGATATTTGGTTGTGATATTTGTCAAGACGTTTGCCCTTGGAACAAATTTGCAAAGCCGCACCAAGAACCAGCTTTCGAACCTACGGAGGAATTAACCAACATAAAAAAGAACGGCTGGATAGAGCTTACGGACGAAATCTTCCGCAATATCTTCAAAAAATCAGCCGTTCAACGTACAAAATTGATGGGATTGAAACGAAATATCAATTTTGTAACAAGACAAAAGTAATACTTGGCGAATACAATTCCTAATTTTTAAACGTTTTTTTTAGAAATGTTAAAACGAAAGTGTTTAATTATTAGATAGTTAGCTTAAACAAAAAATCATAGTACATAAAACTTACATTACCAATGTTTAGCATAGGCAAATTTAATACCCTTCAAATAGTAAAACAAACTCCGCAAGGCTTGTACTTGGATTCGGACAGAGGCGAGATTTTATTGCCCAACAAGTACATTCCCGCAGGGGCGCAAATTGGTGATGAGGTTTCCGTATTTATCTATACGGACTCCGAAGACCGCCTCATAGCCACGAATTTGACCCCGTATGCCCTGCTGGACGAGTTTGCGTGCTTAGAAGTGAAGCACACCACCAAGTTTGGGGCTTTTTTGGACTGGGGGCTGGAAAAAGATTTGTTTGTACCCATCAAAGAGCAGCACAAAATGATGTATGAGGGTGAAAAACACGTAGTTAGGGTTTGCTTGGACGTGCGGACAGACCGCTTGATTGGCATCTCGAAGATTGGGGCATTTTTAGAAAAAGATACCAGCAGTCTGGAAATTGGGCAGGAAGTGAGCCTGCTGGCGTATGAATTTACTACGCTTGGGCTAATGTGCATCGTGGACAGTTGCTATGTGGGAATGTTGTATAAAAATGAGCTTTACAAAGCCCTAAACATAGGCGATAAGGTCAAAGGCTACATCAAACACATTCGGGAAGAAGATGGAAAACTTGATTTGAGCCTGCGCCAAGAGGGTTTTGATGGCATCAAGGACGAATCAGAGAGTATCATAGCCTTGCTCAAACAAAACGACGGGTATATGCCTTACGGCGACCACAGCGACCCCGAAGACATCAAAAAACAGTTTCAAATGAGCAAAAAAACGTTTAAAAAATTAGTGGGTAATCTGTATCGACAAGGCAAAATCTTGATTTTAGAACAAGGTATCAGCCTGAAAACCAGCAAGTAATCTCTCTATTTGAGCGCGCCTACTATCGTCTTTACGTTTGCGTTTATCATGCCAATATAAGTGCCTTCTGGCGTGCCTGCCTTGCCCAGTGCGTCAGAAAATAGCTTGCCACCAAGCAAAACTTGATGTCCCTGCGCTTCACAACCTTTGATGACTGCCTTGATGGACTGCTCGGACATGGAAGTTTCGACAAAAATTGCCCTAATTTTGTTTTTGACGATAAAATTAACCAAATCTGATACGTCGCGAAGCCCAAAGTCTGAAAGTGTAGAAATTCCCTGCAAACCCTTGACATTGAGGCGATAAGCTCGCCCAAAGTAGGTAAAAGCATCATGCGAAGTAATAAGGGTGCGCTGGGCAGGAGGAATCTTTGCCAGCTCAATTTGGACTTTTTTGTTTAAACTATCTAACGAAAGAATATACTGTTCAGCGTTTTTTTGGAAATAATAAACGCTTTTTTTTTCAAATTTTTCTGTACTGAGCCTTATTAATTCGTCTGAGCCATGCCGAACTGCCTCTTTCCAAAGCATTATATCGAACCATATATGTGGGTCAGGCGTTTGAGTTTCTTCTTCTGCAATGATAAGTTGATTTTTGGCAAGCACTTCGCCAAGCGCAATCACAGGTTTTTGTCGGGCAAGTTTTTTTAAAATTTCTCCCATTTTGCCCTCTAAGTGTAGCCCGTTATAAAACACCACATCTGCGGAAAGCAATTTTTTGATGTCGCCATGCGTAGCCTTGTAGAGGTGTGGGTCGACTCCTGCGCCCATAAGGGCTATCACTTCCGCCGAATCCTTCGCAATATTGCGAAAAGCATCTGCAATTAGGCTGGTGGTGCATACGATTTTGAGCTTGGCACTTATTTGTTTTTTTTCTTCACAACTATTTAATAAACAGAAGATTGGGAGAAAAAATAAAATGTTAAAATATTGTTTTTTTGTTTTCAATGTAATTTTGTTTTCATCTAAACTCAAAATTAAACTAAATAAATTGAAATTAAAATTCAGGCAAGGCTAATTTTTAGGCTTTGTGCATCTGTGGGAGAGGTGCGTTTGTAAACTTCCAAGTAATTCATTTTCTTTGTGTAAATTTTTATAGACGTAAAAAGCATAAGTAACAAAGGTATGGACACTGAAATAAAACCGTTTTGGGGTAAATATTTTGGATTTGACTGGAAATTTGGACTTTTTTTAATTCTTATTATCTGTATTCCGCGATTTATCATGGTATTGAATGCAAGTGTAACAAAAAACTACAATTATATTGCTTTGATAATGTTAGTTTCTGCGGCTGCTTCTTTTGTATTCTTGACCAAATATGGGCGCAAAAAAATTGGTATGACCAGACCCAAGCGTTTTTATAGGTTGATAATTTCGCTTGTAATTGGTGTATTGTTCAGTTTTTTGCTTTATGTGGTGGGTAAGGCACTTTACGGGAATACTGACAGTAATTGGTACGAATACATTGGTAAATCATATAAATTACCTGCGGAACTAAGTTCGCAAGACAAATTAATTTACTTTGTAATTTTTGCAGTTACAAGTATGACATTCAGCCCAATAGGTGAAGAATTATTTTTTAGAGGAATTGTACATGGTAGTTTTGCAGAATCGCTGGGCGAACAAAAAGCCTCAATAATAGATAGCTTGACATTTGCGCTGATACACATTGCACATTTTGGCTTGATTTTCTCGAATGGGGCATGGCTCTTTCTGACCATTCCCTCCTTGATTTGGGTAGGAAGTATGTTTTTAGTGAGTATTTTGTTTTTTATTTCCAAAAAATATTCAGGGTCAATTTTAGGAGCAGTGATGTGCCATTCGGGGTTCAATTTGGGCATGACTTATTGCATATTTTATCTATTGTAAATCATCTGTTCAGCTAAGATGAATTACTTGGTATTTAAAACGAAAAGCAAAAAACAATTAAAATTTTGGAACTTTTAGGAAATAAAACCGTTATTTTCTTAGACTTAAAGTTTTACTTTAACTTTTTTGTGTAAAAGTTTGATTATTAAGTTTCTTTTGTCTAATTTAGCAGTAAAATTACGCATGGCTTATGAATATTAATATAAGAAAAGGTATGGTTCAGCAATCCAGTATCATTCGTATCGTCGCGATTATCCTCGTCGCGAGCTTGGGGGTGTACTTGGTAGCCAAACCGTCCATGTCCACTGACGACATGGAAATCCTACACAATCTGGAAGCAAACAATCAAGAACTTGTCAAAACAAGTGAAGGGCATTTGAAAACTATCAAAATGCAAGAGGAGCAAATTGCTGAACTCAAAAAAGACATGGACAATCTGAAAAAGGACGTGGAAAAGCGCGACCTTATGCTCGAATCGAAAGGACAACAAATTGATGCCAAGCAAATGACCATGAGTGAGTTGGAAAGCAATACTCGCGAACTGCGCGATGATAAAAAGCGTTTGCACGAAATTATTGATGCCAAAAACAAGGAAGTTGAGGCTATGACTGAGAGAAATAAAGAGCAAAACAACCTTTTGAAATCTAATCAAGACCTGCTCGCAGAGTCGCAAAAACAACTCAAAGATACCAAAGAGGAACTCAAACGCGCACAAGATGAAGTAAAAAATATTACTCAAAACAACGGAACTGCCCAAACCGAACTCAAAGACCTTCGCGCCCAAGTGCAAAAACTCATGGAAGACCTGAGCAACTCACGTACAGACCTCAACAAATCTACGATTGAACTTAGTGATGCCAAAACCGAGCTGCGTATTATGAAAGATGTAGCGGCTACGAGTCAGGCAAAAATGCACACCGAAGACTCTAATGCAGGTCTGCTCAAACTGCTGGCGGTGCTGTGTGTGGTCGTGGTGTTTGTGATGTTTGTGATTTATATTTGGCAACGTTCTCCTAATCAGAATCATCCGCCCAATAATAATAATAATTATAATTCACACTTTTAATGTTGGTGGCAACTTTTATCGATAATCTCAGTACCTTAGATGGCTTAATATTGCTGTTTTTGGGCTGGGGTGCTTACAAAGGCTACAAAAAAGGGCTGATTGTAGAAATTATCTCCTTATTTATTTTTATTGTACTCCTGATTATTGTTTTCAAGTTCCTCCAATTAGGGAACGACTGGGCAAGTGGATTGCCACAGGGCGTTTCTTTTGGCAGTTTTTTGGTATTTTTTGCGCTGACAGCTTTGGCAGTGAGTTGGATAGGCAAGCTGCTCAAAAGCATCATTAATGCAGTGCTTTTCAAAGGATTTGACAGTGTGCTGGGCGCAGTTTTTGGCGTTTTCAAATATGCAGTTGCCATTGCGATTCTCCTCCAACTGTTTACCCATGTTGGCGTAATCAAGCCTTCAAGTCTTTCAAATTCAGTCTTTTACCCTTTTCTGACTCGTTCTGCTGAAATAGCTTCTGAGTTTATCTCGCGTATTTTTCCACAATTCCAAGAAATGATAGCCGCCATTCAAAGGCAGTTGAGGTAATCATTTGTATAACGTTTAGTTTTCAAACGATTGTCAAGGTCTTCGACCATTGACAACGTTGTCAATGGTCAAAGACCTTGACAATCATTAATTAAAACTGCTGAAACACCCATTGCATTATCAATGCACTTACCCAGCCTCCGTAAGTGCCTATTGCATAGCCTAATACCGCCAGCAACACGCCCACAGGCGCAAGCGCAGGGTGAAAAGCCGAAGCAACAATGGGCGCAGAAGCCGCCGCACCAATATTTGCCTGACTGCCCACCGCAATAAAAAAGTAAGGGGCAAATATTGGTGCGGCAGCTTCTGCGCCCATTGTTGCTTCGGCTTTTCACCC
>JAAFJS010000164.1 GCA_013298985.1 Cytophagales bacterium
TTTTACTCTTTTCACAAAACTGAAGCTATCTTTCAGTTTAATCCTTACTCCGTAAAAAACACTCGTTTTACCCTTTCTCCAATCCCAGTAAAGATTTCGTAGGGAATAGTCCCGATAGCTTTGGCTAACTCAATGACACTCACCTCTTTCCCAAAAAGAATGACCTCATCTCCTTCTTTGGCATCTATGTCCGTCAAATCTATCATGCTCATATCCATACATACGCTGCCAATAATAGGAGCTAACTGGTTGTTAATAAACACTTTACCAAGACCATTGCTGAACCTGCGGTCGTAGCCATCTGCATACCCAATCGCAATCGTACCAACCTTGCTCTCCTGGGTTGCTGTCCACCGTCGCCCATAGCCAACCGTTTCCCCTTTTTGGAGGTGCTTAATCTGAGAAATGGTAGTTTTCAGTGTCGTTACATTTTGCAGATGGGACTGCCAAAGCCCATTTGCCTCTACCCCATACAAGCCAATCCCAAGCCGCACCATATCTAACTGATAATCAGTCCATCGCGCTATACCCGCAGAGTTCAAGGCGTGTTTTAAAATAGGATAATTTAATTTTTTTTCTAATTCATGTGTCGCAGATTGGAAAGCAAGTAGCTGTTGGGAGGAGAAATCATTGTGCCTTTCATCATCTGCGCCAGCCAAATGTGTGAAAATAGAAGCAACTTTCAACGTAGGATGTTGGATTAAGATTTCGCTAAGTTGCGCTATTTCAGCAGTTTCAAAACCCAAACGCCTCATTCCTGTATCTATTTTGAGGTGAATCTTTGCCTCTTTTTTTTCTTTTGTCAAGCCATGATAATAGATAAATTGTTTTAAAATTTTAAAACTATAAATTTCAGGCTCTAAACCATACTGAATCAGCTTATCAAACGTTTCTTCGGCAGGATTCATCACCATGATTGGCAGGCGGATACCATGCTCGCGTAGGTGCGCGCCCTCGTCCGCGTACGCAACTGCCAAATAATCAACATTTTGGTACTGCAACACACTGGCAACTTCCACACTTCCACTGCCATACGCAAAAGCCTTGACCATCACCATCAGTTTCGTTTGAGGTTTTATCAAACTTCTGTAAAACTTTAAGTTATGCACCAATGCGTCTAAATTGATTTCTAATCGAGTGCCATGTACCTTTTCTTGCAAATAGCTCGTAATTCGGTCAAATTGAAACTTTCTCGCACCTTTGACCAAGATTTGTTCGTGCTGAAAATTGATTTTACCACTCAAAAAATCTTGGATAAACGTTTCTGTATCAGGGTAAAAATATTTTTCTATACTGACATTCATTCCTAAACCTGTCAAAGTAAAAATTTCCGTTCCAATACCTATAAATTTATTGATTTTATTGTTTATCAACAAGTTATGGATTTGTGTATAAATTTCTATAGGAGGAATATTTGCCTGCAAAATATCAGAAAGAATAAGTGTTTTCTTTTGAAAAATATCTTTTTGTTGATGCTGATTCATAAAGTCCAGTGCAACGCTAAGTGCCTGTAAATCATTGGTATAAGTATCATCAATCAGTGTGCATTGATTAATTCCTTTTTTGAGTTCGAGGCGCATGGGTAGTACATTCTTTTGTCCTCCTAATTGCTGGCTGATAAGCTGTTGGATTTCAGCGAGTTGATAGCCCAAATAAATCATTGTAGCGATACAGTGCATACAATTCTCCACAGAAGCCAAATCAGTAAAAGGCAGGTTATCAAGGGTTTGAATGTCTGCATTTGCATTTTTTCCCCAAGTTAGTGTTTTGACTTTGAAGCCATTATACTCAGTTTCTTCTTTGATAATTTTTGTAATTTCTTCATAATCAGCGCAATAAATCAATATTTTACAATTTTTGAAAAGTTGTAGTTTTTCTCTGATTTTTTGTTGCCTACTTTCAAATCCTTCGTCGTGCGCCGTTCCGATATTGGTAAAAATGCCCATAGTAGGTTGGATTATTTGCTCTAACTTGCTCATTTCGTTGGGCTTGGAAATTCCCGCCTCAAAGATACCAATTTGATGATGTGCCTTTATCTGCCAAACGGAAAGAGGCACGCCCAACTGAGAATTATAACTTTTAGGGCTTTTTACGAGTGCATATTTGCTTTGGAGTAGCTGCGCGAGCCACTCTTTGACAATTGTTTTTCCGTTGCTCCCTGTGATGCCAATTACCTCTAAATGTGTGAATTGCGCCCTGTGATAAGTGGCTAATGCTTGGAGGGTAGCCAGTGTATTCTCCACCTGAAAAAAAGTATATAACGCTGTTGGTGAGTGAGTTAGAAAATCATAAAGCTGAGTTCCTACAAAATTTCGTATGCCTTTTTCATACATTTCTTGGATAAATTCATTTCCGTCAGTGTGCTTGCCCTTAAAGGCAAAAAATACGGATTCGTTAGGAACAGCAATGAGGCTACGGCTATCTGTAACTATTTGTTTGTCTTTGAGTTGCTGGTAAATTTGCTGGATTGTTTGCATAGTTTTTTTGCAAAATTTAGTAACTTTAAAATGGGCTTGTTTACTATTGCAGTTTACAAGCCCATGTAGGGTTTAAATATTAGCAACGTAGAGTATTTACTCCTTTTTTACTACCATCTCATTCTTTGGCGAAGCGAAGTAATCTGCGCGATATGATGCTTGCCATGCCAAACGTACATTCCAAGCACATAATCTAAGGTGGTAGTTTGCTGATTCTGTGGGTGATAATAGGTGCGTTCAAAATCTTTCTCTGACATCTGTTTGAGAATCATCACCAAGCGAAAGTGAATCACCTCCAACATTGCCAGCGAAACATCCACAGGGGTAAGAAAAGTGTCAGGAAGTTGCGCCCATTTGTCCTCCAAGTAGGGCTTGATGGTGGGGTTGTCTTCGGTCAGTGCCAACTTGAAGCGAATGTAGGCGTTGGCATGGCTATCTGGCACATGATGAAGCACTTGGCGCACACTCCAGCCCTGCGGACGGTAAGGCGTATTTAGTTGTTCATCTGTCAGATTGGCTACTGCTTCCCTGAGCAGGCTTGGGATTTCGGCAAGTTGTAAAATCAGCGCATTGCGTTCTGTGGCGGTCTGCCAGCCTTTGTACTCAAATTTTCCGATAGGATAACGTAGTTCTTCCATAAGGATAAGTTTTGTGATTTGGTTTTAGTAAAATGTATTGATTCTTATTTTTTGGTACAAATGTATTTTTTTCTGGTACAAGCGTAACGCTTGTACCAGAGATGATTGCAAGGCTCTGCCTTGCACCAGTAAAGATTTTTTAATCTGTAATTGATTGATAAACAGCATTTTCAAATTTGCTAAATACTTCGTTGCTGTGTGTAGAGCCAAAAATTTGTGTCATCAGTACCGCCACCACGCCTTCTTTGGCATCTATCCAAAAGGTAGTCGCCAAGGCACCACCCCAGCCCAATCTGCCCAGCGAGCCAAGCTGCTTTGCACTCGTTTTTTCTGTACTAATGGAGAAACCTAAGCCAAATTTCTCCCCACTCCAAGTGCCTAAATCGCCCACCTGATTTTTAGCCATCAGTTCTATGGTTTTGCGGCTCAGTAGGCGTTTGCCGTTATACGTACCGCCATTGATGATAAACTGACAAAATTTGAGATAATCCATTGAGGAGCAGGTCAGCCCGCTACCACCTGAAAAATATTTTTTCGCACCCCTGATTGGAAATTCTATCATTTTGACTAAGGCTGGATTTTTTTCTTTTTCTACCAAGCCGTCTTTTTCTGTATAAACACTGACCAATCTATTGGCTACGCTTTCGTCCCAAAAATAGTGCGTTTCGTTCATGCCCAAAGGCTGAAAGATGCGTTTCTCACAAAAATCTGAAAGCGTCATGCCTGAAAGCACTTCTACCAGATAGCCCGCGACATCAGAGTTTAGCCCATACGTCCACGCCTCGCCAGGGTGATGTACCAAGGGCAATTTTGCCAAAATCTTCATGCGGTCGCCAATCGTAATAGGGAAGGCATTAGCACCATCAGGCACGCGCGATTTGGCAAAAATAGCTCCCCACTTTTTGGCATCAAGGAATCCATAAGCAATGCCTGCGGTGTGTGTAAGTATTTGACGGATAGTGATTTCATTTTTTGCTGGCTCTGTGGTATAGGTGGTATCTTGCTCGTTAAACGTTTTGAGGACAGTGGGGTTTTTAAATTCGGGAATATACTTGGATAGTGGGTCGTCCAGCAAGAATTTACCTTCTTCGTATAGCATCATCAGTGCCACCGAAGTTACAGGCTTGGTCATGGACATAATTCTGAACAAATCATCTTTTTTCATAGGCTGGTCGCTGCCAATGCCACTCGTGCCAAAACTTTTGTAATAGGTAATTTTCCCCTTGCGCGCGACCATAGCCACTGCGCCTGCTATCCATTTTTTGTTGATGTACTCTTGTAGGGTTTTGTCTATCTGCCCCAGCCGTTCTTCTGACATACCTACTTCGGCAGGTTTTCCTTCTTTGAGTTCTTGGGTAAGTGCCTGAAAACTCGCCTGTGCAAGGCATAGCTGGCTCAGGGCAAGAAAGGCAAGACAAACGATTGTTTTTTTCATGTTCATTTTTACTTTTGAGTGTATAAAAAATTCAAAAAATCTAATGCCAAATATATAAAACCTAATCCAGATTTTACTTATATTTGGGCTAAGAGAATTTCAAACAAACTATTGTAATGAAAAAATATATTTACTTATTTATTCTTCTTTTCTTTTCTTGTTTTTTACAGTCCTACGCACAAGTGGGCAAGGATAAAGAATTTGTTATCAAGGCATTAGAAAAAAAATATGTGCCTTACTGCCAAGTAGCACGCAAAATTTGGGGCTTTGCAGAATTGGGTTATTTGGAAACCCAAAGCACTTCTCTACTGCAAGAAACTTTGAAAAAAGAAGGATTTAGCATAGAAACAGGCGTGGCAGACCTCCCTACTGCGTTTATTGCCACTTTTGGAAGTGGTAAGCCTGTGATTGGTATTTTGGCAGAGTTTGACGCGTTGCCTGGGCTGTCGCAAGACTCTATTCCTGAGCAAAAACCAGTGGTAAATGGTGGCAGTGGGCATGGGTGCGGACATAACTTGTTTGGTACAGGCTCAGTAGCGGCGGCAATTGCCCTCAAAGATTGGCTCTTACAATCCAAGAAATCAGGGACTATCAAGCTATACGGCACGCCTGCCGAAGAAGGTGGCGGCGGCAAGGTCTATATGGTGCGTGCGGGACTTTTTAGTGGCATTGATGCAGTTTTGCACTGGCACCCGTCTGACCGCAACAACGCAAGCCCTAATTCTTGCATGGCTTTCAAACAAGGAATTTTTCGTTTTTATGGTAAAGCGGCACACGCTGCAGCGGCACCAGAGCGCGGACGTTCTGCCTTAGATGGCTTAGAATCAATGAATTACATGGTGAATATGATGCGCGAACACATCTCGCCTACTACGCGTATTCATTATGTCATTAGCAAAGGTGGATTAGCTTCTAACGTCGTTCCTGACTACGCAGAGGCAGAATATACCGTCCGAGATTTACAAGTGAAGGGCGTAGAAGAAGTGTGGAATCGGGTCGTCAAAGCCGCAGAGGGCGCGGCAATGGGAACGGAAACTCAGGTAAAGTACGAAATAGTTACTGGTTTATACAATTTGATGCCTAATGAGCCTTTGTCAAGGGCTATGCACGCCAACCTAAGCAAAATAGGAGGCGTAAATTACAGTACGGAAGAATTGGCATTTGCCCAAAAAATGCAGACAACGTATAAATATGATGCACCTCCACTGCAATTAGCCAAAGAAATTCAACCTTACCAACAAGGTTTTTTTCCCGCTTCTACGGACGTGGGCGACATTAGCTGGGTAGTGCCTACTGCCTCTGTCGAGCCAGCAACTTGGGTGCCAGGGACAGCCGCGCATACGTGGCAGGCAGTCGCGGCAGATGGCATGAGCATTGGGTTCAAAGGCATGATGGTTGCCGCCAAAGTGATTGCGATGACTGCCATAGACCTGATAAACCAACCCGAATTAGTCCAAAAGGCAAAAGAAGATTTAGAAAAACAACGTGGCGCAGGTTTTCAGTACAAACCCATCATAGGCGATAGAAAACCGCCTTTGGAATATAGAAAAGGCATGAAATAATTTATTTTACCACTGTCAAGATTCCTCTTTGGCTAATCTTCTTGCCTATCATGTCTGCGCCTTCTATGGTCAGGATATATTCCCCCATTGGCACAGGTTCGCCCTTGTGCGTACCGTCCCAGATGGCATTGATGTCAGTGGTATCATAAATCAAAATCCCCCAACGGCTAAAAACCTGTAAATGATAGTCTTTGATAAAATTGCCTTTGACGCTAAAAGTGTCGTTCAGTCCATCATTATTGGGGCTAAACGCATTTGGAAAGACCAGCACTGCATCAACCCTGACCAAGACCACATTGGAATAAACCAAAATACCATTGATGACTGCCGCCACGCGGTAGCGCGTAACCTGCCTGTCCAGTTGCGCTTTGGCTTCGGTGAGTGTATTTCCATTGGTGGGTAGCGAACTGTAAGGATTCCTACTGTCGTCTAATTTTTCTATGACCACACTTGTCGCGCCCGCGATAGCCGTCCAGTTCAGCGTAATTTCATCACCTTCATTGGTCAGTGTGAGGCGGATAGCGCAGGCGGGCAGGCTCTCTGGCGAGGCATTGCCGCAGTCATCTATATAAAAAAGTTTGTAACAGTAATCTTTACTTGTGGTAGCGGCAGAGGCATCTATGTACGGCGGAGAGTTGGGGATAGTAGTCTGACTAAAAGCACCTTGCTCGTCGGTGCGTATCAGAATCGTGGTCTGTGGTGTGCTACCTGTGGGGACTTGCCAGCGAATTTCCACGCGTTCGTTTACCACATTTGCCACCAATACCGCTATAGGCTTGGGGTTAGAGTCGCTCGATATGGTAACACATTTTGTTGCAGAAATAGACTTACTTGCACCACCATTGGCGCGCGCTTCGAGGCGATAACAGTAACGTTCTCCGCATTTTACCTTCGAATCCACAAAAGAAGAAATTTCCCTGTCTTTGATTTCCGTTAGCACTTGGTCGTTTCTATAAATAATATAGCCCACAAAGCCAAAGTCATTGCTCGTATTCCAATTCAGGCTGTTCATTTTTTGCGAACTTATTACATTTAATTGATGGGCAGTGATGGTTTCTGCCGCAAAAAATTCTTCTCCGCTACATTTATCCACAGCAACAAGGCGATACCTAAAAAAATTAAAGTTATCAATCTTGTTTGGGCTGGTAAAACTGCTCGCGCCACTCGCCAAATCAAATTTTTGTGTTTCATCATTCACCAGCGAAGTTTGCAATAGTCGATAACTGATATTGTTAGAAAGTGCAAAACTGATATTGATTTGGTCGTTATTTTGGACTTGGACTTGTTGGAGAATCCCCTTTTGCGGTCGTTCTATGGGCGTAATCGTGCGCTGGACGCGTCCACAAATCGGCACATTCGTATTGGTATTGCCCAAAACCGTAATCGTAACAGGCGTAGCACTACCATAAGTTGTACTTGCAGATTCTCCACCTTTGACTACACTACTCCTGCCATTGCCAAAGTCAATGAAATATTCGCTATAATCGGTGCTGCTCACTTTGACGCTGGCACTAAAATTGGCACAAAGCTCAACCTGAAAAATGGCATCTATTGGGTTGCTCACTTCCACAAAATACTGACCGTCAGTCTTTACGCCGCCCGAACCTACCGAGTTTATAAACTGTGTTACTGCAAACTTGCCTGCTTTGGTATAAGTAACCTCCTTGTCAGGGACGGGACCTCTGCCATCGCCGTAATCGTAAAAAACGAGGCTCGCGGGCGCGCCTGAGCAATCTGCCGTCTTTACTTTTAGCGGCGCGCAGCCTTTTACAATGTCCGTTTGGAAACAAGGTGTAAAACTTTGCGCCCATAAGACCTGACAAATCAACGTTAAAATACAGATGATGAAAAATTTGATAAACTTCATAGCTATTGGATTTTAGATGACTCAAAATACAAAATAATGCAACAATAAAACCAAATACAATAATCTATACGTTAAAAAGTTAGCGTACTTTATTTTGCAGATTCATTTCATTTGTCCAAAAACTTTGCAAATTTGCTTGATAATATTTAACCTATCCAACACTTGACTATGGAAAAAACATACAAACTGCTGATTATCAATTTAATAATTTTAATACCTTACATTTCATATAGCCAAAATATGATGACAAAAGAACAATTCGTAGCACAAATTGCTCAGAAATATGACCTCTACAAAGAAAATACGCTGAAACATCGCCGTTTCAAACACGCAGATTTGCAACCCCTGATTGAAAAGTTAAAAGCTGATAAGCAATTCAATGTCAGCTTATTAGGAAAATCCATTGAAGGAAGAAATATTTCCCTCATCAAGCTGGGGACAGGCAAAACCAAGGTGTTATTTTGGTCGCAAATGCATGGCGACGAGCCGACCGCTACAATGGCTTTGTTTGATATATTTAATTTTTTTGCCAAAACGGGTGAGTTTGATGACCTCAAAAAAGATATATTGAGCAAAGTTACGCTTTATTTTATTCCCATGCTCAACCCCGACGGCGCAGAAGTTTACAAACGCCGCAATGCCTACGACATAGACCTCAATCGCGATGCGTTGCGCTTGCAATCTGCCGAAGCAGTAATCCTAAAAAATATTCGCGACAGCCTCAATCCCGAATTTGGCTTTAATCTCCACGACCAAAGCACCTTTTATACGGTGGGTAATTCGCGCACGCCTGCCACAATTTCCTTTCTCGCCCCAGCTTTTGATTATGAAAAAAACATCAATGAGGTCAGAGGCAACGCCATGAAACTCATAGCAGAATTGACCGAAACCATTGATAAGTTCATGCCTCGCCAAGTGGCTAAATATTATGATGACTTCGAGCCACGCGCTTTTGGCGACAATATTCAGAAATGGGGAACAAGTGTCGTGCTGATAGAGTCAGGCGGCTATCCTAACGATACTGAAAAACAGTACATTAGGAAAATAAATTTTATAACAATGATGGCAGGCATTTACTCGATTGGCAATCTGTCCTATCAAAAATATACTTTTGAGCAGTACAATGCTATTCCTTTCAACGAACGCCTACTTAAAAGCATCATTGTCAGAGGCTTGACCTTAAAAAACAATAAAAAAGATTACAAAGCTGATATTGCGTATAGTTATGCTGAGAAGCCCATAAACAATCATTCAGATTTTTATTACGAAAATGTGATTGACGAGATTGGCGATTTATCAGTTTTTTATGGTTATCAGGAAATAAACTGTGAAGGAATGACAGGCGAAGAAGGAAAAGTTTACACCAAAAAATTCAACAGTTTAGAAGAAGTCAAAAAGCTGAATTTGAATGACTTATACAAAGAAGGCTATACGGCTGTGATATTGGAAAAAGCCAAAATAAATGAAGATTTCACCAAATTAGGCATCAATATTTTACTCAGTAATTCCCCCAAAACCAATACCTTAGACAAATCAGTAGAAATGAATAAAAACCCCAGCATTGTCATTCGCCAAGGTGGAAAAGTGCGCTATGTGGTGATTAATGGTTTCGTTTATGACGTAGAAAACAAAACTGGAGAAATTAAGAACGCACTGATTTACAGATAAATAGCAATTAATCTCCATCAGCATCAGTGAAAGAAACAGCAATGCCCAAGGCGGAAAACATATCCGTTTGGAGAAGGATAAATAACTTTTTTAGTTCGTCTTGGGCGTTTCTGGCTTTTTCCTCATCATTGGCATTTTCCACTGCCCTTTTTGCTTTGCCGAGTTGCTCATTGATAACCTCAGAAAGAGGGCGATTCGCAAATTTGACGTTCAAAAAATCTAAATAATCATCAAAACCCAAGCCGCCTGCTCCTGTGAAAACTTCATAAATAATTTGTAAATTACTGACAATAAACTGTTTATCGTTTAGCACTTTGTCTATCTGACCAAACTTGGTGGAATCAGTTTTTTGCTTTACTATTGCGTCAATCCTTGTCAGTGCAATGCTTTCAGAAAGCGCAAGTAACTGGTTTGCAAGTAGATGGAGTGAGGCATTATCTTTATTTTCAGCAAAAGAACTGGCATAACTATTTTTCCATTCATCGGCAAGCAGTTGTGCGTTGGTGTTCAGATTAGCGGTCAATCCGTTCAAATAATCGAGGATTCTTTGATTTTTCTGGCGTTCAGTAGCTAATTTGCTTGGTAGATATTCATTTTCAAAAAGTAAAAATGCAATCGCGGGTAAACCTTTTGCCGCCGCGCCACCCACACTGACGGATTCCTCGTCAATTTTTGCAGTGTCGTTTAGCACATTTTCAATCAATTTAGGGCGCACTTCACTAAAATTAATGTCAAACATATAATTTTTATCTTTTGCAACCCCAAAGTTGAACAATTCACAATTTTTCCACTCTCTCATACTTTTTCTCCAAATTTGTTGTAAATCAAATAGTTGGACTTGAGTTGGATTTTCCGAAAAAGCCTTTGCCTGCGCCTCTAACTGGACAGTTTCTGTAACAAATGATTGATAATGAGGTAGTATTATCTTTTGGGTAATATTTGCCACCATTTTGTTTTTGTCAAATGTCTGCTGCTTTGTGGCTGAATCACAGGCAAAAAAGAAAAAAGAAGCAAGGAAAAATGAAATGTAACGCATTGTTTTTAACACTATTTTAATTTGTCAATCTAACCAAATCATCAATGGAAAGGTTTGTAAAATCGTCAATAATCAGGTCAGTAGTAGCGCGCAACTCTGCGGGGGAGTGTGTGGTCGTAATGCCAATCACTTTTGCACCTGCCGCCTTGCCCGAAGCTGTTCCTGCCAAGGAATCTTCTATTACGATACATTTTTGCGGCGGAAAGCCCAGATTATCAGCTACTTTGAGGTAAATTTCAGGATTAGGTTTACCCAAATTTACATGGCTTTCATCTAAAACGACTGCGAAAAAATGGGCAATAGGCAGATGCTCAAAAGTAAAATCTACATTGGAACGCGGGGCAGAAGTTCCCACCGCGCAGGGAATTTGGCTCGCACTCAGTTTTTCTAAAAAAGACGTTAAACCCTTTACTTCTTTGATGTCTTTTGCAAATAATTGCCTGTAAATCAATTCTTTGTCTTCGCCATGTTGGTTGATTTCAGCCACAGACATTTCCTCGCCAAAAACCGCCCTGAGCCATTCGCGATTCATGCGCCCCCACACTTTTTGTTTGAGTTCCTCCTCTGTAAATTTGAAATGATGTTTCTCTAAAAAAGCCTCAATAGCCGTTTTGTGGTACGGATTGCTGTCAATCAGCACACCGTCCATATCGAAAATGACTGCAAAATTGTGCATTATTGTTTCGTATTAGATTTAGTGATAAGTAATTAGATAAATTGAATGTTAAATTTTTTACCAATGTTTTTAAGCGCAAAGTTAAAATTTTTTCTCAGCTTATCCATACCACTACTTGAAGCAATGTATCGTATATGTAAAATTATACTTTTATTCCGTCTTATTACTTAATTGAGTATCAGACGCAAGAATATACAGTTAAAAAAATAATTTTTTGCCTAATTTTTTTCAACTCGTACAAAATTCATTAAAATTGTGGGTACACTAAAAATCAAAGGTTTAGATGAGCAAACTTGTATCCATTTTCTTTTTTTTCTTACCGCTTTGTGCATGGGCGCAAACAGAAAGATTTATTGGTAAAAATTTGCAAGACCCTGATTTAAAGGTTTTTATACAGGATTTGGGGCAACGGTCTGAGATGCTCAGTAGCACTTCGTATTATGCCTACCCCGCCAAGGGCATCAAGTTGGAGTTTTATGCAGGTAAGCAGTTGGAAGCCATAGAGTTACACAATACAAAGCCCAAGCCCAGTGAGGAAATTTACCAACGCTATGAGGGTGATTTGCCTTTCAAAATCAACTTTTCCATGAATCGCAAACAACTAACCGCCTTGCTCGGCAAGCCTCATTTTTTTACCAATGACTATTTCCAATACAACAAACACGAAATCACCCTTTTAGTATATATTGATGAAAAGCAAATTTCAAAAATTATGCTCAAACGGCGAAGCTGCGTTACTGGCGACTGCCTGAACGGATACGGTATTTTCATTAGCCGCACTGGGGAACGCTATGAGGGAAATTGGAAACAAGGCTTGCGGGCTGGGCGCGGCATCTGCTATTATACCAACGGCGATAAATACGAAGGACAATGGGCTGACAATCAGCTTAATGGAGAAGGGAAAATGACCTATAAAAATGGTGCATCCAAAAATGGTTTGTGGGAAAAAGACCGTTTTAAAGGCGAAATCAAGACCAAAGAGGCACTGCTCTATTCGCTATTGGGCAAACACAAAACCAATAGCTCTATCCAATTATTGACAGAAACTTATGGCAATGGATTCAAAGAAATGCCGCTTCCACAAGACTATTCCAGCTACGTCTTTAACAATCAAAAATTAACACTTGTGTTTGATGAATATGGTTATCTACACAAAGTCAGCCTGAAAAACACAGGGATTCAGGACTTTTCAGGAAGCCTTACCAGCTCCCTGCCACCTATCAGTGATGAAAAGTACATCAGATATACGCTGGGCGCGCCACGCGAAACCGTAAAAGGAGAAAATGGAAATATTTATATCTACCAAGATGGCGACGCATGGGTACATATCCGTTTTAACAAAAAAGCAATGCTCAACACAGTGGATTTCAAGGTCTTAGGCAATACACCACCCTTCTTTTATCAGAAAAAGCCCACAGACTGCAAAAAAGGGTCTTGCGAAAACGGGGCGGGCGAACTCAACCAAGCAGGCAATTTTTACAAGGGAAATTTCAAAGAAGGACTTTTTGACGGACAAGGCGAAATAGAATATTTTAGTGGCGGTTTTTATAAGGGGCATTTTCACCTGGGCAAGCGCGAAGGAAAAGGAAAATACGTGTGGAAGGACAAAAGTGTGTATGAGGGAGAATGGAAAAATAACCAGAAAAATGGGGCTGGTACTATGACTTACGCCAATGGAGATAAATTTGTGGGGCATTGGCTTGGTGATATGCGCGCAGGGGAAGGGACACTTTACAGGGCTGACGGCAAAAAAATCTCAGGTACTTGGGAGTTTGACGAGCTGAAACACTCCTTTTTATTTGGAAAAAAATAATGAAGTGTGCTGTTTTTTTGTTTTGGTGCGCTTTGCTAAATACTTTCCCACTCGCCTCATCAATTTGTGCCTTTAAAACGTGGGCATTGCTGTTTCATTTACTGATGCTGAGGGGGATTAAATAAACATTAACAAACAAATCGCGATGGATTTAGGTAAGGAAATATTGTTCTTTTTTAGTACCTTGGGAGCATTTAATGGCTTGATTCTGAGTTGTTACTTCTTCTTTTTTGTCCGTAAAAAACAACTTTCTAACTACTTTTTGGGTGCGTTGCTGCTTGCTTTGAGTATGCGGGTAGGAAAGTCGGTGCTATACTATTTCCATCACGATATTCCCATTTTTTATCTGCAAATTGGTTTGTCTGCTTGCTTTTTTATCAGTCCTTCGCTTTATTTTTTCCTGAAATCGAGTATTGAAAATACGAAAACCATACCTCTTGGCTGGAAAGTTCACATTGCTATTTTAGGTGCTACAATACTCACAGTAGGTTTTATCTTGCCCTATCACCAAAATTTATACATTTGGAGGCACTACATTATTCCCATGATTTACACGCAATGGGGCATTTATTTGGTATTTTCAGGCTTTTTACTCAAAGACATTTTCAAAAAAGCCCTTGCAAAGTATGCTGACTTAAAAGCCTATGACATTTGGATTTTCAGCATTTTCATGAGCAATTTATTGATTTTTTTGGCTTATGTCTGGTCATTTTGGGGAGGTTTATACATTTCTGCCGCAATTATATTTTCATTGGTTATCTATTTTGGGGTTTTTATTTTGATGTATCACAAAAAAGCGGGCGATTTGTTTGCAATGCCTACCGCCAAATATGCCAATAAAAAAGTAAATGAAGAAGACACTCAACTCATAATCAGTAGGTTAGAAAAAGTAATGACGGAAAAAGAAATTTATAAAAATCCTAACTTAAAACTCAACGACCTTGCTAAGGAAATCAATATTTCAGGGCATCAGTTATCACAACTTCTCAATGACAAGTTAGACAAAAATTTCACCCTGTTTATCAACGAATATCGAATCAACGAAGCCTGTAAAATCTTATCAAACCCCAATAACCTGACCATAGAGGCTATTAGCGATGAGGTCGGGTTTAACTCGAAATCTACTTTTTTTGCCACCTTCAAAAAGCTAAAAGGCACAACCCCGCCTTGTATCAGCAAAATGTAGTGAAAGATAGAGACTTACAAGACTCACACCAAAACCTATGTTGCTCTTTATCCTTATAAAACAAGCCTCCCCACTGGGCTATTTTTTCAAAAGCATGGTAGAAATCTAATATTTGCACCGCAGTAGGATAACT
>JAAFJS010000165.1 GCA_013298985.1 Cytophagales bacterium
AAAGGCACTTATTACTATACCATCGTGCCTTTGCACAAGTCAGGCAAGGAAGGAGATGCTTCCCAAGAGGTGAGCTATCAAATCAAGTCGTTCTAAGCAATAAAAATAGATTTTAATAAAAAATAGGCATTAAGACATTCAATAGTATGATAAAACATAGATTATTACATTTTATTTTTATACTCATTGGGCTTGTATTTACTTTCTCCAATGCTCAGGCAATTACGGTTACTTGGAATGGAACAGCATGGACTCCGAGCGCACCTAACAATACGGACGATGCCGTCATTGCAGGGAAATATAGTGCTTCCGTAGGTAGTTTTGATGCTAACTCACTGACTATCAATGCAGGATTTACCTTTGAGGCATTCGGATCTTTTAATATCACCACAAATGTTACTAACAATGGCATTGTTGTTCTTGGTTCTGGATTCCAAGGATTGTATATCACAGGGAATTTGGTCAATAATGGTACTATCAATAATTGTAGCATGGGTACGCTAAGTATAATCGGCACTACCTCTGGTGGCGGTACTATCAATACCATAGGTGCAACAGAACCCACAGACGCAGGTATGGGCATGATTGGTTTTGCCTCTGTTACTGCCACAAGTTTTACGATTAACCTAAGTGCAGTAGGTGATGGCGCAAAAAGAATCATCGTCGTAAAGCCAAACAGTGCGGTAGCTGGTAGTGCTGTCATAGATGGCGGAATTTATACGGCAAATGCCAATTTTAGTGGAGGCGGTTCAGTGATAGATGGCACAGGCAAAGTCGTTTACAATAATAATGGTACTTCTGTTACAGTTACAGGGCTTACCAATATGGTAACTTATCATGTTGCCGTATTTGAATTTAATGAAACAGGAAATTGTACCAATTATAAAACAGATACTTTTCTTTCTAATAATCAGCTTACTGGTGGGGCAGCAGCTACCACTTGGAATGGCACAATGTGGGACAATGGCACGCCTAATAACGTTACCAATGCCATTATCAACGGAAATTATAGCACACAAACCAATGGTAATTTTACTTGCGCTCAACTCACTGTCAATTTCGGGCAAACGCTGACTATTCATGGAGCTGGGCTGGTAACGGTTAATACTGCAACAGTTAATAATTTTGGAACTATCAATGACTGTAATCCTGCCCCAGGGCTTTCAGGTGCAGGTACGGTTGCCCCTAATCCTAAAACTACACCTACTTTTCCTACAAACGAGGCATCAGGTATCACTTTTAATAATATTACTTCTACAAGTTTTGATATTTCGTGGGTCAATGGAGATGGCGATAAAAGAGTCGTCGTCGTAAAACCCACCAGTACAGTGAATGTCAATGCCTTAGCTATCGGAACTACCTATACTGCCAATGCGAACTTTGGCATGGGAACAGTCATAGACGGAACGGCGAAAGTGGTATTCAATGGGGCAGGAACTACGGTTTCTGTTACAGGACTTGCAGGAGGCACTACTTACCATATTGCAATATTTGAGTATTCAGAAACAGGTGCTTGTGCGCCTTCTTATAAATTAGGAACACCTGCCGCCGCTTCCCAAATGACAAACGCAGGTCCCGCCAATACTACTTGGAACGGAACTATGTGGAACAATGGCGCACCAGGGGCAACCACCAATGCAATTATCAATGGAAACTACAATACTGCCACCAATGGTAATATCACAGCCTTCACCATGACCGTCAATGCTACTTTTACCCTCACCGTAGCTGCTGCGGGTTTGGTAGATGTAACAGGTGCAATTACCAATAATGGAACAATAGATAACTGCTTACAGGGAACTATCAATGGCACTATTGGCGGAGGTGGAACAGTAAAAACCGTAATAGCTGAACCTACTACTGCCGCAAGCGCACTGAATTTCACAGGCGTTACAGCCAATGGATTTACGATTAACTGGACGAATGGAAATGGAGCAAAACGTATCGTAGTTGTAAAACCCAATACTGCGGTTGCCACAAATGCAGTGGCAGACGGAAGTGCTTACACTGCAAACGCTAACTTTGGAGGAGCAGGTAGTACCGTAGATGGCACTGGGAAAGTAGTATATAGCAATAATCTTAACACAGTAACTGTAACAGGTTTAGCAGGTGGGACAACTTATCATGTAGCAGTTTTTGAATATGATGAAAATGTAAATTGCGGGGCAAATTATAAAACAAATGTCATTCTTTCTGGTAGTCAAGCTACTAACGGGACTACAACTACTTGGACAAGTGGTACTTGGGATAATGGTGCGCCCAATGCTACTGTTAATGCAGTCATTGCCGCAGGTACTTACAACACAGGAACGAGTGGAGGCATCACTGCTCTTTCGCTTACTGTAAACGCAAGCGCAACGCTTACACTCGCTACTGCGGGAAGTGTAGTCATTACCAATGCTTTAACAAACAATGGAACTATCAATAACTGCGAACCAAGAACTTTGACTTTTGGTTCTTTTGCAGGAACTGCGGTGAATATTGCTGCCACAGAGCCTACCACAGAGGCAATCACCATGACTTTTTCTGCGGTTAGTTCTACAGGATTTACTATCAATTGGGGAAATGGAGATGGTGCAAAAAGAATTGTAGTTGTGAAACCTACTACTGCCGTTAGCACTACCGCCGCAATAGACGGCACTGCCTATACCGCAGATGCCAATTTTGGCGGAACAGGTGCTGCCATAGACGGAACAGGAAAAGTAGTATTCAATGGAACAGCAACTTCGGTAGTGGTAACAGGATTAACGGCAAATACCACTTATCACATTGCTATTTTCGAATTTAACGAAACAGGTTGTGGCGCAAACTACAAAACAGGAACGCCCTTAGCTGGAAATAGACTCACTGATGGCACACCTACCACTTGGAATGGTGCTGCTTGGAGCAATGGCGCACCTAATGCCACCACAGATGCGACCATCGCAGGTGCTTATTCTACTGCAAGTGGCAATATCACTGCAAAAAACCTCACTATCAATGCTGGGCAAACGCTGACAGTGGCAGCAGTGGCGGCGAGTGTTACTGTAAATGGAAACTTAGTAAATAATGGTACATTTAATAATTGTATAGGCGGAACTGTAACTGTAACAGGCACTACCACAGGCGGTGCAGTCCAAGTCAAAGCAACCGAACCTACGGTGGAAGTACCTAACGTAACCATAGGCAGTGTACTTTCCAATCAATTTATCGTATCTTTTCCTGTAGCAGGAAATGGCGCAAAAAGGGTAGTAGTCGTAAAGCAAGGAAGTGCAGTTAATGTAAATGCACTCACTGATGGTACTGCTTATACCGCCGATGCAAGTTTTACAGGTATGGGTAGTGTAGTAGATGGCACTGCAAAAGTCGTGTATAGCAATAATGGTTTTGGGGTAACTGTTACTCAATTATTGCCAAATACCACTTACCATGTTGCTGTATTTGAGTACAATGAAAGTGTAGGCTGTGGCGCAAACTACAAAATAGGCTCTCCCACTACGGCAAGCCAAACTACTGCTATAGCAACTACTACTACTTGGAACGGTACTGCTTGGGATAATGGCGTGCCTAACATAGCTGTAGATGCAGTCATTGCAGGTAACTACTCCACCGCAAATGGCAATATTACTACTGATGTGCTTACCATTAATGCAGGACAAACCTTGACCGTTCATGCGGCTACTGCTACAGTCCAAGCAAATATGCTTACAAATAACGGAACGATTAGTAACTGTGCAGGAGGAACTTTTAATCCTATGCCTACAGGTATAGTGATATTACCTGCGCCTACACCTACACTTGACGCAAGCAATGTTACATTTTCTAATGTTCAGGAAAGAAGCCTAACGGCAACTTGGGTCAATGGAAATGGGAGTAGCCGAGTGGTGGTCATCAGAGCCAGCAGCAATCCTAATGGAAGCGGTAGCTTGATAGATGGTGCTACCTATCTCGCTGACCCCAATTTTGGCAGTGGCTCTCAAATAGAAGGAGGCACTGTCGTTTATAATGGCAATGGCGTAAATAGCATTAATATTTCTGGATTGAGTCCAGGCGTACTTTATTTTGTATCTGTTTATGAATACAATACCAATATGGATTGCGGAAATAATTACAGACAAGGTGGGGGTGGAAGTGGTACAATAGTTACCGCACTAAATTTGCCAGCACCACTTGCCTTAGAAGCGAGGGAAATTACAGCGGAAGGTTTTTTAGCAAGATGGGAAATGCCAAACAATACTGTGGTGGGTTCTTTTGAAATAGATATTGCGACAGACCAAGCATTTACACGTATTTTGTCCAATTACAATAAAAGAAGAGTTTTTGATGAAAAATTATCTATCAAAGATTTAGAACCAAATACAACTTACTTTTATAGACTTCGTGCAGTTGCTTCCACACGAACATCAGCTAACTCAAACATAATCAGAGTGGTAACTTTGCCAAAAGCACCCAAAGCATTGGACGCAACCAATGTGGCTACTGGCGGTTTCAATGCTAACTGGGAAGCTGTAGCTGGCGCAGATTCTTACGAGTTACAGTACGCTGTTACCTTGCCAAACTATACCACAGTAAAGGTAAGTGGCTCAAATACAGCAACTTTCAAAGTAGAAAACCTACCCACAGAAGAGGCTTTCCAAAAAATTAATTTTTACTACTATCGTGTAAGAGCAATCACCAAAGATGGACTTGCTTCTGCTTATTCCAATCAAATTACGGTGAAAGCTGTCCCTCCTGCGCCTGTGGCAACAGAGGCGACCAATATCAAGGAAACAAGCCTCAACGCTAACTGGCAAGAAGTCAAAAGTGCGGATAACTATATCTTAGAACTTGCAGAAGACAAAGATTTTAAAATAGGTGTTGTTTCAAGAGAAGTCAAAGAGCTGTCTTCTAATTTTACAAATTTAAAAGAAGGAAAAACCTATTTTTATAGAGTTAAAACCAAGAATACTTCTGGGGAATCTGGTTTTAGCAATGTCATAGAAACAAGCACTTTGCCCTCTGTGCCTACCGAACTCAAACTCGTATCCGCTACAGGAGGCAGATTTACAGTGTCTTGGACTGCTTCGAGGTCAGAGTTAGCAGTTACCTACCTCATCGATGTAGCAACTGACGCAAATTTCAGTAGTATCTCTATTAGACAACAAAGAGCAACTGCCACTACTGCGATTTTGCAGCCCAATAATTTTGTGGGAGGGCGCACTTATTTCGTCAGAGTGTGGGCAGTGCATGAAAAAAACAGAGAATCAGGCTTTTCCAATGTATTAAGCATCATTTCTGCACCTGCAACCCCAAGACTTAGCTTGGTTGCTGACAAAACTACCGAAAATAGTTTCGACCTGAGCTGGAGCAATGTGGAAACTGCTGATAGCTATGAGTTAGATGTTGCCACCAATGCCACTTTTACAAATTTGGTTGCCAATTACAATGCAAAGTCAATCAAAGAGTTACAGACAAGCGTAACAGGTATCAATGGTTTTACTGTGTATTTCTGTCGCTTACGTGCGGTCAATGCTTCGGGCAAGTCAGACAATAGCAACGTCATCGAAGTTGCTACCCCGCCCAATGCAGTCCAAACAAGACCAGTAACTAACCTTTCACTGACACAATTTACCGCCAATTGGGACGGTTCTACCCAATCTGCTTTCTATCTGTTCGAACTTTCAAGAAATGAGGCTTTTACAGACTTGGTAAGTGGATTTGCACCTTTGGAAACTTCTAATACAAGCAGAGTGATTAACTTCCCCGAAGGCGTAAAAACACTGTATTACAGAGTGAGAGTAAGAGGCATTGTGGGCAATAATTCGGTAGTTTCTAAAAATTCTAACGTGCAGAAAGTAAGCATATTAGATACGCCTACAGGATTCAGAGTGAATAACTTAGCCGCTACTTCCTTCCGCTTGGAGTGGTCAAACGTAAGTGGCGCAGAGCAGTACGAAATTAGCGTTTCTACCAATAATTTTACCACTACGCTTACTAATTATAATCAACTGAAAATCAATACGTTAGGCATTAATTTAGAAAACTTAGAGGCAAATCGTACGTATCAAATTCGTGTGCGTGCTTTGGCAACAAACGCAATTTCTGAGGTAGGAAATACTGCACAGATGACGCTTGCGCCTTTCCCTGACAATGCCCGTTTGCGCCGTATCAGTACCTCTCGCACGACCATAGTCGAGATAGCATACCTGAACTTACCCATTGAGCGACTCTCTAATTTGCGCTTTGTAGTCGAGCGTTCTGATGCGCCAGATGCACCATATCGTGCGCTTTCTCAATCACTTAGATTAGAAGACAACCGCACATTGGTTTATAATGACGTTACTGGCACGCAACGCCTACAGGCAGGATACAGAATCAAAATCACCAATGACGGAGGAGAAGTAATCTATGTAATTCCGAACAGAGTAGTTACCGCCATAGAAAGTAATAACATAGAGGATAGCAAAATCATCATTTACCCTAATCCAAGCAGTGATATTTTCCAAATTCAGGCGAAAGAGCAAAACTCAAAAATCCTATCTGTGAAAGTATTTGATAATGTGGGGAGAGCAGTAAAAACATGGGAAAATGTGCAAAATGATGTTTTTGATATTTCCAATCTTTCAGAAGGCAGATATTTGGTAGAAGTGCGCTGGGAAAAGAAGACAGTTTATTTACATCTTATTAAACAATAGAAGGGCTTTTTTAATTAGCAAACAATAACGCTATGATTTATAATAAGTTACGTAAGTTTTATTTTTTATTCACTGTGTTTTTGCTCTTAGGGCTTTATGCCTTACCAGCACAGGCACAGCTCACTGTTACAGTAAATGTGGTAGGGAGTGCCTCTACCAAAACGGCAGACTGGACAGGGCAGTTTCGCAAGAATCGTGTCTTGGTTACAGTGGTGAATCCACGTTTGCAGATTGTAGAGGGCATTTTGCGTGTTCAGTTGCTCAATGGAAGCGGAACTGTTATTGCAGAAACCATTGACGACCAGCAAATATTGCAGCAGTTTAGCAATGGAAGTACCCTTTTGGACTTGTCAGAAGTATTGCCTCAATTTGGCTATGCGTATAGATTGAACGATGAAAGTTTGAGAGAAAAAATCAACAATGGTTTCATTCCCGAAGACAACTATCAGGTCTGCGTTAATATCATAGATGTCAGCACGCTTAGACCCATTCTGCCTTCGCCTATCTGTAAGGCTATCAGGGTGATAGGCTACCAAGCACCTATTTTGGTCTTCCCTCCTGACCAAGGAGAGGTAAGAGTGGGGCAGCGTCCTATTTTGCGCTGGAATGGTGTATCGCCTCGCCCTACGGGAACGGTCAAATATCGCTTGCAAGTATTTGAGATAGCAGGGGCGCAAAGTCCAGAAATTGCCTTTCGTGCCAATGTGCCTTATGTAGATGAAATTATTACGAACCAAACTCAGTGGATTTGGGGTAGCTCTTACGAACTTCCCAAAGCTGGACTTTCTTACGTGTGGGGCGTGCAGGCATTGGACGAGGACGACAAGCCCATAGGTGAGCCTAATGGACAGGCTGCTCCTTTCATTTTTAAAGTACCGCAAGCAACACAAGCAGATAAAAAAGCAGAGGAAGACGCTATTTTAGCAGAAAAACCATTGGACAGGGGAAAAATTCGCTTTTCTGGCATAGTCAAAGACAATGTGATGAAAAGCAAAGTATTGGCAAATGCCACTGTAACCATTAATTATACAGGCACTGAGGTCAAATATAGAAAAGAAACGGAAACTTATATTGAAACTACGCCTGGCAGAGAAACCAGAGAAACGCAAAGTGTTGACCCTACCCAATTGAATAGCTTTGTTAATACACAGCAAAATCAAGGAAAAGGTATAAATGTTATCAGTAATGGAAGCGTTACCTTTAATACAAGGACTCTCAGACCACAAGTTGCTTCTATGGCAAGGGTAGAAATCATCACTAAGACAGCCCCTACTTCTGTTCAGAAAACTCGCCAAATAGACGTACCTTATACAGAAAAAGCCTCTAAAACTGCCGAAGTTACCACTGATGGGGCAGGCAAATTTAGCTTTGATGTGGAAGACGGGCAAAGCCTCACCTTGTCAGGGAAAGCAAAAGGTTATTTTGATGGAAAACCTGAAAGGGCGCAGGTAAGCGTAGGTGCAGGGAGCAAAGTGATTAGCGGCTTTACATTATTCTTAGCACCCAAAGCAGGGAAAATTGAGGGAATTGTTACCAATGCTCAAACCAAGAGAGGCATACAAGGCATTATAGTAGAAGCATTTAAAGCCTCTGATACTAAAAAAGCAGTCGCTTCTGGTGCTACCAATAGCAATGGACAGTTTAGCTTTAACGCAGAGGTAGGAGATTATATTTTAAAGGTAAATAATAACCAATACGAACTCTTTACTTCCAAAAGCATCAATGTACGCCCAGAGGAAACTGCCAAATCTGACATCATTTTAAAGCCTTTTACGGCAAGTTTGGCAGGTAGAATTACAGAAAGTAATGGCAACAAACCCGTAGCAGGGGCAAGGGTTGCTGTCTATACCCAAAGTGAAATAGATACCTATTTATATGGCAAAAGCATTGCACGTCCGTTTACTTCCGAAGTAACTACAAGCGCAGATGGCAGCTACGAAATCAATGAGATTGCGATTAATAAACCAGGTTTAGAGAATGAAAGTTATGTGGTTTTTGCCCAAAAAGATGGCTTTGCGGATACATGGAAAGCGGTAGCACTTCGCAAAGGAGGAGATAGAGTAACCGCCGACCTCAAAATGGTAAATCGCAGTAGCCTTCTGTCTGGTACTGTTACTGATGACAAAGGGGAGAACGTAAGCAAAGTCAAAGTAGATATTTATACAGCAAATGGAACAATCTATAAATCAGTAACTTCTGATGCCAATGGTGATTATGTCCTCAAAGATATACCTACTACTCCCAAATTAGGTAAGATTGTTTTTTCACGTGATGGCTGGAGTACAGAAACAGCAACAGGCACGTTCAAAGAGTTTAAATCTTTGTATGTGGTGGATATGAAACTCACTCGCAATCCGCCTATTACAGTAAGAGGCACTATCAAAAACCAATTGGGGGAAAACTTTGAAGGCGTAACCGTAACCTGTGAAGGAAAAACAGTTACCACAGACAAGCAAGGAAAATTTAGCATAGAAAATACTTCTATTTTTACAGAAAAAACACTTACACTTTCCAAAGCAAGAGAAACCAAAGAAGTCAAGTTTACCGCAAAATTAAGCCCTTCTTGGCAGTTAGAAGAAACGTTGTTAGAATACAAACGCAATGTAGTTCTGAAATTTGTAGATGAGGCAGGTAGTCCTCTGACAGGAGTCAGTTTTACCCTGAAAGACCCAGATGGCAAGGAGGTAGGCAAGGAAAAATTAAACAATGCCGAATGGTCAAAAGTCATTTATGGGAATGTTGCTTGGTTAGGTAAAAAACTCACCCTCTCGTGGACGCATCCCACCAAAGACCCCGAAGATAGGGCTATAGAGATTAAAAATAAAGATTGGTTTGTTTCAAAAACGGCATTTTCATATACTTCGATAGAAAAAACCATAACTATCAAAGGGAAAATTTCTAATAAAGAAACAGGCGCAGGCGTAGAGGGCGTTACTGTATCAGTCAATGGTTCTAACTTCTCTGCCCAAACTGATGCTAATGGAAATTATACCATTCGCAAAGTGCCTTTCCAAGAAAAATGGCAGCTCAAAGGCGAAAAGAAAAACTTTACAAGCAATGTACTTGATGTAACTAATCCTTTCAAGATTACAGAAGTACCAAAGTCGCCTACCATTGATAACCAGAATTTTACAATCAAAAGAAACTTTATTAATCCAGAAAATATTTTTGGCTTTACGGCAAGTGTGAGCAAAGTCCAAGATGTAGGGAACGACCAGTTTGAGATAGATGGTACATTGGATATCCCACAAGAAAGTGAAATCAAAACATCTTCTGGAAAAATTGATTTCCAGAAACTCAAAGTAGATGCCAATGGCTTGCCTTTGAGCAATAGCAATAACTTAGGTGCAAATTTTTCTGTGATGATTCATGGAGTCAATGGAGCTATCAAAAATGCACAACTTCGGTATGTAAATACGACGGGTACTTTACAAGCCCCCAATATATTAGGGGGAGTGGGAGTGCTGACAGGAGAGGTTACATTAGAGGAAGACGACATCTTGAATAGTAAGTCAAAAATACCCGCCTTTGTAGTAAGTGCTAATAGTGGAAACTTTCCAATGGGTATTCGGGCTTCGGGTACTTATGGAGATGTAAAACTCACAGTGAGTAGCGGAAAAACTACTTATAAAGAAGTTGAAATGAACTTCAAAGAGGGTGTGCTAAATAACAAAGGATTAGCAACATTGAATGTAGGCTTTAATTTAGTAGATACAGATATTACAGAGGGCAAGGCGGCATTTACATATACTAAACAGCAATGGGAAGAAACAAGTATTAATGGAAAAATAAATTTGAAAGTGGAAAATAGGAATAAAAAACACCTATTTACTATGACAGGTAATATTTCCTATAATACAGGTTTATCATATTTTATACTTACGAAGCCTACCTTGCGTATGTTAGAAAGTACCACTACCACCAATGGTAGTGATTTGGAAATGATTAAAATTACCTCAGAAGGGCAGTTTGCTGATAATAAGGTGAGTATGAATGCGCCTTTATTTAAGCTAATAGGAATAGACATTAGCGCACCCGCCTTCAAGTTAGTTTCTACGGGTGGAGAAACCCAATTAGTGCTAACCACAGCCTTATTCCAAAATAAGTTTGAGAAAGGGACAAAGGTGTCTTTGTCTTTTGGTAAATCAATAGGAGTAAAGGCAAGTCTTGAAAATGATTCAAAAGATGGACTAAAAGTAGGCTCTATCAAGTTTGGCAAAGCAGCATCTCCCAAAGGATTAAGTGTTAGCATCGCAGAGCTTACCTTGGCATGGGGAGGCACTAATGGGGATTTCTTTAAGATAGATGGTGATGTAGAATTATTTTTTGGTGATGAAGCCGCCGCAGGCACACCCAGAATAGGTGGTGGCTTAGGTGTTACTGTAACCTTACTCAACGGGCAAACTAATTTCAGATTGAATAGGGTAGGGGTTTCTTTTGGGATAGTCAAAGACTTCAAATTAGACGGAGAGATAGAGTTTTTAGAAGAAACAGGAGTACAAGGCAAGTTTATGCTTGCCATAGAAAAAGGCTCGGTAAAAGGACTCAAAATAGAGGCAAATTTTAGGTATGTAAGTGCTAATGATTTCTTTTTCAGGCTATTTACTACACTACCTAATGGCATCTTGATTGGTCCTGCTGTCAGGCTTACAGGCGTAGGTGGCGAGATAGGGCGTAAGAACAATATTTGGACTATTGGTCTATCTGGTTCTTTCACGCCTACTTCAAATCCTGCCTTAGAAGCCAAACTTACAGTACGTGTGATATTTGGTAATGACGAGTTTATAGTGCAAGGTGAGGGTACGATTGCGTACAATAACGAAGTTTTTGGTGATGCAAAACTCACACTGGACATAGGACGCAGGCGGTTTGATGGTACGGTCAATGTCTATTACAATAGAACATTAGTTTATATTTATGCTACAATCAATGCCTTCTTTGATTTTAGTAACTCAAGCAACATTCGTTTCAGGGTAGATGGAAATGCAGACCTTTGGGTACTTCTTAATAGAGTAGGCTGGGCATACTTTAAAGCAAGTAATGATAGAGGATACTTTGAGTTTGAGTTTGAGTATAGAGTTCGCAGTAGTGGAGATTTTTCTTTTGGTATGCTTTCTGGTGGCTGGTGGTTCGATTTCAGTGGTAGAGTATATGCTAACCAAAATATGGATGCAGATATTTCAGTGTATGTAGGCGCAGGACTTTGGGGAACAGCAACGTTTGGAGATTTTAGAAAATGTATTAATTTCTATGTTAAGGAATACTGTGTGGGCTGGAAAGGTGTTTCAATAGGAGGATTCTCTGCAGATGCAGGCTTTTGGGGAAGCATGAGTATTCGTAGCGGAACTGTGAGTAGCTTCAGCGGAAGCGGTTTTGCAACGGTAAGAGGTTGGATTGGTGATGACAACTGTTGCTCGGCAGATTGCCAAGGTATTTGTGGAAGTTGCTACAAATGGGGAATTTGCGGGAAAGCACAAGGCTGTGCAAGTGCAAGATTTAGAGCAGGTTATAGCGGTGGTTGGTTCGGCTCTGTGTATTGGTAATAGTTAGTTTTTAAATTAAAATTAATTAAAAAATGAAGAATTTTATATTTTATTTATTGGTGAGCATACTAATACTTTCAGGTAATTACATTGCCCAAGCGCAAAAAAATCCAGCATCTTTTGAGAATAAAGACTCGATTGATATTTTCCGTATGACACTTGGTTACACTACACCAAGAGGAATTGCGGTGATGATGGCTCCGCACATTGCCCATGCTGAAACTACCCATCAGTTTGGTTGGAGAGGATATAATCTCTATAGAAGGGAATCAGAAAAAGCAAGTTGGAGAAAATTGAATAAACAACCCATTGCTGCACCCAATACTGCCAAAGAGTTTATAGACATAATAGGCATTACTAATTATCAACGTCTATCGAAAGACCTTGGCATCTCCAATGCTACTATGCTCATGGAAAAACTGCGAAGTGGGGACAATGAATTAGCTTCTTTAGCTTATATTATTGATGCGAGATTGGCAGAGGCTGTAGGCATGGTTTATTACGATACAGAGGTTATTAAAGGGCAAACCTATCAATACATGAGTACAAAAATACTCAGTAACTTCGTAGAAGGCGATACTTCTCTTTCTCAACAATCAGTTGTTTATGGAGTATTAGACTCTACTTTCAAAAATCCAGTATTATTGGACTTAAAAATTAAGGAGAGGACAGATATAGACACAATACAACTTCAAAAAAGTCGCCAAAAAGGAAAGGTAAAAAAAGAAAAAGAGAACCAAACTTTAAAGGATATAGCAGTAAACGTGCGTGATTCTCTGGATAGCAAAGGTATCAAAGCAGGTCTTGACACTACTAATATACCTCTAAAAATGCTTGAAAAAGAGGTTTTTATTAAATTTACACCAATGACTTCTGGCTACTACTACTATGTTTTAAGGAGCAATGATTCTTTAGGAACTTTTATTCCGATACACATCGAGCCTATTATTAGCTCAATAGATTCAATTACAAATAAAATCAATGATGTAACAATCAAAGATACCACAGTAGTAGTTACACAAACGTATTATTACAGCGCTTGCATGGAAGACCGTTGGGGGAATAGATATTTGAGTAATATGATGAATGTTACTATCAAACCACCTTTGCCCCCTGTGCCACAAGACCTTTCCGCTGAAGTTACACGTGATGGTGTAGAACTAACATGGGATAAGATGGAATATCCTTATTTGAGTGGTTTTAATCTATACAAGAAAATTAATCAAGATGATGACACACTACTCGTAGAGAAAGTTAATACCCAACTCATTCCTGCGGAAGAAAACGCTTTTACTGAAACAAAACTTAAAACAGGGCAGGCATATCAATTTTTTATTAAAGCAGTAGATAAGTTTGAGCAAGAGTCTTTGTTGTCCTCTCAAGTAAAAATAATTTACGAGAATAAACGCCCTCCACTGCCTCCATTGGGTGTAAAGGCGGTAGCAAACGTTGATGCCAAAAGTATCACTATCTCATGGGAGGCAAGCACCCAAGAAGATGTTGCTGGTTATACAGTATTAAGAGCAAAAAATGTAAATGATGTTCCTACCATTATTACAAACAACATCTTAGACAAAAATGTCTTGACCTACATTGATACAGCTCGCATTTATAAGAATGTGAATTATTATTACTATGTAAGGGCGATGAACCTAACAGGTTACGAAAGTCCACTTTCTCAATATATAGTCATTAGAATCAGCGAAAAAATCAAGCCACAGAGAATAAACTCATTGGCTGGACAAATAGACCTCTTGCAAGGCAACAAACTCACATGGGATACGCCATTTGATGAAAAAACAGACAGAGTGCGCCTTTACAAAACTTCACAAACCAATCCTACCCCTACACTCATCTACGAAGAAGTCGTTTCTGATGGCAAGTTTTCTTTCAGAGATGAAAGCATAGAGGCAGGCGTAGAGTATCAATACTTTTTGCGAGGAGTAAGTTTGGATAGCTTGGAAAGTGATAACTCTGACCCTGTCAAATTATTCATCACCCCAGAGCAGTTAGAAGCACCTGACCGCCTGAGCATTGCTCCACAAACTGATGGCTCATTGCTACTGAAATGGGT
>JAAFJS010000166.1 GCA_013298985.1 Cytophagales bacterium
ATGCTTTTCTATTAGACATCTTGCAGATTAAAAACGCCGTTAGGTGTTTCATGTTGGTAGTAGTAAATAGATGATAGTCAATGTATTATGAACTCCGTAGGAGTTCAATCGCAGCGGCGAACCGTATTAAGCCTCTACGAGGCTTATAGGAACAAGGTAATGCTTTTGTGTTACCAACATTTAAGCCCTAACGGGCTTGCAAACTGCAATTATTTAAGCAAGTTATCTATTATTTTTCAGGGGCTTATATTTTTATTTAGCGTTTGATTAAAAAAAGTTGCGCTTTCTTAAACAAAATAAAAACTAATTAGTTTATTATCATAGAAATTTGTTTGTTAGTTTAGTTTAAAGTGAAATAAGACCTCTGATTTTCAGGGGTCTTATTTTTTATTTAGCGTTTGATTAAAAAAAATTGCATTTTCTTAAACAAAATAAAGACTGATTAGTTTATTATCATAGAAATTTGTTTGTTAGTTTAGTTTAAAGTGAAATAAGACCTCTGATTTTCAGGGGTCTTATTTTTGTTATCTGTCTTTGAAAAAAAACAACAAAAACCTCAATTCCCCACTTCTATTCCTATAATTCGCATCAGCACGCTTGCATTAAAACTTTTGCAAACACCTTCCGAAATTTTATAAGGAAAACTCAACTGGTCTTGGGCTACTAATTCACTGTTAAAACTATAATTTTTGATAAAGTCAGGGTTTTCTTCTGCCAGCCTTCCCAGCTCCAAATCATGGGTAGAAACTAAGCCTGACAGCTTGGATTTGTGCAACTGACGAATGAGTCCTTTCGCCCCTTTGTTGCGGTCTTCTGAGTTTGTACCTTTGAGGATTTCGTCCAGTAAAAATAGGATAGGCGGCTCATCATGCAGCCTGTCCAGCAACTGCCTGATTCGCTTCAATTCGGCATAAAAAGACGACACACTCTCACTCAGAGAGTCGTGCGTTCGCATACTCGTAAATGCCTGCATCACAGAGATTTGCATTTCATCTGCACATACAGGCGCGCCCGCTAATGCCAAGACTGCGTTCAGCCCGACGGTTCGCAAAAAAGTGCTTTTCCCTGACATATTTGAGCCTGTGATGACATGAATAGAGCCTTTGTTTTCGAGAGAAAAATCATTAGAAACACGTTTAGAAATAGAGATAAGCGGGTGTCCTAAATTCTTGGATTTATACAAAAAAGTATCTTCGCGAATGACAGGAAAAGCATACGCAGGAAATAGAAAATGAAAGCACGCCAAGCTATTCAACGCCTCAAATTCTGCGACCGTATCAAACCATTTTTCGGAATCCACTTTATAGGTTTCCTTCCATTTTTCTATGGCAAGCAAAAAATGTAAATCCCAAAGCAAGGGAATATTCATAAAAGCAAAGAAATAAGGATTTTGCCGAAACTCCAAGTTGGTGATGATGGAAGAAAGATGCTTGATTTCTTGGGAAATAATGATGTCTTTATGCTGAATATTTCCTTTCAAAAAAACAAGTTTTTCAGTCGTAAATACTTCTTTTTCAATATGTTCTATCAGCTTGCTCGCCGCCTGAATCGTGGGCAGTAGCGGAGTGATTGCCTGCAAACAGTCTTTGATTTTGGTACTTATTTTTCCCAAAATCAACAAATTGAGCATTACAGGAAGCAGTAAAATAAGCAAAGGAAGGTCAAAAAAAGCAATTATCGCCAACACCACAAAAAGCAAAAGCGGCAACGCAAAACGCAAGATATTCCAATAAAAAGGCTTAGGAAAATTGCTTGGCTCGTGCATCCATTGCCAAAACTTTGCTGTATCAGTCATATTTTGCTTAAATGCAAAGCCACTTGCTTCAAAATTTTGTAGAAAATCAATTTTTGTCCCTAATTCTTTGACCGCATTCTGCCTTTGGACAATTTCTGGTTTAGCTGCACTTCCAGAGAGCCAAGCTGCTAATTTGTCAGCTCCCAGAGATGTAACGGTATGCGTAAGGTACTGAAAAAGAGAGCTTTTGCCAAAAATATCCAAGTCGGCAGTGCAGTGATGCGTTTCATCAAAGTAGTGGCTGCCGTCCTGTTTAAAATCTTTGGTTTCATGGTCTAATCGCTTGATTTCCTTTTCGTTAATCTCTCTGAGGAAATTAAAATGCTTGCGCTGGACTATTATTTTTTGGTGCTTTTTGACAATAAAAATAAAAATAGGTGTTGCCAACAAAAATACCATGGCGGTTAGGGTTGCCTCGCGCGCATTGGCAAACCAAAGCATCAGCACTAAGGCAATGATGAAAAACGCAATTCTGAGAAATGAAAATCTATTGTCTTGGTTTTGAAGGAGTTGGGCTTGCGCTGAAAATTGTTTAACCCTTTGCTGAAAGAAAATATGTTTGTCTGTATTCATGTAAATTCATTTTGTTTGTGCAAAACTACACGAAATACTTGAATTGTGGAGAACTAAGTAGTTTTGCTTCATCAAATCTTGCGACATGGTATTTTTCTCAAATAATTCTAATGATTGTATGATAAACTTTATTCTGATACTTTTCCCTCCCCCTACCCCCCTCCAAAGGGGGAAAACAGCCTTTTTGTATTTTCTACCGCTTTGAAGACGTAAGAAGTTCCCACAAAATTGGCAGAGAACCATTTTAATTAGTCAAAAAAATCAGAAATTATTTGCATTGTTCAAATGTTTATCGTAATATTGCGTTGATAAATTTAAAAACATAGCTGTCAATAAAGTGGGTGTAACCAAAGCAGAAATATTTAGCGTACAGGAAAATAGGGTAGCAGACTTGGCAAAGGCTTTTGCTCACCCTGCGCGCGTAGCCATACTGACCTATTTGGCAGAAAACAAGTCTTGTATCTGTGGGGAGATTGTAGAGGCATTGCCGCTTTCGCAATCTACTGTTTCTCAGCATCTTAAAGAATTAAAACGTATTGGCATCATCAAAGGCAATATAGAGCCTCCGAAGGTTTGTTATTGTATTAATGAAGAAGTGTGGCAGGAGGCAAAGGTTATATTTGCAACTTTGCTGAATAGTTTTCAGTCTTGTTGCTGCTGATAATGTACTGATTTACTTGATTTTATGGTGTTTAGAAATTGATTTTTTTGTTTAATTTTATCGTAATATTGCATTTAACCGATTATATATTTAATTTAATTTTTCACATTTAACCAAATTTTGTATCATGGAAACAGAAATCGGCGGAAGCGGCTGTTGCGGTGGCAATGGTTGCTGCTAATCAGTAAGGTGTAAAAACCTCCATACCCGCCTTTGCTGAGTGCTGGGCGGGTATTTATTTCACCAAATTCCTACTCAAAAAAACGTTTTTGATAGATTTCAAAAAAGGCGCAGGAGGTACGGACGACATGAGCAAAAGGTCTGTAAAAAAGTTGGTTTTTTCATTCAAAAAGGACAAAATACGTTCTATGGGATTGTTTTTGAATAGTTCCGTAAAAATTTCTTTGATACTTTCTCCTTTTCGGTTCATAATATTGAGCATGAGCGCATCATAAATCTCAAATTGTCGGCTATTTTTTTCCTTAAAAAAAGGCTGATTGCTTGTTTCTAAGGATTGGACAATTTGCGCCGAATCTTGCTGGATTCGGTAAAAAGCGTAGCCCGTAGATGGTTTTGCCCTGCCGCCGCCAATGCCAATGTTCATCATGCGCTGCCCTTGTTTGCGTTTGAACTTATAATCAGTCATGGGAATAATGCCAAACTCAGTTTCTTTGATTTCAAAATCTTTGATTTTCAAGGAGTTACTTACATAATCTCGTAGTTTTTCTTCATATTCTTCCTCCGCAATCAGGTATTTGGAAAACAGTGTGTATTCAATCATAGCTTCAGTGGGCGAAAAGGGTAGGATATAGAAAAAACGCACTTCGCTGCCTTGCTCGGTACGAAAATCAAACATTCTGATTTTATCAGTGTCAAATGTATTTTCTTTGGTTTGGATTTGCCAGCCTTTGAAGTGCTGAATAAGATAGTGATTTTCAGGCATTTCGGGTGAAAATGGCGACTTATCAAAACGAGAATCGAAAACCCAATTTGCGGAAAAAGTTTGATTTGATGTTTTTACAATTACTTGATTGTCAATTTCTTGTGTGCTTAAAACTGCTTCATTTATGATGTTGATTGCTGGGTTTTGTGCTAAACTTTGTTGGGCTTCCTCATAAAAATCAATGCCGCGAATCATCTTGTAGGTAAAATGTTGGAGGGGCGCAAGAAGCGCAAAATCATCACTGAGAAACTCGATGGTTTTCCAAGAACGGAACACGATATGGTCAAAGGGCGTACTTTCGTCAGCCCAAAAGCACCAAGTTCGGTCGTTTTTGTTTTTGGCTTCTTGGTCTATGATAAGCACTTTTTTATTCTTTAACTTGCTCTGATTCAGCTTATAAGCCAAACTTAGCCCTGCACAGCCTCCGCCAATGATAATATAATCGTAATGAGTCATCTGCCTATTGAATAATATTGTATAAAAGCAAAAGTAGCAATTTTGTTGCTTTTTTAGAGAAATTTAACAATAAAAAAGTATGGATTCTCAAAGATTTTAGAAAAACAAGGAAAGAATCTATATCTTTGTATTTTATTTTTTAAGATGATAGTTTTGATATTTTAGTTTGTCGTTTGGCAGGTGATAGCCTGTGAGAACGCTTGTTTTTTTAACTCATCATTCATTATTTTATTAACTCATCACGCATTATGTCAGAAGTAAAAGAGAAAGCTCAAACAGGAAAAACATCAAAAAAAGTGGTCAAAAAAAGTGCCTTGCGCGAGTGGATTGACGCGGTGGTATTTGCGGTCATTGCGGCAACCCTGATTCGCTGGTTTTTGATTGAGGCATTTACGATTCCTACGCCCTCGATGGAAAAATCTTTGTTGGTGGGTGATTTTTTGTTTGTGAGCAAGTTTCATTATGGCGCACGCACGCCACAAACGCCCCTGCAAATCCCTCTGACGCATCAGAAAATTTGGGGGACAGACATTCCTTCTTATCTGGATTGGATAAAACTTCCCTTGTTTAGGTTTCCTGGACTGAATGATGTCAAAAACAATGATGTGGTTGTATTTAACTATCCGCCCGAAGACAATTTTCCTACTGACCTCAAAACCAACTACATCAAAAGGTGCATTGGTATTGGCGGAGATGTGATTGAAGTCAAAGACAAGCAAGTTTTTATCAACGGAAAAGCGGCAGAAAATCCGCCTCTGATGGAGTCGAGCTATGATGTGCAGAGTTCGGGGGTTATCAATGAACGGGTATTCAAAAAGTTGGACATTACAGATATTTATGCGACTTCGAAGGGTTATATCGTACAAACCACACCTGAAACTGCAAAAAAATTGAAAGAAAGCCTTGAAATTATTAAAAGTATTACGCCAATTACAAGCGAAAAAGGTGTGATGTCAGAGCAGGTTTTCCCTATGGCGGACGGTTTTGACTGGAGCATAGATAATTTCGGCCCATTGGAAATTCCCAAAGAAGGCAAAAAAATTGAAATTAATAAGATGACTTTGGCGCAATATGGCAGAGTAATTACGGTCTATGATGGCAATAAAAATGCTGAAATCAAAGAAGGCAAACTGCTCATGGACGGAAAAGAGGTAAAAGAATATACTTTTAAGCAAAATTATTACTTTATGATGGGCGACAATCGCCACAATTCGCAAGATTCGCGTATTTGGGGATTTGTTCCCGAAGACCATATTTTGGGTAAGGGCTTATTGGTATGGTGGTCTATAGACCCCGAAGGTGGCTTGGGAGAAATTTTCAGCCGCGTACGCTGGGGAAGAATTGGTTTATTGATTAAGTAAATATAGATTGAGCATTTGAACAAATACAAAAAAGACTTTAACAGTTTAGCACCTTCGGCAACAGTTATAAAACTTTGCCGAAGGTGCTTTTTTATACTTAAACATTTTCTAAGCCGATTCGCACCGTATCCCTCACCAATGCCTCAAAATCACTTTTTTGGCTTCGGTGGTTCACATTTGCCATGCGAATAGCATATTTCCCATGCAAAACCGTATAGGAAGGCGCGGATAAGCCCTGCTCGTGCAGTGTCATCAAAATTTCCTTATTGATTTGATTTAATTTTTCCTCTGTACTATTTTGGGGATTAAACCTAAAACACACAATATTCATGGTTACGGGCGCAAGTAGCTCTAAGAGAGGCTCTTGTGTTATCAAATTTCCCAAATAAAAAGCCTGTGCAATATTTTGGCGAATCAGTTGGGCAAATTTTTCTATGCCATGTTCCTTGAACGACATCCATACTTTGAGGCTTTTGAATCCACGCGAAAGCTCCATTCCATAGTTTGTAATGGGGTCAGGTCCCGCCGCCAAGCCTCTTTCGTGGCTCAGAAGATAGCTGGGTTGGAGCGCAAAAGACTGGCGATGCAAGTCTTTGTTTTTGACCAACAGGCAACCCACTTCGTAGGGCATATAAATCCATTTGTGCAAGTCAAATGCCACACTATCAGCATTTTCTATGGCTCTCAATGCTACTTGATATTCAGGAACGAGCTTTGCCAATGCCCCAAAAGCTCCATCAATATGAAACCACAAATTTTCAGCTTGGCATACCTCCCTAATTTCGTCTAAGGGGTCTATTGCACCTGTATTGACCGTTCCCGCATTGCCCACAATACAAAAAGGTGCAAAACCATGCTGACGGTCTTCAGAAATTAATTCTTTCAAATGCCCCATATCCATCTGAAAATCAGCATTTACGCGCACTTTGTGAACTGCCTCACTGCCCAATCCGCATACTTCTGCTGCCTTTTGGATACAACTGTGCGTTTCCGTAGAAGCGTACATCACCATTTGCAAAGGCATCGCTTTTAATCCTTTTTGGCGAACAGTAGCGTCCTGAAAACTATTTCTGGCGATGAGCAGTGCCGTAATATTTGCCATCGAGCCACCGCTTAACAGCAATCCACTGGCAGCTTTGGGGTAGTTTAGCATTTGCTTGCACCAGCCAATGACCTGATTCTCAACGTACATTGCCGAATGTTCTCCAATAGCGGCATTGGGATTCATGCCCGCCGCGAGCATTTCTGCCATCATGGAAAACGGCGTTCCTGTTCCCTGCACCCACGACCAAAAACGCGGGTGAACGTTGCCCTTGTTGAAGGGCAGGATATTTTTTTTGAATTCCTCATAAATTTGGCTGATGTCCTCCCCTTTTTGTGGTAGGGGTTTGTCCAAACTTTCTTTGGAAGATGGGGTAGGTTTGCGCCAAACAGGTTCATTATGAATGTTTTGCAAGTAAGCAAACATATCATCGACCATTTGATGGGCTAAGTTTTTCATCTCGTCCCAGTTTTGTGGGTCAAGCGTTTGTTCTTGTTCTAAAATTTTTTGAAAGTTAATCATATTAGCGTAACATGGATTGAAAAAATCATATGGTAAGTCTTCTGGGTAGTATCCATTTAGGCAAATTAAGTAATTCATAATCAAATAATTCGCCTAAAGGTAAATATACACTTGTTTTGTATTGCTACTTCCTTGAAGTAATCTTTCTAACTCATATTTTTCAACATAAGCTCAAACTCAAAAGGCTGACTACCAATCGTAAAAAGGTGTTTTTGGTGCTTTTTGAAACCATTTTTTTCGTAAAAATGAATCGCGCGCGAATTGGTATGCAAAACGGTGAGCCACAAATGATTTTTTTGGAGGGCAAGCGTTTCCTCCAAAAGAGCTTCATAAAGTACAATGCCTACTTTTTTGTCCAAAAAATCTTTGAGAACATAAATCTTTTGAAGTTGAGCAACTTGCTGAGGGTCAAGTTGTTCCAAAGGAGAATATTTTTTTAGCTTTGCGTAGCCCACAGGCAGGTCGTCCGCGAGCGCGAGCCAAAACACGTTATTTTCTTTTTGTAAACTTGACCTTATTTTTTCCACGCCAAAGGTAGTTTGCAAATACGTTTCTAATTCGTCTTTGTTCAAAAAAAGATGCCCAAATGTTTCTGAAAAAGTGATTCTACCAAGCAAACTGATGTAGGCGGCATCTTCCAAATTAGCTTTTCTGATGATGATATTCATGATTTTACAGTTTTTGATTTGATTTCCTTGTCTTGTATTTTTTGTGCGGGAAATATTTACCAATAATAATTTGAGGACAAAATAATACCTCAATTCGTGGAAATCAAACCCGATTCTTGCGGAAATTAACGCAGTTTAAAGATTTTGGCACTATTTAATCTCTTTTACGCACCTGAACCCGATGTGCATCAGCCCAGTTTCGGGAGAGGTGAAAGAACGGGCAGAAACTCGGTAGCCATGACAGTAGGTTGGCTCACAAAGAAAAGAGCCTCCACGCATCACTTTTTCTTGTTTTTGCACCATCACTGGCTTGTTTTTAAAATAAGAGCCTCCTCTATTCCTCTTGCAGTAGATTTAAGCGTAGCGTATCTACTGCATTTTGATAAGCAAGTCTTAGACTTTCGTAAGAGGCTGAAAGCTAAGAAAGTAGGTTTATTGCAATACCTTTTCTGCTACTGCACCTACACGCAAATCAGAGATTTGCTGTTTATCTTGCTTAGACATGGAAAAGTTGTTCTGGAAGCATTTCTACTAACTCTACCGCAGTCATAGGTAATAAAATTTTCCTTAAAAATAAGGCTTATGTCACAAGACTGCAACTTCCGAACACGAGTAATTTTAAATCCCGCCCAGCAGGGTTTCCAAGTATGCACATCATGGTTTGAAAACGCTTTTACATATGTGCGCCCCCTTACCTGATACTACCAGGATTTATTTTTTGATTCTTTTTTATGATGGTAAAATGATGCAACAAAAAATAACAGTGCAATAAACTATTTTTTAGTCTTTCTTGCCTCACATCATTGGTGTTTTTTCATCAATACACCTTTGTTATGAAAAACCTATTCCACCTTAGCCTTATGGCTTGAATCCGCTTATTAACAATATAATTAAAATTTATTTTATCAAACATTTGATAATCAAAAAAATATTCCTACCTTTGCGAACTAATTTTTAAACGGGCGTAGCTCAATTGGTAGAGTGGCGGTCTCCAAAACCGTAGGCTGTAGGTTCGACCCCTACCGCCCGTGCTTTTAATAAAACATCTAAAACGTTCAAAACGTTTAAATTAAATGAATAAAGTATTTCAATTCTTAAAAGAGTCCAAAGATGAAATGGTAGAACACGTTACTTGGACAAAGTACAAAGAGCTACAATCTCACACTGTGCTGGTATTAGTTGCTTCCCTAATATTTGCTTCTGTGATAGCACTGATAGACCTTGCTTTTGACAAGGGGCTAAGTTTGTTCTATAACTCATTCTAACCTTAATCCATTCATTTTAACACAGTAAATCTATTAAACTACGATAATGAGTGATATAAAATGGTACGTGTTGAGAGTGGTAAGTGGACAAGAGAAGAAGGTGAAAACTTATCTTGAAAAAGAGGTTTCCATTCAAAAGCTCGAAGATTACATTGCCCAAGTGCTTACTCCCTCAGAGAAAGTATATCAGATTCGCAAAATGAAAGATGGCAAAAGTAAAAAAGTTGCCGTAGAGAAGAATCTGTTACCTGGGTATGTGATGCTTAATGCTAATTTGAAAAACGGAGAGGTTTTGCATACTATTCTGAGTGTGCCTGGTGTGCTTGGTTTTTTGGACTATAACAAAAATATACCCAACACACTTCCTAAGCCCATGCGCGAGTCTGATGTGAGCAGAATACTTGGCAAGGTTGAGGAAACAGACGAACATGAGGTTAAGCATGATGTTTCTTTCCACATAGGGGAAACAGTGAAGGTAATGAATGGTCCTTTCAATGGATTTTCAGGTATTGTAGAAGAGATTTTTGACGAAAAGAAAAAACTCAAAGTGATGGTCAAAATCTTTGGTAGAAATGCGCCTGTGGAATTGAATTATATTGAAGTTTCAAAAGAAGACTAATTTACGTAACGACGAATTATAAAAATGGCAAAGGAAATTATTGGTTTCGTGAAATTACAAGTAAAGGGTGCTGCCGCCAATCCTGCTCCTCCTATCGGTCCTGCGCTTGGTAGCAAAGGTCTGAATATCATGGAGTTCTGCAAGCAATTCAATGCTCGCACACAAGATAAGGCTGGTCAAGTAGTCCCTGTTGTAATCACAGTTTTCTCAGATAAGACTTTCGAGTTTGTCCTGAAAACTCCGCCTGCGGCTGTACTGATTTTGGAAGCGGCAAAAGTCAAATCTGGCTCTGCTACTCCAAATCGTATCAAAGTAGGCAACCTTACTTGGGAACAAGTACAGAAAATTGCAGAAGTAAAAATGCCCGATTTAAACTGCTTTACTATCGAGTCTGCTATGAAAATGGTAGCTGGTAGTGCAAGAAGTATGGGTGTAACCGTATCTGGTAAAGCCCCTTGGGAAAACTAATTTAAAGAAATTTTATTTCTCCTTGACTCAAATTTTGAAATTGTTACTATCAACTATGCGAATGCTTCCAATTCGCCTTGGCTCAAGAACGGAATAAATTAAAGCGAGTAAAATGGGAAAATTAACTAAAAAGCAAAAAGAGGTACTCGGTAAGTACGACCCACAAAAAGAATACTCCTTAGACGAGGCTATTGTTTTGGTGAAAGACCTTAACTATGCTAAGTTTGATGCTTCGGTGGACATTGATGTTCGCTTAGGGGTAGACCCTCGCAAATCTGACCAAATGGTTAGAGGCGTGGTGGCTCTCCCACATGGCACAGGCAAGCAGGTTAAAGTGTTGGTGCTTTGCTCTCCTGACAAGGAAGCTGAAGCATTAGAAGCTGGAGCAGACTTCGTGGGTCTGGATAATTATATAGACCAAATCACAAACGGTTGGACGGATATTGATGTCATCATCACTATGCCAACTGTTATGGCGAAGGTCGGTAAGCTGGGGCGCGTCTTAGGTCCAAGAGGTCTGATGCCCAATCCTAAATCTGGTACAGTAACAATGGAGGTAGGAAAGGCAGTCAAAGAAGTAAAGCAAGGTAAAATTGACTTCAAAGTCGATAAAACAGGTATTATTCATACCCGCATTGCCAAACTATCTTTTGACACATCAATGATTTCGGATAATGCACGCGAAATTATAAACGTAATCGCAAAGTTAAAACCTGCGGCATCAAAAGGCACTTACATCAAAAGTATCTTTATGTCAAGCACGATGAGTCCAGGAATTAGAATTGACAAAGCAAGCATACCAGGACTATAAACCTATTTGAACTATGACGAGAGACGAAAAAATCCAAATAGCTCAAGATTTGAGTGAAAAATTGGCTGAAGGAAATAATTTTTATATTACTGATGCCTCTGGTATGACTGTAGCACAAACCAATGCTTTTCGTAGAATGTGCTTTGAGAAAAAAATCGAATATATAGTAGTAAAAAATTCTTTGATTAAAAAAGCATTATTACCACTTGGAGATTTCAAAGCATTTGACGAAAAAGTATTAAAAGGTTTTTCTGGCATTATGATATGCCCTGAGTCAGCTAACGAGCCTGCAAGGTTGTTAAAAGAATTTAGAAGCAAAAACCCACGCAAGGACAAGACCATTAAGCCTCTGTTAAAAGGTGCTTCAATTAGCAAAGATATTTTCATTGGCGAAGACCAACTTGAAACCTTAGCTACCTTGAAATCTAAGGCAGAATTGATTGGTGAACTGATTGGCTTGTTACAATCACCTGCTAAAAATGTCATTAGTGCATTACAAAGCGGTGGTAACAAAATTGCGGGCGTGCTTAAAACTCTTTCAGAAAGAGAAGGATAATTTAACACCTTGATTTTGACTGTTGAAGAACAGGTATTTATAATTTTTTTTAATGTTTTTTTAATTTATTGTTGGACAAGATTAAATCTAAATAAAAATGGCAAATTTGACAGAACTCGCAGAACAGTTGGTAAACTTGACTGTAAAAGACGTAAATGAATTAGCAAAAATTTTGAAAGATAACTACGGCATCGAGCCAGCAGCAGCTGCTCCTGTGATGATGGCTGGTGGTGCTGGCGCAGGTGCGGCAGCCGCAGTGGTAGAAGAAAAAACTTCTTTTGATGTTATCTTGAAAGCAGCAGGTCCTAATAAGTTGGCTGTAGTTAAATTAGTAAAAGATTTGACTGGCTTAGGCTTAAAAGAAGCTAAAGACTTGGTAGATGGCGCACCAAAACCTGTAAAAGAAGGTATTGATAAGGCTGCCTCTGACGAATTAGTAAAGAAGTTGCAAGAAGCTGGTGCTGAAATCGAAGTAAAGTAATCTTCTTCATTTTTAGCGATATAAAAAAGTCCTCTCATTTGTTGAGAGGACTTTTTCTTTTAGATAATGCCAAAGATGTAATGCTTTGCTACCGTTGTTGTGTGTTTTTCACCAACAACAAATTAAAACTACCTTCTTTTATCACTATTTCCCTGTTTTTATCTCTACTGCTTCTCCTTTTTTCCAGACTTCGGATTTGATGAGTTTTCCTTGTTCATTATAATAATTCCACTTGCCTACTTTCATCATATTGAGCTGTCTTCCAGTGCTTTCCAGCTTACCGTTTTCATAAAAATTCTTCACTATTCCATTCACATTGCCTCTGCTATGGGGAATTTCTGTTTTTAGCTTGCCTGATAAGTAATATATCTTACTGATTCCGTTTGGCTTCCCTTTGATAAATGTTTCTTCTGCCGCCAACTTGCCGTTTTCATGGTAAGTAGTTTTTGAGCCTTCCACCTTGCCATCTACGTAGGTTTCTTTGTATTTGAGTTGTTTGTTTGCATAGAAAAACTCCCAAGTGCTGACAGGTATATTGTCTTTGAATTTGGTCTGACTTTCTACCTCGCCGTTGGGGTAAAACTTTTTGATTTCTCTGTCTTTTTCGTCATTTCCATAGTCAATTAACTCTTTTTTATCGCCACTTTCGTAATAAAAAGTGTTTTTGCCACTTTTTTTGCCTTGCGAATAATTTAGCTCTGACTTCAGATTTCCATTATCAAAATAGGTTTTTACCTCTCCATGCAAGACCGCGCCCAGGTACGCCAAAGCTTGCGTGGTATTGGAATAGCTGAGAAAACCACTTTTATTTTTCATCATCACCTTGCCCTCAGAGGCAATTTTGCCTTTTTTATTGTAGTTTTTAAAATTACTAAAACGGTTATTGTCCTTCAAAACCTCCATTTCCATTTGTCCATTGTCAAAAAAGGTACGTAGTGAATCTGCTGAAAGTTCGCCATTTACATAATTAACTTCAGTTTGAGGGTTACCATTTTCGTAATAATTAATTTCTTTGCCATGCTGAATGTGATTGACATACATGATTGCCTTTTTGATATTCCCGTTGGGGTAAAATTCCTTCGTTATTCCATTGAGTTTTTCATCTTTGAAAATGGCAATCGCTTTGATTTTTCCTTCTTCGAAATAGGTAAAAAAAGAATCTTGGAGTGCATCATCTCGATAAGTGCCGCGTTGGAGGGTTTTACCAGTAAAATCAAAAGCAAGGACTTCGCCCTCTTTTTTGTCGTCGCGGTAGTTATATTCTATTTTTTTCTTTCCATTATTTTCGTAATATTCGGTGAATTTGCCTTGTCGTTTGCCGTTGATAAATGTTCCTTCCGCCTCCAACTTACCGCTTTCGTAGTATTTGAGGTACTTGCCCACCATGTTTCCTTTCTCGAACTTTCCTTGTGTTTTCAGTTTGCCACTTTTGTAGTAGCTTTTATAGTCGCCATCAATGACTTCTTTGTTGTCTGCCAACACATAATATTCCTCTTTGATGGCAGTATCTACGCTGTCAAAATGAGTGGTAACGCGCACTGTTTGTTGGGCTTGGGCGATAAAAAAGGAAAATAGGCACGCGCCAAAAAGAAATATCTTTTTCATAAAAATTGGGCTATAGAGTCTGTAACTAATTTCTGATTTTATTAAAAAAACTATGCCAAAAAATAGTTTTGGCGAGCTATAAATTGATAACATTTTTGGAGTTTTGTAAACAAGGGAATTGGCATTATAGTTTTCATTGGGTGCATAAAAAATTTATGCAATTTAGGAAAGGTGCTTATTAATGCGAATTAAATAAAGTAATCTTTTGGTTTTATTTGATAAGATAAATTAGTTCTACTTTGGCAGTCTGCTTGATTTATCAAAAAAAGGTTATTTTTGCGTTTATGAAAGACTTTAATGAAAAAAAATTAACTTGTACCTTGAAGGTTTTGGGACAGTTTTCCAATGTTACAGGACAA
>JAAFJS010000167.1 GCA_013298985.1 Cytophagales bacterium
AAAAATCACATATCCTGACAAAGCAAGTGGAACGTCCACCCTGCTAAGGCAAGGTGTTATTTTTTAACCCACCGTTTTAACGGTGGGAGCTGTCATATTACAAAAAAGGGTTGAAGTAAAAAAATTAAATCAATTAATTTTATTGGTAATGAAAAAGCAACTACACTACATTTTTACCATTTGTTTGGGCATTTTTTCCTTTGGAATCTCTGCCCAGCCCAACAGCACCAAGTCCGCAAGTAGCTTGCAAATGGATTTGAAAAAACTCAATGTATTGGGTTCGGTGCTTTATATCGCAGCGCACCCTGACGATGAAAACACGCGTTTGATTGCGTACATGGCGCGGCATGAGGGTTTTGAAACTGCTTACTTAGCACTGACACGCGGTGATGGCGGGCAAAACCTGATTGGCAGTGAGCAAGGTGAAAAACTGGGACTCATTCGCACCCAAGAACTTTTGGCGGCGCGCGCAGTAGATGGTGGAAAGCAATTTTTTTCTCGTGCTAACGATTTTGGTTATTCTAAAAACCCCAATGAAACATTGAAAATTTGGAACAGACAACAGGTCGTGGCGGATATGGTTTGGGTGATTCGCAAGTGGAAGCCCGATGTGATTATCACGCGTTTCCCTACTGATGGCAGTGGCGGGCATGGACATCATACAAGTTCTGCGCTTTTGGCAGAGGAAGTTTTCAAATTTGCCGCAGACCCTGCCATGTTTCCTGAACAGCTTAAATATGTGGAAGTTTGGCAACCCAAACGCCTTTTTTGGAATAAATGGGTACGCGACAGCAAAGAAGATTTAACCAAGTTTTTGCGCGTGGATACAGGTATTTACAATCCACTTTTGGGGCAATCCTATGACGACTTGGCGATGGAAAGCCGCACGCAGCACAAAAGTCAAGGCTTTGGTGCAGGCAAAACCAGAGGCAAACGCCCCGAATATCTCCAATTTATCATGGGCGATTCTGCCAAATCAGGCTTTATGGAAGGAGTAACCACCACCTGGGCGCGCATAAAAAACAGTGGCAAAGTTAGCAATTTGCTCAGTGAGGCATACAAAAACTTCACCCCTGCCAATCCCAAATCTGTACTTCCCACGTTAATTACAGCGCACAAAGAATTAGCTATTTTGCTTTCCAAAACTACTGACCCTACCGAAATTTATTGGATAAAAACTAAAACCAAGGAATTAGAAGAAATCATCAAAAACTGTTCGGGTATTTGGTTTGAAATGACAGCAACGGACTATTCGGCAAGTGCAGGTGATTCGGTCAATGCTACCGTCAGGGTTGTCAATCGCTTAGGCGCAAATGTAAAGCTAAAAGGCTTGGACTTGTCTTTTGATGAGGAAAGCTCACAGCCTGAAAGTGGCGACAATAAAAAAGTAGATTATACGCTGGCAGAAAACACTTTGTTGGAGATTAATAAAAAGGTCATTTTAAACAAAAATGCTCAAATTTCACAACCTTATTGGCTCAGAAAGCCAACTTTGAAGGGAATGTACCAAGTAGATGACCAGCAGTTGATTAGCCTCCCCGAAGCTCCTTCTCCGCAATTTGCCACGCTTGATTTGGACATTGAAGGTGTAATGATGAGTTTCACCACGCCACTCATGCACAAGTGGACGCACCGCGTAGATGGCGAACTTTACCGCAGTTTTGAGGTTATCCCAGAGGTGATGGCAAATGTAAAATTCCCAACTTATATTTTTACAGATGATACTGCAAAAGAAATTTCTATACAATTAAAAGCAGGAAAGAAAAATGCAAACGGCTCGCTGAGTTTGGAACTGCCAGCAGGTTGGCGCAGTGAACCCGCGCAAATTGCCTTTACTTTTGAGAAAAAAGAGGAAGAAAGAAATATTACTTTTAAAGTTTTCCCACCCAAGAACGCCAGCAATGTTTCTGTCAAGGTCAAAGTCAATGGCACTGATGCTGTGGGAATTACGCGCTTGCAGTACGACCATATTCCCATTCAGGCTCTTTTTCCTGTGGCCGAGATTAAGTTAGTAAAACTGGACGTAGTAAACAAGGCAAAAAATGTCGGTTTTTATGTATCAGAAGCTGGCGACGAAACGCCTGACGCACTTCGTCAGTTGGGGTGTGCGGTTACGGAACTTACTGATGAAAACTTTGAAAGCACAGATTTGAGCCAGTTTGATGCGATTGTTACTGCTGTACGCGCCTACAATACGCGTACACGCGTCAAGTTTCACAATCCCAAAATGCTCGATTATGTGAAAAATGGAGGCGTACTTATCGTCCAATACAATGTCAATTTTGGCATGGTAACAACCGAAATAGGTCCCTACCCATTCAAAATCTCGCGCGACCGCGTAACTGAAGAAGATGCGCTCATTGCCTTCAACAAAGAAAATCGCTTGCTAAATTTTCCTAATAAAATCACCAAAGAAGACTTTGATGGCTGGGTGCAGGAACGCGGGCTTTACTTTGCCAGCGACTTTGATAGCAAATACGAAACGCCCTTCCTCACCCAAGATACGGGCGAGCAGGCAAAAAAAGGTATTCAAATCTCCGCCCAGTACGGCAAAGGAGTGTTTATCTATACAGGCTTTTCGTGGTTCAGACAACTGCCCGCAGGCGTTTCGGGTGCGTATCGCCTCTTTGCCAATATGATTTCGGCAGGGAAAAAATAAATTATTAAATGAATCAAAACTCAAATAAAATAAAAACAATGAAAAAAAGGCTTTTAACAGTAATTACGGTCTTGTTTCTAACAGCTATAAATACGTTTGCTCAAACTCCTATGCTTAAAGAGTATAAAGTTGGACACGTTTTTTATGTGAGTTTACCAGACTATTTGAATAAAACCATTGGACTAAATAGTGCGTCCATCATACAATATAAAAGCACTGTAAAAGACATTTATGGTTTCATTATCGAGGATACCAAAGAGGAGTTGAGTTTGGCAGAAATGAATTATACTTCTATCAATGAATTTTATGAAGACTTTATCAAAGACTTTGTAAAAGATGAAGAAAAAAGACAAGTATCTAAGCCACAATACCAAAAGAAGGGTGATATTAACTTTGTTGAATGTGATGTAACTTACTATGACAAAGAGGCTAAAATTGAAATTTATTATTTAGTAGGGATTGTAGAAACAAAATCTTCTTTTTATAAGGTCTTGTCTTGGACAGAAGCAGATAAAAAGGATAAATTTAAAACGGATTTGCAAAAAATACTTTATAGTGTTAAAGACTAAAAAGACGAATCTATTTTTGTTTCTTCCTTTCTATTTGTGGTAAAGAAATTGCGTAAAAAACACAACTTATTTTTCAAGTTGTTTGCACATTTCCCGCGATAGGTTCGTCTTCATGCTTTAATGACTTGATTTTGCGCTTCTTGAATCGTGCAGTAATCATTTTCATCAATATCCATTCTAAGGGCAGTAGCGTAAGGGCAAGCACCACCTCAACCACAAAATCTTTGACGGGCGAGCCGTTAATGTCGATGTAGCCCTGCAAAAGTGTCTGCATAAATTCCATACAAACCACTAACGTAAGCATCGTTACCACTCGTTTTCCTATCGCCAAGATGCGATTTTCATGCTGGATTTTGCGATTGACAAGCCCCGCAATAAATAATAAAACAAGGAAAAATCCTACTTCTAAGGCATTAAACCAAAAAGTTTGCCAGTAGGGAGGTTGCACACTAAAAGTGTAAACCTCACTTTCCACCATATTGCCAAATACATTGCGACTGCGAACTTTTAGCGTATATTTGCCAGTATTGAGGACTGGAAAAACGAAATTGCCATCATTTGTCCACTCCGACCAATCCTTCATGTTACCTTCCAAAAGATACTGATACTCAATCATACCGCTTTTGAGGTAGTCAGGTGTAATCAGAGAAAATGTAAGCGAATTATTGTAAAAATCCAAATCAAAGCGATTATTGATAGGCATGAAATTCCCCTGCTTGTTCTTGATAAAGTTGGTCAGTAACTGATAGTTCTGAGCAAATTCGGCATTGGTGGTAGCATCAAATTTGTAAAGCCCACCGCCCTGCGTAATCAGCCACAAGTGCTTGCCGTCAGCGTCATGGATAATGCGCTCGATGTTGTCAAAAAGTTTGAAAAACGCTAAATTTTCTTTGTTAAACTGATTTTCACCAAAAATATTCCACTGATTTTTGTAGTTTGTCCAGAGTAACTTATCATCATAGCTCAAAAACTTTGCTTTCTTGTTCATCTGGCTCACCATCAGGCTGTCCTTGACCAAATCCTTGTTCGCCTCATCAAAATAGTAGGCGATAGAAGACAAAATAAAATAATTTCTACCATAAATTTTCAAGGGAATAATCTGGTCAGTGTATTCATTATCAACGGGAAAGGCATTAACTTTGGGCTTTGATTTTCGCAAATCAACTTGGTAAATAAAATTGGTGCCACACACCCATACGTTGCCTTTGCTGTCTTCTGTAATTCTGTTTACGTCATCATCAAATTTGACCAAATTGCGACTTTTTTTGTCTTTCATATTCACCACAATAAGTCGCCCCTCGTCTGTGGTAGCATAAACTACGTTTTTCTTTGCTGCTTTTATCGCATATTGAATTGGCTCGTCAGAAATTTTGATTGCCTTTTTGTTCTTTGTCTTGGTTTCAGTTTTGGTTTGTACTTTGGGAACGACTACTTTCTGCCACCACTTCTTTTTGGGAGCAGCCACTACTACTTCCTCTTTTTTATCGCCAATCAAAAACAAGCCCGCATTTCCACTCACCAAAAGGCTATTGCCCACCACAATAAACTTTTCGCACTTGCCCTCAATGCCTTCCACTCTTTTGAAAAGGTGGCGTACAGACTTCAAGTCGACAAATTTTTTCTCTACGGATTGTTTGTAAAAACTATATTTGGGTTTGCTCGAAGTATTTTTTGTAGCATTAGGATTCACTACTTGTACTTCCTCAACTTTGGGATTCTCAATCGCAGGCGTTTCCTCTACCACTGTTGGCGTACTGATTGTAGCGGTTTCCGTTTTTTGTGGTTCTTCTTTATTTTCTTTTTTCTTGAAAATAGAACCAATACGCGAGAAAAGCCCCTTTTTTGCCTTCTTTTCCTCTTTGGGTTGAGTTTCAGGAGTAGATTGATTTGTCGAATTATTGGTAATTTCTTCTGCCTTGATTTCTGCGGGTTTTATTTCTTCTGTTTTTGCAACAGGCTGATTAACAGTATTTTCACTCGTATTTGTTGCACTTGTATTTTTGTTTTCAACCGTTTTTACATTTTTCTTTGTAGAATTATTACGTTTGAGAGTTTTTACCACAACTGTCGTTTTTTCAGTAGTTTCTTGGTATTGTTTTATCTCGTCCAAGTAAAAAACGCCTGTACTCGTGGCAACATAAAGTACATTCTGAAAAGGCTGCGCCGCCAAGATATGTCCCTCTAAACCACCAAATTGGGAGAAGCTACGCAAAGGCAAACCATAATCCAATCGCGTGAAACCGTAGTTGTGCGCTATCCATACGCCATGATTTTTGTCCTGACCTATCGCAAAAATTTCTTCGTCGGGCAAACCTGTCTGATAATTAACGATTTGTATAATTTTCCCATCTTTGTAGTTCATCACCACGCACCCGCCGCGCAAGGTAGAAAACATCAATAAGCTGTCGTTAAGTATCAAGGCATCAAGCACTTGGCTTTTTTCCAAGTAATCAATCTCTTCCGTTGCAAAAGGCAGAAACAGATTTTTGTAAAGTTGGTAGAGCTTGCCTGACTGCGTGATGGTCAAAATACTCTCATCAGAAAGCCCTTTGGCAGCTATAATTGCATCATTATTAGGGAGTTGGACATACAAACGCTTAAAATCTCCTTCCTCAGCAAGGTAAATTCCTCTTTCGGCTACTTCCAGATAGATTTTGTTTGCCGCCACAAAAAAAGCCGTAATTTTCTTTTTGTCAATTTTATCCCACTTTTGTACTACTTTTTGTGCTGATAGACTGTACTTTATGAGCAGACCATTGCCATAAAAATAAATATCATCACCTAAAATGACCGTTTGCTGAAAATCTATGTTAGTATAAATCGTATCGCGCAAAGACTTATAAACTTCCTTGCCTGTGGGTAGGCGCAAGATGTAGCCAAAATCGTTTTTGCCGCCAATGAATAATTTATTTTTAACTTTTTGTAAATCAAGAGAATAGACCGAAAAAGGCGTGCTAATTAGTTCCCAATTTGTACCATTAAACTTCAATACGCCCTTGCGATTGGCGGCATACATTACTCCTAAAGTATCCTGCTTGATGGCATACGTTTGGTTATCTACATTATCGATAGTGGGCTGATAATGCGAAAGATAAAAATTGCCTGTCTGAGAGAAAGTAACAGACAAAAAGCACAACAAAAAACCAATAATTAACCCACTTTTTTTCATAAAATGAAAGTTTAAAAATTGTACTAATCAAAGAATAAATAGGATATAACAAAGGGAAAGAAAAGTGAGTATAAAATTCATTTACAATCACTTACAAGACGATAACGGAAAATAAATACAAATGGTTTACTGTATAAAAACAATTTTTTGAAAAGAGATGTAAGGTTTTTAAGTAATAGCTGTTTTCTTTACTTCAAAATATCAATATAAGTAGTTTTACCTGATATGATAGTAAATTTCTTGACCACAGTGTAGGCACTGCTGACGGCGGTTTTGGCGCGGAAAACGAGTTTATAATTATTGGGTTGCATGACTATATTTTCGCTTTTTTCTTTGGAAGGTTCTATATTTTCTACGAAAACTGGATTTCCTTGACTATCAATTACATACAGGCTTGCATAGCCATCAGTCATATTTACTACGTTGAGGATACCTACCTCCGCAATAGCAAGTTCTGTGGTCTGCCCTGTTTTTATTTCTATCTTAGAAAAGTACAATCGCGGGCGCGTAAGTACCTCAATGTCGTACTTGCCAACTAAGTATTTTTCGTCTGCATCAACAGGCTGGTGATGAAGGGTTTGGCTCTCTCCGCTTTGGCGAATGATTGCCTGCAATTTGCCGTACTCTTTGGCAGTTTGCATCTTGAATTTGAGTGAGCCTTGTGGTGTTTTTACTTTGATAATATTATGCTTACCACCCTGAATTTCAATCTTTTCCTTACGGACTACGGGAATCGTATTCACTACCAAATCGTAGGTCAGCACTGGGTCTATCTCCAGCAAGTCTGTTTTCCCTTGCTTATCGCGGAAATGTACTAAATCATAGATACCTTCTTTGGTTACATTGTTAAGAAAACTCATATTTACGTCTTTCTCTACTAATTTATCTTTTTCATCGGTCAGCTCGACGGCAACAGTCGTCTTGCCCAGCGTTTGTGTGGCAATCATAGACAAAGCCTGAGCAAATTCGCTAATATTTCGCGCATCAATCGCTTTTCCTATGCACTCAAACGCCTGCGTGAAGTCCTTACCCACGCCCAGCCCAATGATGAAAGGTCTGAGAATCACTCCTCTACGCTGTAAACCCAAAGAAATAGCACAAGGGTCGCCGTCGCAGGCTTCGATGCCGTCCGTAATCATCACAATCACATTGCGATAGTTTTTGTCATCGGGAAAGTCCATTGTAGCTTGCTCCAAAGAATAAGCAATGGGTGTCGTGCCTTTGGGAGCTATTTTGGTGAGAGCTTGCTTGATTTTGAAGTAGTTATTGGCTTCGAAGCTGACTTCTAACTTAGAATCTTTGCAGTTTTTGAGCTTGCTGTCAAACTGATGCCCGTACACGCGCAGGGCAAATTCCACGTTTTTGTTTACTTTCAAGGAGTCGACCAGCAAAGCCAATTTGTCTTTGGCTACATTAATCCGCATATCGCCGTCCCACTTGGAGAGCATACTGCCCGACGCGTCCAGTACGAACAAAATACGCGTTTTTTCAGCCATCAGTCGTTGTGGCTTCTGGGCATGAATCGCGGTAAAAGAGATAAGGCAAAATAGCAAACAGAGTAGGAATCGCATTTTATCAAGATTTTTGACAGTAAAGTTCGCTAAATTTTTCTAATTTGGTGAATGAAAAGCTATTCTTTACTTGATTATTTCTAATGCTACGTGAAGCGCAAAACCAAAAAACTAAAATCCAAGCTACCTCCTTCTAAGAAAAAAGCAGCTTGGGAATGAAATGGGAATAGAAGTTTGGAAATAGATTCTAATTATTTTTGATTTTATTCGTATCTTTGTAACAAAAAATATAACGAAAAAACTATGAGCAATAAACTAATTCGTTTTGATTGGGCAATGAAAAAATTGCTTCGCCATAAAGCAAATTTTGGTATTTTAGAAGGTTTTTTATCTGAGTTACTTCTTTTTGATGTTACCATTATAGATGTTTTGGAAAGCGAAGGCAACAAACAAGACGAATATGATAAGTACAATCGGGTTGATATTTTAGTAAAAAGTCAAAATGATGAATTAATGCTTATAGAAGTTCAAAATGACTCCCAAGTAGATTATTTTCAACGAATGCTCTATGGTGTTTCTAAATTAGCTACTGAATATATCAAAGAAGGAGAGCCTTATGGTACAATCAAGAAAATTTATTCTATCAACATTGTTTATTTTGGTTTAGGGCAAGGCAAAGACTATATTTACGAGTACAAAGGCGAATTTATCGGTTTACACAAAAACGATATTTTGAAACCTACCAATTTGCAAAAGAAAAATTATACAGTAGATAAAATATCGGATATTTTCCCTAAATACTATATTTTGAAAATTAATAATTTTAACGACATCGCCAAAGATACACTTGACGAATGGGTTTATTTTCTAAAAAACAGCGAAGTAAAAGATAGTTTTAAGGCAAAAGGGTTGGATAAAGCCAAAGAAAAGTTGCGTTATGAAAATTTGACAGAGGAAGACAAAAAAATGTATAGAAGGTATCAAGAAAACAAACGAATAGAAATTGCTGTGGAATACACAGCAAAAATAGAAACAGAGCAACGCAAAAGTATTGAAATTGCTAAAAGTCTATTTCAAACGGCACTTTCTAACGAAGAAATAGCAAAACATACAGGTTTGACTCTCGAACAAATCCAAGAATTACGAGCCGAACTAAATCAATAACTGTGCCTAATCGCATTTTATCAAAGTTTTGACAGTAAAGTTCGCTAAATTTTTCTAATTTGGTGAATGAAAAGCTATTCTTTACGCGATTATTTCTAATGCTACTTGAGGTGCAAAACAGAAAACTAAAATCCCAAGCTACCTCCTTCTAAGAAAAAAGCAGCTGTGGAATGGAAGTTTTTGTTTTCCAATCTTATATTTTTGCTGTATAACTTATTGACTACCAATGCACAAGGCTTGCAGGTCAAAAGACCTGTAAGGGCGAAAAAACGTACTGACTACCAATGAACAAGGCTTGTCAGAGGGGACACTGACAACGGCGCATTATACATAACCTTTCTTTTGAGAATACTCAATAGTAAACTTATCAAGGTCATATACATACCATCGTCCAACATAATCCATTTCCCCATCAACTTTATCAACATAAATAGGTAAATTCCCATAAGTCAGTCTAATATCTCCTGTTTCCAAAAAATTAGGATGTTGATAGTAAAAGATATAGCAATATTCCAGCTCCACTTCTTTTATAATCACAAACCCTCCTCGAGAATCTAATTCTTGTTTGGCTATTTCTCTTGCTCTTTTCAAATTTATCATAATCATTTACCCGTTAGTCCGAATTTGTAATTCGGACTTGTATAGATGCGGATTTAAAATCCGACTTTTTCGCCCCTGTTGGTGCTTTTTCACCAACAGAAAAATTACACTTTCCAATCTCTCTGCCGCCTTGCGCGGGCGATAGACCAGCGAAGAACAGAAAACGAGTAATTTGGCACTACTCACCTCTCATCTTCGTAATTACTTTCTCATTGAGGTATTCGCCTATTTTTTTGCCAGCTTTCAGCCCTTCCGCGCAGCCCGAAGCGTAATGAACCCGTTAGTCCGAATTTGTAATTCGGACTTGTATAGATGCGGATTTAAAATCCGACTTTTTCGCCCCTGTTGGTGTTTTTTCACCAACAGAAAAATTACACTTTCCAATCTCTCTGCCGCCTTGCGCGGGCGATAGACCAGCGAAGAACAGAAAACGAGTAATTTGGCACTACTCACCTCTCATCTTCGTAATTACTTTTTCATTGAGATATTCGCCTATTTTTTTGCCTGCTTTCAGCCCTTCCGCGCAGCCCGAAGCGTAATGAATACCGCCATAGACTCGACTGATAGAGCTTTCCTCTGCCGCTTGCCTGAATGATTGGAAACTGCGAACGCCATGGCTGTATTGAAATTCTGTTGAGTCGGTAAAAGCAATATTTTCGCCTATCGCGTGCGTGAGTGCCTCCGCAGAAGCCGCAGAAATGGTGCTATGCCCGCTTGTGTATTCGGGGAAGGGGGGCGACTGCAAAAAGGGTTTCCATTGGGAATCTATCAGTTTGTTGATAGCGGTTTCTGGGCGCACTTTTTCGTACTTGTATTTTTCGTTCCAGCAAGCAATAAATCCTTCGTGCAGTGCCAGCCCAACTCTCAAATAGGCGTTTATTGATTCCATGCTATTTTTTTTGGTGAGGCGGCAGGCAGTACGCGCTATCGCCAGCCAATGCCCCGCAGGAGTCATTTTTTTATCAGCAAAAGCAATATGTCCTTGTACGTTCATCACAAAGGCATTGTCGTCCCAAAACCATGCTATTTTCTTCTGCTCCTCTGTCAAGCCATTCACTGTATCAAAAACTTGCCTCAATTCTTTCCAAAAAGCACTGTTCTTTTCTTTGGAAAAAGGAATAGGCGCAGGTGCAGAAAACTGTCCCGCCGAATCCAGCACCATCAGGCGAATCGTGTTCCAGTAAGGCTCCATGCCATCAGCATACTGTGGCGGTGTGGGAGTCCATTGGTCTGTGTTTTGTTTTACCGTATAGCGCAGCCCGCGTGTTTGGGCGTAATTATCTTTTTTCGAATAAGCCAAAACACGCTTGCCAATTTGTTCACCATAATCCATTGAGTTTTTATACACTTCGGAAGGCAAACCACCAAACTTTTGATACGTATTTTTCTCGAAATCATCATATTTTTCCACCGAAAAAGTGAGGGCGCGAGCTACGGTCATCATTGCCTTGACTGAGGAAAGCAAATGGCAGTATTTTTTGCTTGCATCGGGCTTAGGAACATCTTTGAAGCCATGCAACTGACCGTCCAAACTGCGATAATGGGCGTAATTTACCACCAAACCCTCATAGCCTGCAATGCTCACGTACGCATACACACGCGAGGATACAGGGGGCGAGAAAATATCGTGAATAATGACTTCGGTAATTTGCTCCAATGTCTGATGAATCACTTCGGGGTCTTCGAGGTGCGTGTCTTCTTGTGAGCTACAACCAAAAAGAAAGAAAATAAGGAGAAATATTTTTTTCATGTTCAAAATCGTGTCCATAAGCCCAATATCATTCAAGATAATATTTCAACGCGTTTGAAATTATCTAAAATATGCTGGAAAATTCCTAATAATTGAGGAAGATTTCCCAAATAATATTTTTCGTCATCAATCTCTATTTTATCAGTGAGTCGCATAAAAAACCAGTCATCACCTGTGGTTACACACCCATAAACAGTGTTAATGGATTTGTTTCCGCGTTTTTCATTGTATTTTTTTGCCCCTACCATTTGCGCGGCACACTGAGGAATACCTATTTCAATATCATTTTTTTTTGCCTCTACTACTTGAATAATAGGATAATTAATATCAAAACTGCGTGTATCTTTGGAAATGATAAAATCACATTCGCCTTTTAGCCTATCGTCAATATTGAGGCTGTCGCCTGAATAAATGGTAAAATATTTATTATTGCTATTCCGTAGTTCTACGAGAATGGGCATAACTATCATTTCTGACTTTGCTTTTTCGCTTTTCACAGGAAGTTCTTTGGCTATTTGCAACAGGTTTAGCAACCAATCGCTTGGCTCAATAGGGTCAATTTTATCAAATAGATTTGTGATTTGGTTTTTAATTCCAAATTCTTCTTCAATCTGCAACAAAGTATATTCACTGTAAGCCATTTTTTTAAAGTTGAATTTATGTTTTCGTTATGCCAATTAAAAACAAATCAATAAGCCCTTGCAAATAAGACCATTTGCTCGGAGGGATTGCCTGTCAAAATACATTTTCCTGCGACTTTTTCATTGTCCAAAGGAATACATCGAATCGTCGCTTTGGTTTCCTCTTTGATTTTTTCTTCGGTTGCCGCCGTTCCGTCCCAGTGCGCCCTCACAAAGCCACCTTTGGTATCCAATATTTCCTTGAACTCCTGATAGGTGTTGGCGATGGTGGTATTTGCCGCCCGAAAATCTAATGCCTTCTGATAAATATTGGTATGAATATCCGCCAATAAAAAATTGATGTGTTCGATGAGTTTATCAAAACTGACTGCCGTTTTTTCTTTGGTATCGCGGCGCGCCACCTCTACCGTATTATTTTCTAAATCTCTTTCGCCAATCGCGACGCGCACAGGCACGCCTTTGAGTTCCCACTCCGCAAACTTAAAGCCTGGGCGTTGTGTATCCCTATTGTCATACTTAACGCTAATGCCTTGTTTTTGAAGCTGTTGCTTTATTTCATTTACTTTGACATCTATTTTTTGCAAACCTTCCTCGCTTTTGTAGATGGGTACTATCACGACTTGGATAGGCGCAAGATTGGGCGGCAATACCAAGCCCTCGTCGTCCGAATGAGCCATGATGAGCGCACCCATCAGTCGCGTGCTTACGCCCCACGAAGTCCCCCAAACATAATCCAGTTGATTTGCTTTGTCTGTAAACTTCACATCAAAAGCCTTTGCAAAATTCTGACCCAAGAAATGCGATGTTCCTGCTTGGAGAGCCTTGCCGTCCTGCATCAGTGCCTCGATGCAGTAAGTATCCAACGCCCCTGCAAATCGTTCGTTGGGTGTTTTTACGCCTCGCACTACGGGCAGTGCCATGTATTGCTCCACAAAGGTCGCGTACACTTCGAGCATTTGGCGTGTTTCCGCGATGGCTTCCTCCGCAGTCGCGTGTGCGGTATGCCCTTCCTGCCACAAAAACTCCGTAGTACGCAAAAAAAGGCGTGTACGCATCTCCCAGCGCACTACATTTGCCCATTGGTTTATCAGAATCGGCAAATCGCGGTAAGACTGAATCCAATTTTTATACGTGTTCCAAATCACCGCCTCCGAAGTAGGGCGTACTATTAATTCTTCCTCTAATTTGGAGTTTTCATCCACCATCAATGCGCCTTTTTTGTCAGGATTTGCCTTCAAACGATAGTGGGTAACTACGGCGCACTCTTTGGCAAAGCCTTCGGCGTGTCCTTCTTCTTTTTCCAAAAAACTTTTGGGTACAAAAAGCGGGAAATAAGCGTTGGAATGTCCTGTTTCTTTGAACATTCTGTCCAAGTTTTGCTGCATTTTTTCCCAAATCGCATATCCGTAGGGCTTAATCACCATACAGCCGCGCACCGCAGAGTTTTCTGCCAAATCTGCTTTTTTGACTAATTCATTGTACCACTCGGAGTAGTTTTCGCTTCGCGAAGGTAAGGCTTTGCTCATTTTTATTTTTATTGAATTGTTCGTATTTTCTAAATTGTATTCAAACAAGAATCTTTGCGAATCATTACAGACTTGCCAGCAGATTCTTGGAGCTAAAAAACTGTCGCAAATTTAACCACAAAAACCAATTTATTTACTATCTTTGTTTTAAAACATCAAAAGTTCATGAAAACACTTACAGACATTTCCGTAGCAGATTATTTGTTCCAAGAAGCACAAGCGGAATACAAAAGTGAATACCACGCAGGCGAAACGGTTGCAATGGCGGGCGCAAAGTTGCCCCATAATGTAGTGGTAAACAATCTTATTTACTTGCTGAATCAATGCCTTTGGAAAAAAGGGAAATGCCAAATAATTCCCAGCGATATGCTGATTTCCTTGCCTGAATGTGAAAAATTTGTCTATGCAGACCTCACTGTTATCTGTGAAAAAGTAGCTTTAGGCGAGCAACGGTTTGGCATTGATGTTTTATTGAACCCAACTGTGGTGATTGAGGTGCTTTCCGAAAGTACGGAACTTTACGACCGCGTAGAAAAATTTGCCTGCTACAAAACCCTGAAAAGTATGCAACAATATGTGC
>JAAFJS010000168.1 GCA_013298985.1 Cytophagales bacterium
TATTTTTACCTTCTTTTTTAAGAAAAGCATATATAATTTCTTCATTTTCAACTAAACCTTCTATAATTTCAATCAACTTATCTGCTTTTGCTTCATTTTCAGAAGTTTGCTCATACTCAACACAACACATACCTGCTTCTGAGTTGCTTCTCATACCATGTAATATTTTAGGATTATTTTTTTTTAAATAATATGCTAAAAATATATCCCAATTTTCTCCATTCATATAGGCTTCTTCGTTGATTTCGTTCATTTTATCTCCAATTTGAAGTATCTTTTCCTGCTCAATATAAAAGCAAACAGATAATTCATTAGATTTTTCATATTTTACTTTTGACAGATATTCTTTCATAAAAATTAAAATTTATTTTTTTAAGTATAAAAATATATCTTTTCTCCTAAAAATATATTTTTGAGAAGTTTATTTCTCAAAAATAACAAAAAAAGATTTCTCAAATATCACTTTTGAGAAACCTTTTTTTGGTGAAAATCAATAACTTACCCCACCATTTTATGTGTAAAATATATTTCGACTTTTCCTTGCACTCATTTTCTCTCTTTTTTGTATATTTGAAGATATAAATAAAAAAATCAATGGAAAATTTTGTCAATAGAGTTACTATAAATCCTGAAATATGCAACGGGAAGCCCATTATTAGAAATCTGCGAATTACAGTCAGAACTATTTTAGAATACTTGGGCGCAGGCGAAACAGTGGAAAACATCTTGGAAGCGTATCCCATTTTAGAAAAGGAAGATATTTATGCTTGCCTTCAATATGCGGCTTTGACAATAGAGAGAGAAATTACTACCTATAAATTAGCCAATGCTGCATGAAGAACCTATTTAAGTTTTTGATAGATGTGAATTTACCTCAAAAGTTTAGCTTTTTTAATTCACCAGATTTTTCTCATGTAGTTGATATTAATCCAGAAATGAGTGATTCTGAAATTTGGAATTATGCCTTACAGCATGGTTTTGTAATCGTTACCAAAGATTCAGATTTTTATCATAAAAGCATGACTTCAATACAAAGCCCTAAAATCGTGTATCTAAAATTGGGAAATCAGACATTAAAACAATTACATCAGTTTTTTGAGCAAAATTGGGATTTGATAATTTCTACGCTTCCCACTGCTCGACTTTTATTAGTTGAAAAAGATAATATCACTGTAATTATTGGGGAAATAGCTTCTTAGCAAAAAAAGCCCTCACCTTTTCCCAAAGATGAGGGCTTTTTTTATCCCAAAAATTTCACCCTTCTACCCCACCACACTTTCCTCACTCTTCGCCACCCCGTTCAAATATGATTTCTGTTACAAATTAAAAGCGCAAAATTTAGCTGCTTTCTATACTCATTTTTTCTCTCTTTTTTGTATATTTGTTGAAAGGTTTTAAATCAAAAAAGTATGTTACTTACAGAAACAGGGTTACAAAAAAAATTTCAACTCATCAAAACGATTGTAGAAATAGAAAATGAGATTTGGTTAGCAAAGGTTGAAGATTTGCTTGCTGACCTTATGCGACCTACTGAGAATGATAATTCTTTTCAGGACTTTTCTACTCCTATCTTAGACACAGTAGATATGGAATTATTGGCAAAAGAGCAACATTACAATATTGAAAACATAAGAAATGTAGGCGGCTTTTGGGAATTAGAAGACAACAATGAAACGATAGAAGAACTCTTAATGCAACTTACCCCATGAAATATAGATTTTATTGATATTCAGAGTTTTAAATAAAGAAGCCCTCACCTTCTCTCAAAGATGAGGGCTTTTTTTATCCCAAAAATTTCACCCTTCTTACCCCACCACACTTTCCTCACTCTTCGCCACCCCGTTCAGGTGTAGTGTATCCATTTGTTGTGTGTTTTCACGCAACAAACTATCATTAGCAATCACACGCACCTTCGGAGGCAGTAGCTTATACAACACAGGCGTAACGATACGACTGAGCAGGGTACTACTCACTAAGCCACCAATCAGCACCCACGCAAGCGGAGAGTAAAGCGGTGCCTCTTCCAGCACAAGCGGAATCAAACCGCCAATCGCCGTAAGCGAAGTGAGCAGGATAGGCAAAAAGCGGGTTTCTGCCCCATCACGAATCGCCGTTTCAAGCGGTGTGCCTTGCTCCCGCAGGTGATTGGTATAATCCACTAAGAGAATAGAATTTTTAATCTCAATCCCCATGAGGGCGATAAAGCCAATCGTAGCAACAAAAGAAAGCGTATTGCCTGTAACCAAAAGTGCCACCAAACCGCCAATCACGCCCAAAGGCACAACAGAAAGCACAATCAGCGTACTCTTGAATGTCCTAAACTCCAAAACCAAAATCGCCAGCAAACCAAAGACCGTCAGCACGATAATCGGACCTAAGCCACCAAAAGAGTTTTGGCTACTTTCCTTTTCGCCTGCCACTTGGAAACGGTAGCCTTCGGGCAGAGAAATCTGGTCTAAGTTCTTCTCTATCTGTGCATTAAGCGCAGAAGCATTATACCCAATTTGTGTAAAAGCACTGACTGCTACGAAACGGTCTTTATTGTAGTGCCTAATCGTGGGCGCAGAAGTTTGCAGTTCCACCGTTGCTAACTGGCTCAGAGGAATCAAAGCCCCTGAAAATGAGGTAATATAAATCTTGCTGAACACCTCCAAAACCTGATTTTTGTCCTTTTCCACACTTACATTTATCTTGTATTCGTCCCCGTCCTCTGCCCTGAAATTGCCCACATTCAGCCCCGCAATGCCCAAACGCACCGTTCTGGCAATTTCGCTGCTTTGCACACCTAACATTCCCGCCTTGTCTTTATTGATAACTATCTTCAAATCAGTCTTTTGGATACTCAAAGGATTTTTTACATAAATTGTCCCTTCTGTTTTCTTAATCAAATCTTCCAATTTGAACGCATACGCACGCAAGGAATCCAGATTGTCCCCAAAAATTCGCACAGAAACAGGCGCGTCCACTGGCGGCCCCTGCTCAAACTGCTTCACCTCAATTTCTGCCCCTGCATAACCATTGAATGTCAAACGCAAGTCGGCAACAATTTTTTCTATCTCTTTCAGTTTCAAGGGTTCTAACTGCACCAAAAGCTGTGCAAAGTTGCTCGATTCATTCTGCGGATTTACATTGTAATAAATTCTTGGATTGCCCTTGCCCACATTGCTTGTTACGCTTTTTACCTCTTTTACCTTCATTATTTCCTGCTCTGCGTATTTTGCCACTCTATTGGTTTCGTACAAATTCGTTCCCAAAGGCATTTCTATATTCACCAAGAACATTGGCTTCTCTGACTTCGGAAAAACACTAAATCCAATCTTGGGTACTAAGGTCAGGCTACCTACGAAAAGTCCAAGTGCAAAAATCAAAGTCAAGACAGGGTGAGTAAAGCCCCATTCCAATACATGACGATAAGGTTCGTTCACATATTTCTTAAAAGCACGCATAAACCAGTTGCCTTCTGTTTCTTCATGGTCTTTCAAAATAAGGCTGGAAAGAAAAGGAATAATCGTTAAAGCAACAAAGAAAGACGCTAATACTGTGAAAGTTACTGCCATTGGAAGGCTTCTGATGAAGTCCCCAGAGTTTTCGGGCAAGAAAGAAAGTGGCAAGAAAGCCAAAATCAGCACCGCCGTACAGCCTGTGATTGCCAAACCAATTTGCTTGGTTGCTTCTATCGCCGCTTGTTTGCGGTTGTAACCCATTCTAAGGAAGCGTTCTATGTTTTCCACCACTACAATAGAGTCATCTACCAAAAGCCCCAAAGCGACCACCATGCCCACAATACTCAACTGATTAATGGTAAAATCAAACATATCCAAAAGTGCCAAACCTATTGCCAAAGAAAGCGGAATGGAAATCATCACGACCACAGACGCACGCCAGCCCAAAGGCACTAAGGTAATGAGAACCAATACAATAGCAATCATAAAATCTTTCCCCAAGCCACTCAATCGCTTAGAAACGCCGACAGCTTGGTCGAAGTTTACCGTAAATTTGAGGTGAGAAGGCACTTCTTTTTCAAACTTTGCCAAAATTGGTTCTATTTCCTCTCTTGTTTGCAAAATATTTTTTCTGTCCTTCAAACTTGCTGTAACAAAAACTGCCCTTTTCCCATTCAAACGCCCAATGTATGTTTCATCTTCATAGCCCATGCTTATATCGGCAATATCATGTAAATGTACAATTTTCCCTGCGGAAGCAAGCACCACTACATTCTTGATTTCGTCTAATTTTGCAAAATCTTCTCCTGCCTTCACATTGTATTTTTTGGTCGCCACATCTACACTTCCACTTGGAATATTTACATTTTCTGCTTGGATAGCCCCCAGCACACGATTCAGCCCGATTTTGTTTTGCGCCATTTTTTCCAAGTCAATCGCAATTTTTACTTGTTGTTTCGGAAACGCATGAATATCTACCTTTTTCAGACTTTTTATTTTTTCCAAACGCTTTTTTAGCTCATCGGCACGATTCTCCATCTCGCTGTAAGGTGCTGTTTCTGAAACTATTGCACATTCCAAAATATTCACATCAGAGCTTTGGAACTGCTGCACTTCAAGGCTAAACAGGTCAGCAGGGAGTTTGGTACTGCGGAGGTTCGTAACTTCGCGCACCACCTCATTTTTCTTTTCGTTGATGTCAATGCCATGGTTAAACTCGACGATAATCACCGCCAAACCGTCTGAAACAGTGGTAACTATCTTTTTGATGTCGTCCAATGCGTACATTTTGTCCTCGATTGGCTCCACCACAAGCTCTTCCATATCCGAAGGACTTGCCCCAGGATAGACCGCAATAATCGGGTAGCCCGTCCCATTAAACGGCGGGTCTTCGCCACGAGGCATATTCAGTAACGAACTGACTCCCAGCAACATCACCGCTATAAAAACGATAATAGTAAACTGATAATTTTTTACAGAAAATTCAGCGAGTTTCATTGTATTTAATTTTTTAATCTGAGAATTTGGAATCTGGAATATTTTTTTAATCTGAAATAGTTTAATCTGGCGTTGTATTTTGATTTTTAATTTTTCATTCCAGATTCCAGATTTTGTATTCCATTCCAGATTTTTATTTATATTTGTAAAAACTTAGAATCATTTATGGAAACATTACAAACTGATGTTTTTGACGAATTTCAAACCGAAGACGTTATCGGTGCGTCGCCACGCTCGTATCATCATGCAGTTATTTCTTATCGTTTAACTAAAATGCTTGGTCAATTTGATAAGCAATTTGATATTTTACCTGAATTGGAGTTTGAACTTCCATTTGGCAGAGTAAAACCCGATATTGCGATTTGTACGCCAAGCAAAATTAACTGGTTAAAAGATGTAATTCGTCCTACTATTCCTCCTTTGCTTGCCATAGAAATTTTATCTCCACGTCAAGCTCTTTCTGACCTGATAGACAAGTCATTAGAGATTTATTTTCCTTCCAATGTGCCTACGGTTTGGGTAATTATTCCCTTGTTGAATATTGTAGCAAAACTTACTGCTACGGAACAAACCAATTTCACACAAGGCATTTTAACAGACTCAAATACAGGCATTTCCATTGATATTGATAGACTTTTTGAATAATCTTTTAAATCTGGAATTTGAAATTGTATTTTGATTTTTAATTCCAGATTCCAGATTTTGCCTTTCATTCCAGATTCCAGATTCTGTATTCATTCCAGATTCTGTATTTTACTTAATCACCACTTTCTTTCCTTCCACCAAATACGGAGAGCCTGCTGTAACTACCTGATTTACATTCTCTAAGCCAGAAGTAACCACCACTTTTCCCTCTACCAAGCGTGCAATTGTAATATTGAGTTTCTTAGCAATTTTGTTTTCGTCAATCGTATAAACAATGCCCGATTTTCCATTGCTTTCCACCAAAGCCTCTATTGGAATAATGGTTTTTGCTTTGACATTTGAAGGCGTAACTTCCACAGAAGCAATGAGTCCCGAAGCAAAACGAGTGTTTTTAGGATTTACAGAAACCTCCACTTGGAATGTGCCACTCATCGGGTCAGCCGCCTGTGCGAGTTGCGTTACCGTACCTTCAAACACCTCATCAGGATAAGCGTCAAAACTGACCTTTGCCTTGTCGCCGAGATTGATTTTTGCCCAATCTCTGTCCGCCAAGCCCACACGAATCACCCAATCTTGCGAGGCAGAACCATTCATCAAGAACAGAGGTGCGCCCGCCGCCGCAAATTCGCCTTCGTTCATCAATTTTTTTAGGATTTTTCCGTTAGCCACTGCACGAATCTCTGTATAGTTTTGGTTGAACTTTGCAATATCAACTCCTTGTTTAGCAACAGTATAGGCAGTATTTACGTTTTGGTATTGCTCCAAAGTCGCCACACTGTCTTTGTACAAATTCGTGATTCTGTTCAAGTCCCTTTCAGACTTGTTCATGCTCTCCAAAGCCTGTGTAACTTGTGCATTGATTTCCGTTTGGTTTAGCACCGCCAAAAGTTGTCCTTTGCTCACTGACTGCCCCTCTTTGACGTAAATTTTCTCGATAATGCCGCCCATTTTGAAGGAAAGGCGTGCCTCAGTGCTTGAAGAAAGCAAGCCAGAAGTAATCACCTGCTCATTTACAGTTTCTTGGCTTACTTTTGCCACCTGCACAGGAACAATGTCTTCATTGATTTCAGCTTCTTTCGCTTTGTTTTCTACACAGGCAACGGCAAAGAAGCCAATTGCCACAAAACCAATGATTTGAGTAAATAATTTTTTGGTAAACATATATTTTTAGAATTAAGAATTAGAAATCTGGAATTAAGAATTAGTAATGACTAATGAATAATTACTAATAAAATCAACAACAAACAATTAACAATCAACAACTTGTATTTTAATCATAAACGATAAACCATAAACAAATTTGTATTTAACCATTTCAACCAGTTTTTAAACAATCTCAAACATTTGATAATCAACTATTGAAATTGATGTACTTCACTACATCACGCACACGCCTCATCTTAGCGACTTCATTATCAGCGATTTGGATATGGAACGCATTTTCTGTGTAAGCAATCATTGCAATAAATTCGGTTTCACTTAGGCGCAAATCCTCATGGAATGACTTGCTAAAATCTACGGCTTGCGGACTCATAAAAAAGTTCTTCGCAACAAGTTTTTGGAATTTTTTTAATATCTTCTTCATTTTTTTAATCTGGAATTAGAAATTAAGAATCTGGAATTAATAATGACTAATGAATAATTACTAATAAAATCAACAATAAAGCATAAAACATAAACAATTGTATTTCAATAATTTAGCTATCTAACCATTCAGCCATTAAACTATTTATTTACTTTCGTTTATAAAAAATATAGTCCATTACCAAAGGTTCAATGCCGTTTTGTCTGAAAATCGTAGAAATTTGCCCCCTGTGGTGCGTAGAATGATTGACTACATGAAACATAATATCTCTGACTGTATTTTTAAAAGGTAAACCTTTGGTATTAAGATAGTTAATCTCAGTGGTCAAGTCTATTTTTTCAAGAATTTGCAAGGAATGTGCATAGTTTTTTTGGTCTATTTTGCTCAACTCATGCGCTTGTTGAATGTCCCAAACCTCATGCAGATTTTCAGAAAAAATGATTCTATTGTTCCAAACCTGATGGGCATTCAAAATGTGGCTGAACAACACCACCGCTTTTTCAGGCATTTCTTTTTCCCTGTTTGCTATCACCTCTGCCAGCATTTGGTTAAAGTGATGACCATATTCAAAAAGTTCTTTAAAAAAATCAATCATAATTTTAATCTGGAATTAGAAATTTGGAATTAATAATGACTAATGAATAATTACTAATAAAATCAACAATAAAGCATAAACAATTATATTTCAATTATTTAACTATTCAACAATCTAACTATTCAACCATAAAACAATACATTAATCAACCAGCGAATAACTCGCTTTCACCCTTTCCACTTCTGCCAATTTCCCCCACACATTGTATAGCGAAATAGATTGCTGAATTTGGGCGGAAGTCAGGTTATTTCTTGCGTCAAGGTACTCTATCTGAGTGCTTTGTCCTTGCTTATAGCGTTTGAAAGCATCATTGAAATATTTTTGTGCGGACTCTACCTGCGCTTGCGTACTTTGGTAAATTTCTAAGGCAGAAAGGTAATTGTTCACCGTCGTTTTTACTTGCAAATGCAGTTGATTATCCACCTGCGTATATTGTGCATTCAATGCGTTCAAATCCATTTCTGCTTGCTTGATTTTCAGTTTGTTGCGACCGCTTGCAAACAAGTTCCAATCCAAAGAAACACCTAAAAGAGTATAGCGATTTTGGTCGTTGAACTGCCAGTGAAAGCCCTGCGAACCCAAATCCAAGGAAGTGCCTAATTTAGGAATCCAAAATGCTTTATTGAGGTTTACAACTTGCTGATTGGCATTGATTCCCGCCTTAATTTTCTGCAATTCCTCACGATTTCCCATTTCAAGGGCTACATTTTCAGGCACTTGCGTCTTTATGGTATTGAAAGCGGTATCTATGGTAATTGGACTTTCCAAAGGTCTGTTTACAAGGAAGTTAAGGTAAGCGGCAGCGTTTTGCTGGTTGTTTTGTGCTTCCATAATTTGTGCCTCTATTTTACCGATTTCGCTTTGCGAACGCAAAAGAACAGTGCTGGTTGCCATGCCATTTTTTACCAGAGATTCATTCACTCTTTGGCTCTCTTTCAGCAAGTTAAGTGCGTTTTGGTAAATTGTAATTGCCTCGCTTGCTTGCAAAAATTTGAAATAAGCAGATTTAATATCTTTCACTAACTCACGCTTATACACATTAATTTCAGCTTGCTGCATGGTGAGTTGTTCTTGGCGAATTTTTTTGTTGTAATAAATTTCCGCATTCACCAAAGGCACAGCGATTCTAAATTTCATATCATAAAAATCGTGCGGCATCAATTGCTCATTGGTATTGGCAATCTGTGGAAAGCGGTCAGTCTGAGTGAGTTGATTCAAAGTAGCATACACAGGATTTACCAAATCTCCAATGGGCAAACTGATTCGGCGACCGCCTGTGGCAGTGCTGTAAGTGGTGTTAAAATTGACCGTAGGCATGAACAGCGTATTTGCTTCACGCAGTGCGTAGAGGTTTTTTTCCAATAAAAATCGCTGCTGTTTCAACGCCTGATTGTTCTGCAAACCTTCTTTGATGTAAGTATCAAGTAAGGAAGTTTGGGCGTATAAGTCAGATGGTTTTGCAAGTGATAACACTTGCAAAATGGTAATAACAATTACTAAACTTTTTGAAAGTTTGATACTTTGGTAAATAAATAAATAAATTTGACGATAAATTAACATTGTATTCATTATATTTAATGTTTAAATAATAAACAGTGTTTAGTAAAAGTATAAATTTTTTTAATTTTGATTTTCTGCAAAAGCACTCGTCATGGGGCTTTCTTTGAAAACATACATAATATTGTCCATAGCATCTTTAAATAGATAAGGGAGTACATTTTGGTCGTACATGACCAATCTTTCTCTGATATAAAACGAAGCCATGCCATGCATGAGTGAGCTAATAGTAACCGTAGCTACGTCCAAATCCATTTTTCTCATATAACCTTTCTCCATACATTCTATAATTGTAGCCTGTAATAGCTTGAAAGACTGCATTCCGCAAATCCAATCTATATTGCCATCTGCATTGCGTGCCTCTACGGGCGCACGCATGACAAACATCAAATCATAAAACTCACGATGCTCAAAAGCAAACTCCAAATACAAATCTCCCATGCGCCTAAGCCTCATGTAGGGGTTTTCTATTTTTTGAGATTCACTTAATTTGCCAAAAAATATTTCAAAACCCTTGTCATGTATTGCTTTAAAAATCTCGTTTTTATCTTTAAAATGCAAATAAATCGTTGCTGCGCTATATTCTATCTTCTCTGCAATACCTCGCATTGATGTTTTGTCAAAGCCTTCCTTCAAAAATAGCTCGGTTGCTGCCTCTAAAATCTGGTTGCGTATTTCTAATTTTTCTCTTTCTTTTCTTTCTAAAACGCCCATGTTGATGTTTTAATCTAAAATGTGAAAATCTGGAATTTTTATATTGTAATTATTTGTATTTAACGAAAATCATTTAATTAACGTTGCAAAATTACTAAACAGTGTTCATAAAAACGAATAATCTTTAGATTTTTTTCTGTACTTCTCAAATTTTTCACAAAGAGGCTATTTTTTGCTGCTTTGATGTTTCAAAATTGACATAAAAAAGATAAAAATAAAACTGCTGCGAAGGTGAAGCGTAGAAAATGAGGGGTGAGGTGTAAATTTTTTAGTAATTTTGAGCAAACAAGTTTAAATCCATGAAATGCAGTTTAGAAATCAAATGACAAATCTGGGTTGCAAATGCAAATGCTTATTGAGGAGGAGATAGCAAATCATGTATAGTCGTACAATGATGCGAATTGCAAATTCGCATTTAATGAAGTCCAAATTATAAATTCGGACTAACGGGGTGAGTTAAAGATAAAACCTCCATTCATACAAAAATCACCTCAGTTCTGCTGAGGTGATTAAAAATTTAACATTTCTGTCCTTATTTATTCTTCAAAATCACGCCTTTTGCTTCAAAGGTAAGTTCTTCTTTGGGTTTGGTGATTTTGGCGATTTCCTCTTTGGACTTTCCTGCGTCTTCGGCATAGTGTTTCAGCGAAGCTACGTCTGTGGTTTCTTTCTGGGCAACTCCTTCAATCACGATTTCTTTTCCATTACAATCCTTGGGAACAAAAAACGCATAATCTTTGAAAGTTACACGCATTTTTTGGTTATTGCCTACATCTACGGTCATCCAGCAACCCTTTTTGGTGCAAACTTCAATGACAGTGCCTTTGACTTTGGTTTCCAATGTCTTTTTGTTTTTCATTTTAGCAGACAATTTGGCGGCTTCGATAGCTCCTTTTTCTGTGATTTTTTCTCCAAAATAACTTACTTCTTGGGCGTTTGCCTGCGCCACTGCGAACAGGAATAGAAATAAATAAATGAGTTTTTTCATGTTTTTGTGCGTATTTATTTTTTAAAATTTACGTTAATATAGACAAAAATCAAAAATCGTTCCTCAATGGATTGCCCGTAGGGATAAAATATTCTGTAGAATCTCCACGCGTAGGGAAGCCGTACTTGGTGCAGTCCAGTTCCACGCGTAGCTGCTCTGGCTTAGGGAATTTCCCTTTGCCGTAATTCAGTTGCTTCATCAGTGCTTGGTCGGCGTAAACTTGCTCTAAAAACTTGGCGAAAGGAGGAAGGGACATGTGCGCGCCTGCACCCAAGCCAATGGTGCGGAAGTGAATACTGCGGTCATCGCCGCCCGTCCACACCCCTACTGACAAATCCTTGCTCATACCCATGAACCAGCCATCAGAATAATTGGAAGTGGTGCCTGTCTTTGAGGCTATTTCATTGTCTTTTTTAAAATTATAACGTCTTAATTCCCAAGCAGTTCCGCCACCATCTTCATTAGAGCCACGCATCAGGTGCGTCATAATGTAGGCGGTTTGTTCGCTGAGAACTTCCTTTTTTTGAGGTATTTTCTGAAAAATGTTTTTACCGCTTTTATCTGTGATTTTGGTAATGAAATTTGGTTCTACCCAAGTTCCTTTGTTGGCAAAAGTAGAATAAGCACCTACCAAATCATAGACAGAAACATCACTGGAACCCAAGCAAAGCGCGGGAACGGCATCTAAGGGCGTGGTGATTCCTAAGCGTTGGGCATAGCTGATGACGATTTGTGGGTCTTTTAGCTTTTCCATTAGGTAGGCAGCAACTGTATTGATAGAGGCGGCTAATGCCTGTCGAAGTGTAAAAGAGGCTCCTGAATAGCCGCCAGAGCTATTTTTGGCTGTCCATGTCCCTCCTGTAGCTAATACAAAGGTGCGCGGAATATCTGTAACTCTTTCGCAGGGTGAATAACCTTGCTCCTCGATGGAGGTGGCATAAACAATGGGTTTGAAGGTAGAGCCTGGCTGTCTTGCGCCCTGCTTTACGTGGTCGTACTGGAAATATTTGTGGTTTGTACCACCTACCCATGCCTTGATGTGTCCCGTTTTGACCTCCATCGCCATCATGCCCGTTTGGAGGAAATGTTTGTAGTAGCGAATAGAATCTACGGGGCTGAGGGTGGTATCTTTCTCTAACTTAGGCTTGTCCCATGTAAAAACTTTCATTTTTACAGGTGTATTCATTATTTTTTGGATACGCAAACTGTCATCGCCAAACATTCTTTTCAACTCTCGATAACGTTCTGTTTTCTTTTGGGCTATTTCCAAAAAGTTTTTGATTTCCTTTCCATTTTCGTCTATCCAAGGATTGCGTCCTTTCCAGTGTACGATAAATTCTTTTTGTAGCTTGCGTATGTGCGTATCTATTGCCGCTTCTGCGTAGCGTTGCATACGCGAGTCTATGGTTGTATAGATTTTTAATCCATCAGAATAGAGGTCATGTCCATTTTTTTTGCACCACGCCTGCAAGAATTTGGCACTGTATGACCTGAAATAAGGAGCTAATCCTGCATTGTGGTCGCCCGCATCACCCAAATTGAGGTTTAGTGGAGAAGATTTCATGGTTTCTGCTTCTTCTGAGCTAATAAAGTCGTATTTTTCCATCTGCTCTATGACTGTATTGCGCCTCAGTGTTGCCCTATCTGGTCGTCTGACGGGATTAAACGAGGTTGGGTTTTGCAACATTCCTATCAGCAGGGAGGCTTGCAAGAGGTTTACGCTATCGGCAGACGTATTAAAATAGGTCTTGGCGGCAACCTGAATACCATACGCATTTTGGCTAAATTCGGAGGTATTGAGGTACATGGTAACGATTTCTTTTTTGGTATAAGAACGTTCTAACTGAACAGCTAAAATCCATTCTTTGGTTTTGGAAACCAATAAGCTAATGACAGGAACACCAGAAAGCGCGCCTTCCAGCTCTTCGGCGGTGCGCGTTTTGAAAAGGTTTTTGGCTAACTGCTGGGTGATGGTGCTTGACCCCCTGCGCTTGCCCATGAGCAAGGACGGAATGACTGCAAAAGTGCCTTTGGCATCTATGCCTGAGTGTGCATCAAAGCGAATGTCCTCTGTGGCATAGAGTGCTTTGAGCAAATTGGGGGAGATTTTGTCATGCTCTATTGGGCTTCGGTTCTCGCGAAAATACTTGCCCAGCAATACGCCATCTGCGGAGTATAGCTCGGAAGCAATCTCACTTTCGGGGTTTTCTAACTTGGTCAGTTCGGGCATTCCACCAAAAAGCCCTAAAAAATCTGCACCCACCAGCACAAACCAGAGCAATGCAAAACTAACGATTGAAGCAAAACTAATCCAAGCTATTTTGATGTATTTGAAGTACATACACTTTTGATAAAGACTTTAATTTTTAATCCTAAATTTTTACAAATGTAATTATTTATTTTAAAAAACTGATACGCTTCACTAATTTTCTTACGCTTTGGGTAGCGTAAAATAAAAGGAACTTCCTTTGGTCAATTCGCTTTCTACCCAGATGTTGCCGCCGTTTTTTTCTACAAATTCCTTACAAAGCAACAAGCCCAAGCCAGTACCAATCTCGCCATTTGTACCAAGTTGGGTATTGTTATTTTCTGCCAAAAATAAATGCTGTATCTTTTCCTCAGCCATTCCCACGCCTGTATCTGTTACTGAAATTTTCACAAAATTGCTTTCTTCTACACTATTCACAGAAATAGTCCCACCTTCGGAAGTAAATTTGACGGCATTGCCCAGTAAGTTTCTCAATACAATACGCAGGTGATTTTCGTCTGCGTAGGCAAAGCAATCAGGCGCAACTTGGTTAAGCAGGGAGATATTTTTGCTTCTGAGTTGTTTTCTAAACAAATTTACTTTTTCCTGAACGATTTGTTGGACATCTAACCTTTTGGGAGCAGTGGTAATGCCTTGTAGCTGTGATTTAGACCAGATTAGTAAGTTTTCTAAGGTATCATAGATTCTATGGGTGTACGAATAAATGCATATAATTTGTAAATTAGCAAAAAAAAATTAAAATCACCTTATTATGGACAAAGAAAAAGCAACAGCAATCTTACTTCAACGCCTTGCGGAGTGGGAAAGTAAACCCAA
>JAAFJS010000017.1 GCA_013298985.1 Cytophagales bacterium
GGCTTCCATCAAAAAAAGCAAAGGCATATCAGGGAGAGCTAATCGCAAATGCGCTAATAGACTTCGTACCTGCAATGGGTAATAAGCACCATCACTGCCCATAAGCAAATAATTACCCGCTAAATAGAAGTGTAGTTTAAAAGCCGCTGCAACTCCCATCAATAAGACGACAAGTAGCCAGTTTGTCAGCCTTGCTGAAAGAGGAAAAATTTGCCTAAAATTACTTTTCATGTATGCTGCTTTTTATCATTTGTTCCCTTCATAATACGCTTTGGTGGAAAAGGTACATAAAAAACAAAATGTTTTTAAAGCATAGAATTGTTATTTATTGCTGCTAATCCCCTCACGCCTTTTCTAAAAATGCCTTTACTTTTGCCTCGTACTCCTCTTTTGTCAAGAGAGATTTGGGTGTAAGTGCTTGTTTTTCAGGTATATTTTCTATATATAGCGAAGAAGTAGGGAAAGCAAATTTGACCTCTAAATGTGCCGCCAAGCGAATGATTTTGAGGATAATGTCTTGACGCGCATTAAACTCGTCTGTGGTTTCGACAGTAAGGAAATGAATCTGAAAAAAAATATCCAAAGAAGAAGTCATAAAATCATTCAAAAATATAAGCACATTTTCCTTACTCACCTGCGGGTGCTGTAGCGCAATCTGTCGTAGCCCTTCCACAAACACATCAATCAGGTCAGGGGGCGTGTCATAGGTAATGGAAATCTTTGTTTTATAGCGACTTAGATGCCTCATACCCATATTATCTACGGTCATATCGGCGATTTTGGCATTGGGAATACTGGTCAGGGAATTATAAAAAGTACGAATCCGCGTAGAACGAAAGCCAATATCTTCCACTTTTCCTTCTAATTTTTCGCCTATAATCCAGTCGCCCACTTTGAAGGGTTTATCTACCAGAATCATCATCGAGCCAAACACGTTTTTCAGGGTATCCTGTGCCGCGAGCGCGACCGCCAAGCCACCCAAAGACAAGCCTGCAATTACGCCTGTGATGTTCCAGCCTATGTTTTCAGTAAAAAACCACAAACCTATCAAAATAATCACCATTCGAGAAGCCTTCCTAAGCAGCGCATTGAGCTGTGGATTGAGTGAACTTCCTGTTTTTTCAGCCCAAGTATCCATGTAGAAACCTATGATATTCACCAACTTATAGCCTACATAAGTCAAAAAAATGATTTGGGCAATGTTGAAAAAGTTTTGGATATAATAAGAATATTCCAAAGGCAGTTCCAATGTCCGCACCAGCACGCGAAGGACAATCACTAAGAGCGCAAGGCTCAGAGGACGTGCGATTTGGGTGAGATAGCCTTCAAAAACTTCTTTGTTTTGGGTTTGTTTTAACAGTCGAGAAAGAATTTTGTTGATGATGAACTTGAAAATCTTGAAAAGCAAAAAAGCAAGGAGAAAAAAAAGCGCAATGCCAACGTACTGATAAACAGACAGTTTCAAAAATTTTTGAGTATTGGTAATGTCCAAGCCAAACAGCCTTTGGAGATGAAATGGGAATACTTTTTTATACAATTCAGGAATATTCTCCACAGTTTCTTTGGAGTAGTACCAGTTTCCGTTACTTGCTTTTTCCAAATAAATATCAATCCCAAGACTTGAGGTGATGTAATAAACATTTTTGCCGTATTTGGTTGAGTCTGTGTAGCTTGGGTTGTCTGAAATTTCATCAAAGATGATATATTCGCCCAGTCCTTCATAGATTTCTTGTAGCAAAACGGCGCGTTGTTGAATGTCTTTGCGCGTTTCAGCGTCCAGATTGGGGTTATTCAGCGCGTAAGAGGAGTACAACGTATATTTCCACGCGTTGCTCTTTTTTTGGTATTCCTCTGAGAGAAATTTTAAATGTGTTTCTATCGTTTGTCGTGGCGAACGCAAGCGCACACTCTGCGAATAAGCTGATAAAGAGCCTATTAGCACGAAAAATAAGGTTAAAAAGTAATTACGCATATTTTCTGCCTTTCCAGTTACTTTGATTTACAGACTGTTGGGGTGAGGAATTATTTGCCTCATTTTTATTTCCATTACTTTCCAGCAAGCTACCCACCAAAGCCGCCGCTATTTTTTCCTCGTCCGCTTGCGGTGCGCTTACCAAATTTTCGGGTTTAAAATATTTTTCTACAAACTTGGTATTGAACTTTCCACTCAAAAATTGTTCATGCCCAAGTACGTACCTACAAAAGCCCAAAGTAGTCTGAATACCAGTGATTTGGAACTCGTCAATGGCGCGTTCCATGCGCTTAATCGCTTCTTCGCGCGTGCCTGCGTAGGTAATCAGTTTGGCAATCATGTTGTCATAATAAATCGGAATTTCCATGCCTTCCTCAAAGCCGTCATCTACACGAATCCCTACGCCTCTGGGCGGTTTATATTTGTGCAATTTTCCCACTTCGGGCAAGAAATTATTGGCGGGGTCTTCGGCACAGACACGAACTTCTATTGCATGACCTTGAATCTGCAAGTCTTCCTGCCTGATAGTCAGTGGCTTACCTTCTGCAATCAAAATTTGCTGTTTGACCAAATCTATGCCTGTAATTAGCTCAGTAACAGGGTGTTCTACTTGCAAACGCGTGTTCATTTCCAAGAAATAAAAATTCAACTGGTCATCAACTACAAACTCCACCGTTCCTGCACTGTAATAATCGCAGGCTTTTGCTGCCAGCACTGCACATTCACCCATTGCCTTGCGAATTTGGGGCGTGAGGCAGGACGAAGGTGCTTCCTCTACTAACTTTTGATGCCTGCGCTGAATGGAACATTCTCGTTCAAAAAGATAAATCACGTTGCCATGTTGGTCGCCAAGTATTTGAATTTCAATATGTTTGGGTGAAGTTACAAATTTCTCGATAAAGACAGAGCCGTCCCCAAAAGCTGCTGTAGCTTCACTAATTGCGCGTTGCATCTGCTCATCAAATTCCGCTTCATTTTCTACAATTCTCATGCCCTTGCCGCCGCCGCCCGCGCTCGCCTTGATAAGAATGGGGTAGCCTATTTCCAACGCCTTTTTCTTTGCTTCTGGAATGTCCGTAATTGCCTCTTTTAGCCCTGGAACGAGGGGAATCCCAAACTTGGCAGCGGCATTTTTTGCCCCAATTTTGCTCCCCATCACCTCGATAGAATGTGCCGAAGGTCCTATAAAAATCAGCCCCGCGTTTGCTACTTTTTCAGCAAAAGCAGCACGCTCGGAGAGAAAACCATAGCCAGGGTGAATCGCGTCTACGTGGAGGCGCAGGGCGATGTCGATGATTTTGTCCATTTGGAGGTAAGACTGCGCGGAAGGCGGCGCACCCACGCAAACGGCTTCGTCAGCATACTTGACATGAGGCGAAAAACGGTCTGCCTCGCTGAAAATAGCCACCGTTTTGATGCCCATTTCGCGTGCAGAGCGCATGACGCGCAAAGCGATTTCCCCGCGATTGGCAACTAATATTTTATTGATTTTCAATGCCTTGAATGATTAAATAGTGATGTCGTTCTATGATTGTTTTGTTGGACTTCTTGCAAAAGTGTTTTTTATTGCCTCACCCGTGCGACGGTCGCCTTACCCTCTCCTTTTGAGAGGGATGAAGGGTTACTTTCGCAAGAAGTCTATTAGTTTGTCAAACAAAGATAAAACTTTTCAGACATCAAAATATAAAGTGCAAATTCTTTTCAAAATGTTAAATTTTTTATTTATTATTTCACCGTATTTTCATTAAAAATTTAAAAAACAGCCTAATTTTGTAATTATAAATCTAAAATCATACCTTTGGGCAATTAAAAATTCCAAAATACCAGGTTCTTCATTCCTAATTCTCAATTCCTACTATGGAAAATATTGACTTGCTTTCTCCCAAACAATATATCATCATCAAAGGCGCAAAAGTAAATAATTTGAAAAATTTGAGTGTGGCTATTCCTCGCAATAAATTAGTGGTTATCACTGGTTTATCGGGTTCGGGGAAGTCATCTCTTGCCTTTGATACACTTTTTGCCGAAGGGCAGCGAATGTACGTGGAGAGCCTGAGCGCGTATGCGCGACAGTTTTTGGGGAGAATGGAAAAACCCGAAGTGGAGTATATTCGAGGCGTTTCTCCTGCGATTGCCGTTGAGCAAAAGGTCAATACCCGCAATCCGCGCTCTACGGTGGGGACAACGACTGAAATTTACGATTATATGAAGTTGCTTTTTGCACGAATTGGCAAAACGTATTCGCCTGTTTCTGGAAAAATTGTAAAGCGAGATACAGTAACTGATGTCGTGAATTTTGTATTGGAATTTCCTGAAAATGAGAAGTTTATGGTGCTTGCGCCCCTAAATGTGAAAGATAACCGCACCTACCAAGACGAGCTAAAAATATTACTGCAAAAAGGATTTACGCGCTTGTATATCCAAAAGTTGTTAGCCAACGAAGCCCCTGAAAATCATTTGAATCAAACCGCAGGCGAAGTCAAATTTATAGAGGAGGAACTGAACGAATTAACAAGTAAAAAAGAACATCAGACCTTTTGCTATATTTTAATAGACCGCAACTCAGTGAAGCGCGATGATGAAGATTTCCAGTATCGATTGGCAGATTCTATCCAAACCGCTTTTTATGAAGGAGAAGACAACTGTGTAATTGCCTTGGCAAATGGGCAAATCTATACTTTTTCGGACAAATTTGAGGCTGATGGCATCAGCTTCGAGGAGCCAAGTGTGAATCTGTTTACGTTCAATAATCCTTACGGTGCGTGCAAAAAATGTGAAGGCTTTGGCAATGTACTGGGCATTGACCCTGATTTGGTGATTCCTGACAAAACACTATCAGTTTATGAAGGTGCGATTGCGCCTTGGAAAACGGACAAAATGCGCGAAGACTGGCTCACACCTTTGCTGAAAAATGGGATTCATTTTGACTTCCCAATTCACCGCGCGTATTCGGAATTGACCAAAGATGAGCAAGAATTACTGTGGACAGGCAATTCGCATTTTTATGGTTTGAATGATTTTTTTAAGTTTTTGGAAAGCCATGTTCACGAGATAAAATACCGCGTCATGCTATCAAGGTACAGAGGCAAAACGGTTTGCCCTGACTGCAAAGGCACGCGCCTACGCAAGGACGCACAGTACGTAAAAATTGCGGAAAAATCTATCGTCGATTTGGTGTTAAAACCCATAGACAAAATGTCTGCTTTTTTCAAAGAACTGCAACTGACTGAGTATGAGGAGAAAGTAGCGAAACGAATTTTGATAGAAATTCAGAATCGCTTGCAATATTTGGAACTGACAGGCTTGGGTTATTTGACGCTGAACCGCCTCACTTCTACTCTTTCGGGGGGTGAGTTTCAGCGTATTAAGCTCGCTACCTCACTGGGAAGTGCGCTGGTTGGCTCTATGTATATTCTGGACGAGCCGAGCATTGGCTTGCACCCGCGCGATACACAAAACTTGGTCGAGGTCATCAAAACGCTTCGCGACTTGGGCAATACGGTCATTGTGGTAGAGCATGAGGAGGAGGTGATGCGGCAGGCTGACCAAATCATAGACATTGGTCCCGAAGCAGGCGCGCATGGCGGGCATTTGGTTTTCCAAGGCACTTTTCAGGAAATTTTGAAAGACAATGTGAGCCTGACGGCGCGCTATCTCAATGGTAGTCAGGAGATTGCAATTCCCAAAATCAGAAGAAAATGGAAAAACTACATAGAGGTCGCGGGCGCACGAGAAAACAATTTGAAAAACCTCACTGTCAAGTTTCCTTTGGGCGTACTGACAGTTATCACTGGGGTAAGTGGTTCTGGAAAGTCGACTTTGATAAAAAAAGTATTGTTTCCTGCCCTTTCTAAGCACCTGGGCGGCGGTAGTGGAGAGGAAAGCGGCAAGCTGGACAAATTGAGTGGAGATTTGAAGAAAATAAAGCAAATAGAGTTTGTCGACCAAAACCCTATTGGTAAGTCATCGCGTTCTAATCCAGTAACTTACATCAAGGTCTATGACCATATTCGTCAGCTTTACGCCGACCAAGCCCTTGCCAAACAGCGCGGCTACAAGGCTGGTTTTTTCTCTTTTAACGTAGATGGCGGGCGATGTGATGCCTGCCAAGGCGAAGGGCAAATCAAGATAGAAATGCAGTTCATGGCAGATATTTACCTGACGTGCGAAAACTGCAAAGGCAGGCGTTTCAAGCAAGAGGTGCTGGACATCACCTACAAAGAAAAAAGTATTGCAGAGGTGCTGGACATGACCATTACCGAAAGTATGGATTTTTTCAAAGACCTTCCTGCGGTGCGCGAACGCCTACGCCCGCTTGACGAGGTGGGCTTGGGCTATGTAAAACTGGGGCAGTCGTCCAACACACTTTCTGGTGGCGAGGCGCAGCGCGTCAAACTGGCTTCGTTTTTGGGTAGAGGCAATGTAGAAAGCGAAGGCATTTTGTTTATTTTTGATGAACCAACCACAGGCTTGCACTTTCACGATATTCACAAGCTACTTGCCGCTATCAATGCCCTTGTAAATCAGGGAAATAGCGTAATCATCATAGAGCATAACATGGACATCATCAAGTGCGCTGACTGGATTATAGACTTAGGACTCGAAGGCGGCGAAACGGGTGGAAATCTCTGCTTCGAAGGAACGCCAGAGCAAATGATAAAATTAGAAAACAACCATACCGCGATGTTTTTGAAGGGGAAAATAAGATAGAGTAAATTAAGATTAATGGGTTTGAAAATGCGAAAATTTTGTAATGCTTTTTTGCAAGTAATTTGCCCTCGTAGATATTTTATTTAATAATAGTTTTGCATTGATAATCAATAAATTAAAATAAATATACAGATTTTAATATTTCAGAATAATCTGCTAATTTGTAAAAGCTGTTTTTCATAGCAAATGTTGTTTATGAGAACACAAACAACGGCTTGAATACTTGAAATATATTCAAAAACTCTTGCTTTTGCGAAATCATAAAAGTTTGGTCTGAATAATGATTTTCAGGGTTTTCATCATTCGGAAAATATCAAAAATAGCTTCTTGTGAGGAGTCGTAATTTTTACTAATGCAGTATTCATTGGCATTGAGAACCATAAAATTCCAAATCAGCCCTACAATATAAAGTCCGTAAATAGGCTTGCTGTTGTTATTCTGTTCTCTGGCGACGAGCATAGCAGCTAAGGCTTGGGCATCAGGATTGCCTTCGTTATCCACACTCCGCTTGTATTCGTGCATACAGAAAAAGGGAATATCTGGCTCTCTGATACCTGTGGCAATTATGCCATCTACAATGCCCGAAAGTTCATACTCTCCTATGCTTGCTTGCAGCGGTCTTTCTAAAAAATACCCAAATTCGTCTGTATCAATTTTCGCAAAAGTGATAAGTGGGCTAATAAACTTGTTTTCTAACTCTGTTTCGTTCCATGCCTTGCCTGCCCTGATGATGCCCTCTTGCAAATCTCCCAAAATTTGTTTTTCATAATCGGAAATTGCTGTTGGTTCATTTTCCCATGCTTGCAACAAGGCGCATTTTTTTACTTGCTTTAAACCAAATGATTTTTCAATTTTGGTAAGTGTAAGTTCTTTAAAAGTTAATTTTTTCATCTTTTATAGCTTGATTTTATCCTCAAAGATAAGGAAAAATGATTAGATAACTTGTAATTTTTGGCTTAATAGTGTAACAAATTTACAGACCTCTGTGCAGTGCAAAAAGCTCCAAAGTCCTGTTTTGGTGTATTCCAGCGCAGACAAAGATGAAATTGCGTTTGTTTACTTACTGGCATCAAATATCTTGATTTCTACTACCCAAGCAAGTGCTTTTCCATACTTATCAAATCTGTATCCATCTGATTCACAACTGTATGGAGTGTGTAGTCAAAGTTATTTTTAGTGGCTTCGAGTTTGACGACTACCTCGCTAATCTGTCCTTCTAACTGACCTATTTCTTGTTGGTGCGCCTCTATTTCCTGCGTAAGTCGTTGGATTTCTTCGGTTTTCTTCTGCATCATCACTTTGAGGTCATCAGACTGTTTTTGCTTTGCGCCTACACTCGTATCTATCTGATTGCTAAGTGCTTGATTAAATTTATCTTGCTCTTGCAAAAGCACATTTTTATAATATTTGGCACTTTCCATCAATTTTTGGACAGTAACGCCCATTGGCGCAACGGTCGCAAAAGCAGACTTAAAGCGCATGGCTTCGTCAGGAATGATGCCCGCCAAGCTCTGAATGGCGTTTTTGAACTCCATATAATCGTAGCCTTCCATATTGCTATTGGAAAGGGCCATTTGCAAGGAATCAAAAATACGTTGGTCTATGCTCGCGTCTGTGGGAATGGGAGGTGGCGTATTTTGTTGTTTTATCGGCGGCGGTACATTTTTATTTGCTTGATTATCAGGCTTATTTTCGGGTTGTGTGCTTTTTTCTTCTTGAACAAAGAACAAGGACATAAAGTTTTTCAGTGCCATATTTGTGTTTTTTCAACAAATATACACCAATTTGCCTCACTTGCAAAAAGCGATATGCAAAAAAAAGTAGGTAAGTCTAAAATGACCTATCTACTTTCTGTGATCCCGCTGGGGCTCGAACCCAGGACCCCTACATTAAAAGTGTAATGCTCTACCGGCTGAGCTACGGAATCTTGTTTTTCTAAATAACTAAGTAATAAATAATGACTGACTTATAATCATTTAGTTTATGACTTACGATTTGGGACTGCAAAGGTCGTAATAAAAAACAGATTAAACAAGTGAATAGCAAAATTATTACTTAAAAAATTTTGTGCGCACGAGAAGATTCGAACTTCCACAAGATGTAACTCCCGCTACCACCTCAAAGTAGTGCGTCTACCAATTTCGCCACGTGCGCTTTTTGATACTAAAATCCGTGATTCCGCTGGGGCTCGAACCCAGGACCCCTACATTAAAAGTGTAATGCTCTACCGACTGAGCTACGAAATCTTAACATTAATTACGAATTACAAATTATTAATTACAACTAAAAAACATTAATTTTGTACTTTAATAAGGTGTAACCCTAAATTGCGGTGCAAAATTAATAGTTAAAACAATCAAATGCAAACCTCTCGCTTTTTTTTATTTGTTTTATTTTCATCTGTCGTCATTTTGGGCGTAAATACGGCAACAGCACAAGACTATTTTGCAAAGGTCAGAACGGCAGATTCTCTGTTCAAACAGCGCAAATATACAGAGTCTTTCAAGCTATTTGACGACGTGCTTACGAAGGATAAATACTTCACATACAGAATGTTACTACAAATGGCGTACATCAAAGAAGGCATGGACGACTATGCCTCTGCGCTTTACTATCTCAATACTTATTATGCCTACAATCCAGAGCAAAAGGTGCTGGACAAAATATCGGAGTTAGCAGCAAAAAATAAACTCAGTGGCTACGAAACCAATGATGTAGAATACTTGATGGCTCTTTATCGGCAGAATCAAGTGGTGATAATTGCATTTGTTTTCAGTGTTTTTATTTTATTTTTGGCGTATCTTGTATATCGGAAGTTCAAAGGGAAAGACATTTTGTACCCTTCTATTGCGCTAAGTTTTGCATTGGCTATTTTCTTTTTGCTTTTTAATTATTATGGGATAGACCTCAAAAAAGGGATTGTAAAAAACGACAAGGTTTTTCTGATGAACTTTCCTTCGGCAGGCGGAGAACTGGTCAATACGCTACAAAGAGGTGATTGTGTGATGATTACAGACCAAACTGATGTCTGGTACAAGGTCAAGTGGAAAGACCAAGAGGCGTACATTAGGGCGAGTAGCGTGTATTTGGTGCAGTGAGGCAAGCACACGCTTCAAATCCAAACTAAGGGCTTTTTATAAAAACTTCTTTGTTTATAATTTTCTGATAATCAGTAAAATAGAGGTTTAATAGAAATTTTAACAAAAATTTTACCTTCTTTTGTTTTTTTTTAAAAGAATAAAAGCCCTAATTTTACTGCCGTAATAAACTAAATTAATAGGAAAGTGGAAGAGAACAAAGACAGAGCAAAAGACGAAATTTACTCAAAAAGAGTAAGAGCTGGTAAAAGAACGTACTTCTTCGACGTAAAGTCCACACGTTCTAATGATTATTATTTGACTATCACTGAAAGCAAAAAACGCTTTAAAGAAGATGGTTTTGTTTATGAAAAGCATAAAATTTTTCTTTATAAGGAAGATTTTGCTAAGTTTCTGGAAGCACTCAATGAAACTATCGAACACGTAAAAGAGGATTTGATGCCTGACTTTGATTTTTCCCAATTTGATAGAGTTGAGGAAGAAAATATAGAAGTAGGGGTAGAGGCTGAAGCTGAAGAAGAAGTCGGCGAGAGATTGCGCTGGGACTAAGCAAACTGCTAAGTACCCACGAAAAAACTGTTCTGGAAAATTGGTTCTGGAACAGTTTTTTGTTTTACATCTCATATTTATTTAATGGAGAATATTCTTTTATTACATGACTTTCAGGAAATTACAGGGGGGGTTCTTCTTTTTTTTATTATTTGTACTTAGTGGCAGCGCAAAAGCTCAGGAAATTCGTTTTGAGAAATTAACTACCGAAAACGGACTTTCGCAGAGTTCTGTTTATGGTATTGCCCAAGACAAACATGGGTTTATCTGGATTGGGACTACGGACGGACTCAACCGCTTTGACGGGCATAAGCTGGTCAAGTATTACCACGAAATAGGCAATGAAAAATCTCTCCCCAACAACTTTACCTCTGCGGTTTATGCTGACAAGCAAGACAATCTGTGGGTGGGAACGCTGAAAGGATTGGCTCTTTTTGACTACAAAACTGAAACTTTTAAGTGCTTTCTTAAAGATGAGCTGGGCGGGGATTTGGGAAGAGTTGCCTGCATCTTCGAGGACAAGCAAGGTAATTTGTGGGTAGGGACTGCAGGAAATGGGCTAAAATTATTTGACAGAAAATCAGGTAGCTTTATACACAAATTTCCTATCCAAGAAAGCAAAGTTTTGCAAAACCAACTGGTGCGAAGTATTGCCCAAGACCAAGAGGGCAATTTGTACATTGCTTTACAGTACACTGGTTTGGCGGTCATTGATGCTCCACTTGCCCGTCTTACGCTATTTGAACACCAAGCGAATAATCCTACTTCCCTCAGTTCCAATGAGGTATCGAGCATTTGTATCACCAAAAACCAAAAAATATGGGTGGGAACTTATGGAGGTGGACTCAATCTATTTGATGCTAAAAATCAACATTTTACACATTATAAATACGATAGGGAAATTCCTAATACCTTAGCAAGTGATTTTGTAAATGCGGTGATAGAAAGCTCTACAGGAGAGCTATGGATAGCAACGGAGAAGGGCGGACTCAATTTATTACAACCTACTGAAAACGGAGATGATTATTTTATTAGTTTTCAAAAAAAAGATACAAATCACAAAAGCATCACTATCAATGAGTTATATACACTTTTTGAAGACAAATCAGGCGTTTTGTGGGTGGGAACGATTAATGGTGGTGTCAATTATTTTGACCTTTGGAAACGCAATCAGTTTTTGCATTACTGGCATGATAGCAGTAATCCCAATAGCCTGAGCCACAACTCGATACGGCGGATTTTTGAAGACCGCGACGAAAATTTATGGGTTTGTACCTCCCAAGAAGGCGTAAACCTTGCTACGCCTCGCGAACGGGCGCAAGGGGTATTCCGAAAACCTCGATTCGAATATGATGGCATTAGTAATATCGAAGACTACAAAAATTCACCCTACCGATTTGCGATTGATATTTGCCAAGATAAAAAAGGGACAGTGTGGGTTGCCACTTTTGGAGGGCTTTTTGAGTATGTCCAAGACCAATTCGAAAACCGTTTGTTATTTAACCCAAAAGATTCTACAGCCCCACATCTGCCCTCTAAGCAGGTTAGAAGTATATTTTGTGATAGCAAAAATAACCTTTGGATTGGCATGATAGCGGGATTGAGTGTGTGGGACAGCGATAGAAAAAAATTGACTACGCTTTTCCCTACCCAAGACACCACACAGGCTAATACACTGGGAATCACCACAATAACTTGTTTTGCTGAAGACAAGCAGGGCAATATTTGGTTTGGTATGCAGGGCGGAGGGCTTCGGGTGTATGACCCACAAAGCCAGCAAGTAAAGTCATATAGAGCCAAGGAGGGAGATGCGCGTAGCCTGCCCAACGAGAGAATTACCTCCATTTACATAGACACAGAGGAAACGGTTTGGGTAGGGACAAGTGGCGGACTGGCGCGTTTTGATACACAGACCAATGATTTTACAAATTTTGGAAAAAAAGATGGCTTTCCTAACGAGGTGATTTATGGCATTTTAGAGGACAGTAGCCAGCATCTGTGGTTGAGCAACAACAAGGGAATTATGCAGTTTGACAAGCGCACCAAGCAAGTGCAGACTTTTGACATCAGTGATGGCTTACAAAACAACGAGTTCAATCTCAATGCTTTCCATAAAAACCGTAAAGGAGAAATGTTTTTTGGAGGCATCAATGGTTTCAATGCGTTTTTTCCTGAAAAAATGAGCAGAAGAAAATTTAAGCCTTCGGTTGTCGTTACTGATTTTCAGTTGGCGGGCAAGTCGGTCAATCACTATGGCGAAGACCAAATCTTAAAACAGACCATTTTTGAAACCAAAGAAATTATACTTTCGTACCAGCAGTCCATTTTTAGTTTTGAGTTTACCGCCTTAGATTTTAGTAATCACAACAAAATTAAGTACAAGTACAAAATGGAGGGATTTGATACGGAGTGGAATCAGACTGACGCATCGCGCCCGTATGCAACTTATACCAATCTCTCGCCCAAAACCTATACACTGACGATTAAGGCAACCAATGGCGACGGTGTGTGGAACGAGGAAGGCATCACCAAAATAAAAATTACGATTACTCCACCTTTTTGGAAAACTTGGTGGTTTGTGGGCTTGGCAATACTCTCCTTGCTTTTGCTTGCGTTTACGCTTTATAAATCGCGCGTCAGTCAAATAAGAAAACAGCAAGGAGTGCTGGAAAAATTAGTGAAAGAACGAACCATCGAGCTGGAAAATGCAAATCAGCACTTGGCTGATAATGTGCGTATTATGAATTCCCAAAAAGTGATTTTAGAAAAACAAACGGATAAACTCAAAAACGCAAATGGACAACTAATTGACTTGGGCAAATTCAAAGAAGGGCTAACTAATATGATTGTCCATGACCTCAAAAATCCATTAAACACGATTTTGGGCTTGTCAGAGCAGCAAGAGGTATTACAGGCGGCGCGTCAGATGCTCAACATGGTCATGAATATTTTGGACGTACAAAAATTTGAGGCTACTGAATTTAAACTTTCCATCTCGACCCAAAGGCTCATCAAACTCACCTACAATTCGCTAAACGAAGTCCGTCTGCTGATAGAAAGAAAGTCTTTGAACATTGTCAATGAGATTCCCACCAATATCAATGTAAAAGTAGATGCAGAAATGATGGAACGCGTGATGGTCAATCTGCTGACCAACGCCATCAAATATACACCTAATAATGGGAAAATAAGGCTTTATATAAATCCTACTTTTGTTGCGACACCTCCCAATTCCGTTACGGTTGCTGTTTCTGATACAGGTGGTGGGATTGCAGAGGATAAGTTGGGTATTATTTTTGACAAATTTATTCAGTTAGAACCCATGAAATTAGGCTCAGTCCACTCCACAGGGCTGGGGCTTGCTTTCTGCAAAATGGCAGTTGAGGCACATCAGGGGCAGATTGGGGCGCAGTCAGCAGAGGGCAAAGGCGCAACTTTTTGGTTTTGTATTCCTTTGGGCGAAATACATGAAGGCACAGCTACGTCATTGACAGAAGAAGATACAAATAGCTTGACAACGGAAAAAGTAACTCTTTTACCCTCAGAAAAAGAGTTACTTAGCCCCTATTTATCCCAACTTTTATTACTAACGGTTTATCAATACAGTGATGTAAAAGAAGTGTTGGACGAAATAGAAGATATACACACAGAGAATATTGCGATTTGGAAAAAACAAATGGAAAATGCACTACGCGCTTGTAATGAAGAAAAATATGGAGAATTGCTGAGTTTTGGGAATATTACGTGAAAATACAATTTATAGTTAAGATAAACGAATTATTTATTTGATTGACTGAAGTTTTTGACTTGGCATTTTTTTAGTTAATTCCTTCTATTCTATCTTTGAAAACACTTACTAACTTGTTTTGTCCATTCATTACTTTTATTTCTTCCCAGATTTCAGTGATTAAATAAAAAAAATCTTTCATCTTCATATTTCCAAATCTAATGTGAATTACCTTGGGCGGAGGAGCATATAGCAATATTTTATCAGAAAAATCACTGTCTTTGGTAATAATCGTGAGGTTATTTTCTTTGGCATATTCCCAAATTTGTGCATCTTTCCATGTGTCATCTATATCTTTTTGATGTATAAAATCACTCTCTTTCCACAAAGAAAAATAGTAGGGTAAGTTAGCATCAAAAAATAGTAGGGTAAGTTAGCATCAATTAGAAACTTAGGCGGCATATTGAGCAGTATTTAATGTACGAATTGTGTAGTTTCTGCTCATAAGAACAACAGCAAATTGTAAACAAGCAGAAATATCTTCTTTTTCCAAAGAAGGATATTGGTAGAGGATTTCTTCTGGTGTATCTCCTGCACTCAGAAACTCCAAAATAGTTTGTACTGTAATTCTCTTGCCTCTGATAATAGGCTTCCCGTTACAAATTTGAGGGTCTATGCTAACACGATGAAGTAATGATTCAGGCATTTTGATTATTTTTATTTACAAATTTAACCATTTTTTGGGTAAAAAAATTCCATAGAGAAAAAACAAATGGAAAATACACTGCGCGCTTGTAATGAAGAAAAATATGGAGAATTGATGAATTTATAGAACGAAATATCGTTTATTTGTCCAATAAAACAATTTATGAATAGGCGGATTCTTATTTTCTCTTTTTTATTGTTCCTGCCTTTCGCCCATGTTTTTTCTCAAGTCGTGGTGATTCAGCAAGAAAAAGAATGGGTGAATGTAGGAAGGAATATGCTTATTTATGAAGATAATAGCCTGAATATTAGCATCAAGGAAATAGTTTCACCCACTATTCAACAGCAATTTGCCCTCGCCCAGGCTGACGTGCCTGCACTTGCGACTACGACCGCCGCCGTCTGGATAAAATTGAGCATACAAAATCTTACTGATGAAAAATGTTTTCTCCAACTCACCAATCCCAGCATAGATAGCATAGAATTTTACGCTTTTGATGCACAAAACAAACTCCTCAAAGCAAAAAAATCTGGCAATATTGACTATTCCGAACCAAGAGAACTCTATTCAACCTCTTTTGTTTTCGAACTCCCGCCCGCTACACGAGAGATTTATCTACGTGTCTTAGACGACGAAACGCTTACCTTAGACCTCAAAGCGGGTGATTTGCAGGCACTTTACGAATATAATAACCAAAGAGTGTGGTGGAATGCCATCTATTTTGGTATCGTTTTCATCATGCTGTTTTACAATTTTTCCCTTTTTCTCACCACCAAAGATGTTTCTTACCTGCACTATGTAGGTTTTAGTTTCGCTTTCGTACTTTCTTTTGCTCATACACAGGGTTTCTCAAACTATTTTTTGGGCGATTGGGATTGGTTTTTACGCAAATATTCCTTCTTAGCTGGTTCTATTTCCGTTGGCTTAGGCAGCACCTTTGCATTTAACTTTATGCAAATGGGCAAATACTACCCTTGGACGCGCAAATTAGTTTATGTGGTAGTGAGTTGGAATATTCTGAATATCATCATTGGCTTTAGCGGCTACAGGCACATTGCTTTCCTTTCCATGCAGTCCAGCGCGTTACTGCCTATTTATATTTATTTAGTGCTTGCTTTCCTCATTTATCGAAAAGGCTACAAGCCTGCGCTTTACTACCTGATAGCCTTTGTTGGGCTTGAAATAGGGCTTACGGCGCATATTTTGTTTGGCAAAGGCATTATTCCTTATTTTTCACCTCTCGTAGATTATTTTCTGCATATTGGCTCGGCGTGGGAACTGGTCGTGCTTTCCTTTGCTTTGGCATACAAAATCAATGTATTAAAGGTTGAAAAAGAGCAAGCACAGGTAGAAAATTTGAGGTTGATTCAGGTACAAAATATTGATTTGGAGGATAAAGTAAACGAACGCACTGCCAAGCTAAACAATGCCATCGAGGAATTGAGAGTTGCCAATGAGCAAATGCAAGCATTAGGCGATTTCAAAGAAGGAATGACCAGTATGATTGTCCATGACTTAAAAAATCCCTTGAATACGATTTTGGGGTTGGGCGAAAAAACGGAAGTCGTGCAAGCGGGTAAGCAAATGCTCAATATGGTGATGAATATGCTGGACGTACAAAAGTTTGAAAAAGCAGAATTCCAACTCAATTTGGCAGATATTCATTTGCATAGCTTTGTTAATCAGGCGATTGCCGAAGTTGATTTATTGATTCAGCGTAAGTCTTTGAGTGTAAAAAATAACATCCCACTTTGCTTGTACGTAAGAGCAGATGCAGAAATCCTGAATCGAGTATTCATTAACCTGCTCACCAATGCCATCAAATACACGCCCAACAATGGCAAAATTACACTTTCAAGCACCTTACCCGTTGCACTTCCTGCTGATTTTGTGGGAGTTGCCGTTGAGGATACAGGGACAGGTATCCCACAAGAAAAGTTAAATTATATTTTTGACAAATTTAGCCAAGTGGAGTCGCGTAAATCAGGGCTTATCGCAGCAACAGGCTTGGGGCTTCACTTTTGCAAAATAGCAGTGGAGGCACATTGCGGACAAATTGGCGTGGTTTCAGATTTGCAAAAAGGCACAACGCTTTGGTTTAGCCTACCCAAAGCTGAAATAATAGGAAACCTTGAAAATCACACACTTATAGTTGAAAATCATCACCAATTTGCCTTGACAGAGGCAGACATAGCCCAATTAAATCCTTATTTGGTACAGTTCAGGTTATTCACCGTTTTCGAGTACAGTGATGTCAAAAACATATTGGACAGCATAGAGATAGCTGAAAATGAGAATATTAGCCTCTGGAAAAAGCAAATGGAAAATGCACTGCGCGCCTGTAATGAAGAAAAATATGATACTTTGGTAGGTTTGGGGGTGGGTTTGGATATAAAAAAATCACTGTAACTGTCAGAAAATAGTTCCTGACAGTTACAGTGATTTTAAAATCAAATATAGTTTATTGCTTCAAGAACGGTCCATCAATTTTGGGTTTAGCTGCTACAACAGCCGTAAGCACCAGCATAGACTGCCCACCTTCTACATTTGCCATGACCGTAGCCGTTTTGTGCTGAGGTCCTGACTTGTTGGAGCTATCAAACTGCAATTCTATCGTGCCTTCGCCATTTGGAGGAACGGGCGTTTTGGTATAGCTTGGCGTGGTACAGCCGCACTGAACTTGCACATTGCTGATGACCAAGGGTGCGTCGCCTACATTTTTGAACTTGTAAATATGCTTTACAATATCGCCTTCTTTGAGGTTGCCAAAGTCATGCTGCATTTCTACAAACTCAAATTTAGCCATTGCCGCCGTAGGTGTGGGCGTTGTTTGGCTTTCATTGCTCGTTGGGACTGCCGCCGTAGATGTAGCCGCATTGGTGCTTTCTTCTGATACAGCCGCCTTCTTTGGGTCGCAGGACGATAACATCACTGCCACCACTAAAACAGATATTGACAAAAAATTTTTCATCATGTTATTCGTTAATTTACTCTTGATTTAATTTTGAGGCTCAAATCGTCAATTTCGGTCATCAATTTTTCTGCTTTTTCTATCATCTCCTCCTTGCGTTTTTTCTCCTCCACCTTGGCAGTGCTGACCATTTTTTCCCTTGTTTCTATTAATTGCTCCATCACTCCCGCCAAAATATTGCGGTATTTGTCCAATCGATAGCTCAGGCGACGGCGAAGTTGCGTTCCTTTTTCTGGCGCGTACAAAATGCCAAAAGAAATGCCTGTTAGCGCGCCCACTAAAAAACCTACTAAAATGCTTTCTCCTTTTTTCATATTGATTTATACTAAAGTTTTTGATTTATCTGCTTCATTCTAAGCCTATTCCTACAGAAAAGTAGCCCTTACTAAGCATCACAAATGCAGTACATTATTTTTAGTTTGAAAGTTCCCTTACTGATTATCGAGCAAGCCCCTACCACTTTTCTTAATTTTCCCAGCTTGTATCAATTCCTGCGAAATCGAGTCCAACACACCATTGATAAAGGTATTACTTTTGGGTGTACTATAAATTTTGGATAGCTCAAGGTATTCATTTATCGAAACCTTGACAGGAATACTTGGAAAATGTGTCATCTCACTGAGTGCCATTTCCAGCAAAATTTTGTCTATTGCCGTAATGCGTTCCACATCCCAGTTCTGCGTTTTTGTAGCAATAAGTGCTTCATAATTCCCCAAATCCTTGATACAATTCGCAAATAAATCCCTAAAAAATTCTTTGTCATCTTCCCAGTTTGGCGAAAGTTCGTAAAGCGCAGTAGCAGTATCTTCGCACAAGGCTTTCAACGTTTTGTTAGCCATACTTTTGATGATAGACCTATCTTCGTGCCAGTTGATGTCCTGCTCGTCAAAATACGCATCAATCAATTCATTTTTGAGAATAAAATTTTTCAAAATATGATTTACCATCTCAATATCAAGTTCGAGAGTAGAGCTTGCCAAATGACAGTAATTTTTATAAGCCTCTTCTTTTTGCAAAAACCTGAACCACTGGCGCACCAAATCAGGATTCCATTTGAGGTTACGTCTGACAAATTCGTTCTGAAAAGCCTCATAATTTTTGATTCGAGCTACAATCTGGTTATTTTTTAATTTGAGTTCATGCTCAAAAACCAATGCTGTCTTGGTCAAAGTCCGTTTCTGCCTTTCTGTCGAATCAGTTTCCACAAAATCAGCCAGTTCCACTATCAACTGCATTAACAACATATAATTATCAAACAGGTTCTCCACACCTTGCATGATTTCGGCTTGGAGTCGTTCTGCATCTTTCTTGACCTGATTATGGTAATACTTGATAGCTGTTTCTACACTTCTACGAACTTTTTCATCTACTTCTCTGTCTGTTTGCAAGATGCGCCCTGCTGGTGATTGATAGCTTTCAGAAAAAATATCTTGAGCAAGTTTTTTTTGGGCAATAAGTAAAGGCTTGTCTTGGACTTGCATAGAATTGAGGTCAGGCTGAAAATACTCATCTATGAGGTCAAGCGCGAGTTGTAAATTTGATTTTTTACACTGTTGGAAGGCATACACATATTGCATTGCCTTGATTCTAAGTAATCTTCTATTAAGCATCGAAACAAAGAGTAAAACGGCTCAAAAAATATTTTTGCAAAGATACTACTTTTATTAGTATTTCTACTTGCCATTTTGCATTTTTTTCAGCCAATTTTTTGCATCTTCCAGTGTATCAAATACTTGAGTAGCATAATTTGTGTTTTTATTATTAATTAAAAATAACTCTAAGGAAATATTAGAAAATAAGTCTCCTGCGGTATTGATAGCTAAATTTTTCAGTCCCAGTTTGTTTGCCTTGGGAGTCCATTCTGCTACGAGCCATTCATTTGCCTCGTTCCAAGGTCCCACAATATTAGAATGGTCAGCAAGTGCATTTGTTACCTTTTCTTGTTCAAGTATCTCCAAAATCTTGTTATAGCCTGTTTTGAGTTCCTCTATCAACAAGAAACCTCTCCACTTATAGTAAAGCCAGTCGTTTTTCTTATCCGCTTCGATGGATAGATACACATAGCCACCTGTGTTTTTTAACTCAATGAGTGTGGAATTTGGAGATATAACTTGTAAGTTATTCATAACAAAAAGCAATAAATTGAAATTTATACAAAACTTAAATGCAATATATAAAATATTACCTATCCTATTTAAAGTAAAACAGATTTTTTTTCAACCTCTTTGAAAAGTGGCTCTCTGATAAAAATTGATGACTAAAAAGACAATACAAAGCTATAAATCTATCATTGTATCAATAAAAAACAGGATAAAACCAAGATTTTATTTTGCGGGAACAGGAATGACTAATAGCTGGTCAGCCCATACTTGCTTTGCATTTCTGATATTATTAGCTTGTAATATATCTTCCGTTTTTACACCATATTTTTTGGCAATGAAGCCTACTATTTCTCCTTGCTTCACTCGATGCAGGGCGCGAACCTTCACCTTTAATCGCTGATTTTCTGTGATATTATCTGCCACCAACCCATTCAGTGCTTTCAAGCTATCCATCTGCATATTAAATTTTTCTGCAATTTTCCCCAGCACTTCATTTTTCCCAATTCGGTACGTATAGGTCAGTGTATCCTCAAAATTGACCAAATAAACAGAGTCTAAGGGTGCATTTGCCACCGAATCTGTTGGAATGACTTTTTTCTTTTTCCAAGGTGGCGTTGTTACCATCATAATATCGATGACAACGTAGGCAACCATGCCCACAAATAACCCTATTGCCGCCAAAAATAATTTTTGCTTTTTTTGTTGTTCCAAAATCCATTAAAATTTAAGTAACTATTTATTTTTCTGGTAATTATCAATGATTGCTTTGACCTCCTCCATAGAAATTTTTACTATTTTTGCCAGTCGCTCCTCAGTGATACCCTCTTGGTGCATTTCAATCACCATTTCAATATTTCTTTTTTTCATTTCTTGTTCTTTTTGAGAGATTTCTTGTTCTTTTTGAGAGATTTCTTGTTCTTTTTGAGCAACTTCTTTCTCCTTTTGCTCCGCCTGTTTTACCTTTTGAGCAACTTCTTTCTCCTTTTGCTTCATTTTTTTTGTTTTTTGGGCAAATTCTTTTTCTCTCTGGGCAAACAACTCGTCCCGTTTTTCAGCATCTTGGGCATCTATCATTTTATTGTATTGTTCGCTTGCGATGTCGCGCAGGCGTTTGAGATACACCTGATATTCCTTTCGTTTATTTTCAGGAAGTTTCATTCTGTCCAGTTTATCCTTCGCCTCAGTCAAGCCCCTTGCGGTGAAGCTATCTTCTATTTCGCCTGTTTTGAGGAAGTAAATCCACTCATCAAGTTTATCTGTAATGCTATCGCCAAACTGACTGACCTTGATGAGCCAATATTCTGGAAAAATTTGAAAAATTTGCTCTTTTTCATACAGTTCTTTCTGGCGTTCTGCCAAACTCAAAATATCGCCCTTGTGAATCCCCTTAAAAGCAGTCGTGCCATGATAAACATAATCTTGCCCCTGCCCTAAGTCAAAGTAAGCAATCGTGATAGAAATTATTTTTTTGACAAATGAATACGGTGAACCTTCCTTGATATGCTCGGCGATAGCCTTCGAAGTACCATAAAGTATCCTGTGAAAATAATCATATTCTTTGCTATTTTGGATTTCTACAATCACCAATTCGTGCTTGTGGTTTTCCACCAAAATATCTACGCGATTATGCTTGTCATTTTCACTTTCTTTGTTACTTTCACTGTCCAAAATCTGTTTGATTTTGATGGTATCTTGCAAAAGTTCCGACAAAAAGCCTTCTAATATATCAAAATTAGCCTTTTGACGAAGAAGTTTCTTCATCGCCCAGTCAAAACGTATGAGTTCCTTTCTTTTTTTCATACCACAAAGTTAGAAAAAAATAATGATTTTTTTAAGGTTAAGCTCGTAAAATTCATTGGCATTTGGACTAAGTTTTGTAACTTTGTTTCCTCGACTTAAAAAAATAATACCAAAATTATAAGATTTAATCACACAAAAATACAACTCTTTGAGTATTTGTGTTTTAGTGGGTCATGGTCAGATGGTTTGTCAAAATAGCAATTATGGAAAACGAAAATTCATATAAACGAAAAACAAAATACAATAAGGATAAAGAATTTCTCTCTGAAATCGGGGGGAAAATCATTCCACAAGCTATTGATTTGGAGCAAGCAGTGCTGGGGGCAATCATGCTTGAAAAGTATGCCTTTGACTCAGTGATTGATTTGCTCAACAGCGAAGTTTTTTATACCGAAGGGCATAAAAGCATTTACAACGCCATGAAAACGCTTTTTGATGATTCACAACCCATTGATATTCTGACAGTTACTAATCAGCTTCGCAAGCTGGGCGAGCTTGAGCTGGCGGGTGGCGCAGCTTACATTGCCCGCCTCACGCGAAATGTAGCTTCCGCCGCCAACATTACAGCGCATACCTACATTCTGAGAGAAAAAGCCATCAAACGCGAACTGATTAAGTTTTCGGGGGAAACCTCTCGCGATGCCTTTGAGGATACTGCGGACGCACTCAAGCTCTTAGACCGCACCCAGCAATCCATTTTCAAAATCTCTGAACTCACCACCAAAAAGAACTATACCGACGTAAAATCGGCGATTATCCAATCTATGGAGGAACTCAAAAAGCGCAAGGAACACAAAGACGGGCTAACTGGTGTGCCTACGGGTTTCTCTGCCTTGGATAGAATGACCTCTGGCTGGCAACGTTCTGATTTGGTGATAATTGCAGCACGTCCGTCTATGGGTAAAACTGCCTTTTGTTTGAGTTTGCTTCGGAATGCTGCCGTAGATTTTGGGAAACCTGTGGCTATATTTTCCTTAGAGATGTCCGTTTTGCAGTTGGTAGATAGATTAATTTCCTCTGAGGCTCAGATAGATAGCAACAAACTAAAAACAGGTCGCGTGCAGGACTGGGAAGTAGAGGAACTCAACCGCAAACTCAGTAAAATCAAAGAAGCTAAAATTTTTATAGACGATACGCCCGCGATTTCTATGCTGGAACTCCGCGCCAAATGTCGCCGTTTGAAATCACAACACAAAATTGAAATGGTGGTCATTGATTACTTACAACTGATGACTGGCGATACTTCTAAGAATATGGGCGGCAACCGCGAGCAGGAAATTGCCTCTATTTCAAGGTCCTTGAAGCAGATGGCAAAGGAACTGGACTTGCCTGTGCTTGCGCTCTCTCAACTCAGTCGCGCTGTAGAAACCAGAGGAGGCGATAAAAAACCACAACTTTCAGATTTGAGGGAATCGGGTGCGATAGAGCAAGACGCAGATATGGTGATGTTTCTCTATCGTCCTGAATACTACGGCATTACAGAAGATTCAGAAGGAAAATCTACGCAGGGAATGGGTGAAATTATTATCTCTAAGCACCGTAACGGCTCACTTGGAAGCGTTGTTCTCAAATTTATTGGGGCTTATACCAAATTTGTCGACCCAGAGGTCAGTGATGAGTTTCAGTTGCCCAACCATACTTTTGGAGATGTAAACGGCATCAACGAGTTTGAGGCTGGTACGATGGTAACTTTTAGTAGCAAAATGAATAACGGCACAAGCAATGCTTCCAAAGCAAGTGTACCACCTGACGAAGTACCTTTTTAATGCGATTGAAGTGCTATTTTCTTAGAAAAATTGTATCTTTGCTGAAACTAAAAACAAAACACTATGAAATTCAGTGAATTTAAGAATGTCGCAGAGATGTTAATGTATTTTGGATTAAGTGTTCATAATACAGAGTTTATTGATTTTGAAAGTATTAACCCCATCACTATCCCTGCCTATCTAAAACAAGATATAAGTTTTGTTCTTTCTGAAAGAGGGAATACAGACATGGAATCTTATGCTTGCGAGTTTTTAATTTCTCCCTTACTAAAAGAAGCGTGGAAGCGTCATCCCAAAGCAAAACTTTTTAGCCACCCACAAATTAAGTATGAAGACCTCATCTTGATTCCTGACTATGTTGTTACACCAAGAAATAAAACAGGTGTAAATATTTTTGAAAAACCGCTTTTAGTTACCGTGGAAGCAAAAAATGATGATTATGAACTTGGCTGGTCTGATGTTTATAGGCAGCTGGTAGTGGCGCGACTATTGAATGAAAACCATGAAATCCCAATTTATGCCATTGTCAGCATTGGCAAAGGCTGGGAGTTTGGCAAGTTGGAAGGCAATATTATTTACAAACACCCTTTGGGCATTGGTTTAGAAAATGCAAATAAATTATTGGGTGTGTTGGACTTTATTTTTGCGGATTGTGTACGCACCGCGGAAAGGTTTGATATGTATTGAGTGATAAGTAGTTATGAATTATGAATTAATCGCAACGGCGAACCATATAATTATCTAATAATCAATGTTTTAAATAATAACTACAATATAAATTAATTTATTTCAACTACTCAGAAATAACAAAATGTGGAAATTTATAAAAATATTTTTGGCGTTTTTCCTTGTTTTTGCGTGTAGCAAACAAGATAAATCAAAGCCTATGCCTCCCCCGCTTTTAGATGCCCCTTTTTTGGCGGCACAGAGTACGGGGAAGTTGGACAATGCAGAAATAAACGAGGCATCGGGCTTGGTGGCGAGCCGTAGCAACCCCAATGCGCTCTGGACGCACAACGACAGTGGCGATAAGGCACGCATTTTTTTGATTAGCGACAAGGCAAAACACTTGGCTACTTTCACCATTGAAGGCGCAGAAAACCGAGATTGGGAAGATATAGGAATGTGTAATGACAACGGAATCAATTACTTGTACGTGGGCGATATAGGCGACAACTCTGCCGCGCACGACCTAAGCACCATCTATCGCTTTCCTGAACCTGAGATGAGCAATGTTACTTCGCCCACCGAAAAAACAATCGCTAATGCTCAAACCATTCGTTTCCAGTATCCTGACGGCAAGCGCGACGCAGAATGTCTGATGATAGACCCTCTCACCAAAGATATTTTGATAGTTTCCAAAAGGGAAGAAAATGTAAATGTATATGTTGCGCCCTATCCGCAATCTTTTACGGAGGTAATCATGCTCACCAAAGTAAGCACGCTTTCCTTTAATCAGGTAGTCGCAGGTGATATTTCTCCTGATGGCAAAGAAATATTGCTCAAAAACTACACGAAGGTTTTTTATTGGAAAAAAGAGGCAAACGAATCCATCGTCGATGTACTAAAAAAGCCTTTCCAAAACCTGCCTTACAGCCAAGACAATGAAATACAAGGCGAGTCAATCGCTTGGAAATTAGATGGTTCGGGCTATTTTACCTTAGGAGAAAATCCATTGAGTGTTCCTTTGGATTTGCTTTTTTATCAAAGAAAATAAGAAAAAAACTCACAAACTCAGCGGTGGTGATTTTTTCATTATCACTGCAATTGCCATCGATAATACAAAGCCAATCGCAGACGTTTTTATCCATTCGTCCATCGCGATAGAGCCTGCCGAGATAGATTTAATGCTTTCGTAAAGTGCCTCATACTGAGCAAGATTGAACTGCTCTACCATGGCATCTTTGGTTTTGACCAGCAATAACGCAAGTTCGTTTTTGTGCAATTCCAGAATATTTTTATCTATGTACGCAAGGAGATTATACACCAAAATAGCATACAGTGTAGCAGCAAATACATTGATAATCAATGCCATAAAGACCGCTTGGCTTCCTGAGATGAATCCTCCATTTCTGTTGTCGCGAAAAAATTTTAGCCCGCCCACAATCCCCATGGCATAAATGGGCAAATACAGCAACTTGTACTGCCCAAAAGGATTAGCTCCCAGCAGATACACAAGGATAAGGAATAAAAAACAGCCAACTGCCGTTAAAATGCTACTGATGAGGGCTACCTGATAAAGTGTCTTTCTCATTTTTTAAATTTATTTAACCAAAATAAAACAAGCAGTTTTTCAGATAACTACCAATTTAAAATAACTTTGCAAAGTTATTGATTCGAAACTTCAAACAAAATTATAAATATGTTAAGTGAGATTATTTGGAATGTAGGTCCCGATATTTTTTCCTTTGATATTCCTGTATTAGGCACGCTGACCATTCGCTGGTATGGTTTGCTCTTTGCTTCTGCGTTTTTGGTGGGGCAGGTCATCATGTTCCGAATCTTCAAGGCAGAAGGCAAGCCCGAATCGGACGTGGAGGCAATAACACTTTACATGATTATTGCGACCTTACTTGGCGCAAGGTTAGGGCATTGTTTGTTTTATCAGCCAGATTATTACCTCAGCCACCCCCTCGAAATCCTCAAAGTATGGGAAGGTGGATTGGCGAGCCATGGAGCTACGATTGGCATTTTGTTGGGGATTTACCTGTATAGTCGCGGGCGCGTGGGGCAGTCTTATTTGTGGGTACTCGACCGAATCGTGATTGTGGTGGCACTGGGCGGTGCTTTTATCCGCATGGGCAACCTGTTCAATTCCGAAATCATAGGAAAACCTACTGACGTGGCATGGGGCTTCGTTTTCACCAAATTAGGCGAAGATTTTGCGCGCCACCCTGCCCAGCTTTACGAGGCTATCTCCTGCGTTTTGCTGTTTTTATTACTCTATGGGCTTTGGAACAAAACCAAAGAAAAAACGCCAGAAGGCAGACTTTTTGGGATTTTTGTAGTAGTCTTGTTTACGTTACGCATTGTGTATGAATTTTTTAAAGAAAATCAAGTCGAGTTTGAGAATAGCTTGGCACTGAACATGGGACAGATTTTGAGTATCCCGATGGTCTTGGTGGGCGTGGTCGTTCTTTTGATGTCTTTCAAAAAAAAATAACCATCATAAAGTTATTCACTCAAAACCTCAAACAAAACTATAATGCTAAGTGAGATTATTTGGAATGTAAGCCCTGACATTTTTTCCTTCGATATTCCTGTATTAGGCACGCTGACTGTTCGCTGGTACGGTTTTCTATTTGCTTCTGCATTTATGGTGGGTCAGGTCGTCATGCTCCAAATATTCAAGGCAGAAGGCAAGCCCAAATCGGACTTGGAGGCAATGACGCTTTACGTGATAATTGCAACCTTAGTTGGCGCGAGATTAGCACATTGCTTGTTTTATCAGCCTGATTATTATCTCAAAAATCCCATCGAAATCCTCAAAGTCTGGGAAGGCGGATTGGCAAGCCATGGCGCATTAGTCATCTTGTTGGGGGTTTATCTGTATAGTCGCGGGCGCGTGGGACAGTCTTATTTGTGGGTACTTGACAGAATGGCGATTGTGGTGGCTTTGGGCGGTGCTTTTATCCGCATGGGCAACCTGTTCAATTCCGAAATCATAGGCAAGCCTACTGACGTAGCATGGGGCTTCGTTTTCACCAAATTGGGCGAAGATTTTGCGCGCCACCCTACTCAGGTTTACGAGGCTATCTCCTGCGTTTTGCTGTTTTTATTGCTCTATGGACTTTGGAACAAAACCAAAGAAAAAACGCCAGAGGGCAGGCTGGTTGGGATTTTTTTTGTAATTTTATTTAGTTTGCGAATTTTTCATGAATTTTTTAAAGAAAATCAAGTCAGGTTCGAAGATGAGCTGGCACTGAATATGGGTCAGCTATTGAGTATCCCAGTGGTCTTGGTGGGCGTGGTCATTCTTTTGATGTCTTTCAGAAAAAAAATAACCACAGAAAAATAAAATTTCATTATCAAAGGCAATTTTTATGTTTTTTGTATTGTCCAAAACGCTATATTTCATTGCTTTGCCCACTACTTGGCTGTTTTTGAGCCTTGTATATTTGATTTTTTCTAAAAATGAAAAGCGTAAAAAAAAAATAAGATGGTTTTTTGTGATAGGCTTTCTTTTTTTTACTAATTCATTCATTATCAATCAATTATTCTTTCTTTGGGAAGAACCACCTACACCCTTTGCGAGTATAAAGCCAAATCAATACGACTTGGCAATCGTGCTGACAGGCGTAACTGCGGACTACAAATCGCCCAAAGACCGCATTTATTTCAATCGTGGGGCTGACCGCATCTTGCATACGGCAAGGCTTTTCAAAGAAAATAAAGTAAAAAATATACTCATTAGCGGCGCAGAGTTTTCGCTTGATGGCGAGCTGAATACCAAGCAGCGAAGCCTCAGAGAAATCTTTTTGCTTTGTGGCGTGCCTGATTCGGTGATTTTTACAGAAACTGCCTCGCGAAACACCCACGAAAACGCTGTTTTTTCCGCCAAATTCATCAAAAATAAATTTACAAATCCCCACTGTTTGCTGGTAACTTCTGCCTTTCATGTCAGGCGGGCGCGGGCGTGCTTTGAGAAAGAAAATATTGATACAGAAGTATTTAGCACTGATTTTTACGCGCACGACCCCAGTAGCCTAAACGAAATTGGCTTAGTAGCAATGGTGGAAATCCTTACGCCGACCGCAGACGCATTGGGAAAATGGAACGTACTTACCAAAGAAATGCTTGGTTATATTGTGTATAAAATATTGGGTTATGCCTAATTTTGTACTTAATTTTTAATACTTTTGTGCCAAAAATAGTTTTTTAAAAACATCATAAAAAAATGAAATTCATATTTACAATCAAATATCAATTCACGTTGATATTATTTTGCGCCCTATTGATGACTGCCTGCGGGGAAAGCGAAAAAGAAAAATTAGAGAAAGAACGTAAAATCAAGCAGTTAATGATGGGTTTAGCCAATGGCGTATCCTGCGTATCATTAGAAACAAAGCCCGATTCACTTGATAAAACCATGCTTTTGGCGATTGGGCTGATGGAAGACAGTACGCTTATGGAGGCATACATCAAGCAAGACGAAAGAGGTGAATTGGCTATTCGCGAAACTTTTAGCTCGTTTTTGGCGCGCGAAATGAGTAGCAATATAGGTATGCGCGTAACTGATATAAGGCTAACGCAGATAGATAAGGACAATTTTAAAGGGAAAGCACTGCTCAAATCAGGTGAAAAAATTATTTTTAGGGCAAACCCTGACAAGGGCTGGTATCCTGAAAATGATAAAGATGTTTTGCTAACTATCACGAAATATCAGATTATCAAAGGTTTGCCCAAAGGTGAGGAGTTAGATAGTATCGGAATAGCTCCCGAAGCAGCAAATACTTACAGAGGTAAGTACAAACTCAAATCAGGTAAAGAACAGTGGATTTTTGTAGGGCATACAGGCGAAGGCTTTTCATGGAATCCTTCTGAGGAATTTGACCTCAAAAAGGCAACGGAACAAGCCACTAAAAAATAAATTAATTGCTCAAAAAACTCAAATACCTTGCTCATTTTCAGATAGATATGCAGAAATGGGATAAATGTGTAGCGCAGTCCCCTCAAGGATTGCCTTACACATTTTCTTTTTATTTGGACATTGTTGCGCCAGACTGGAAAGCAATCGTAGAAGAAGATGAACATCACTATTTGACGGTTATGCCTTTGACCGAGCAAAAAAAATATGGCATTTCTTTCCTTCACCAGCCACTTTTCTGCCAGCAACTGGGCATTCTTTCCACAGACCCAAACATTTCGCAGGAAAAAATCGATGCTTTCTTAAAAATAATTGATGAAAAATATCGCTTTGTTTCGCATTATCACTTGAATACCAAGCTAAAAATATCCTCATTATCAACTACTTACTATACGCACCTGCTTGACCTTTCTACATCTTACACTACGATTTTTCAGCAGTATTCGGCTGACAGAAAATTGAACTTGAAGCGGGCTATCAGGTCAAACTTACAAATTATAGAAAGCAAAGACATAGAGCCACTGATTGAGATGTTTGAGCATGACATTGCTCACAAAATACAAGGTGGCGTAGCAGAAAACGTGTATGATTTGTTGCGAAAAATTTATCAGGAATTACAAACAAGACAGTGGTGTAAACTGTTATATACCCAAAATGAAAAAGGCGAAATCAATGCAGGAGCTTTGTTTGCTTTTTACCAAAATCAAATTATTTACCTGTTCAATGCCGCCTACACGCACGCACGCAAGGAAAATGGAAGGACGCTGTTGATAGACCATATTTTGAAAAGTTATGCTGGTTCAGCTTATATTTTTGATTTTGAAAGCCCTGAAATAGAAGAGATTGTATATTTTTATCAGAGCTTTGGGGCAAAGGCTGTTCCGTACCAAGTATTACATTATAATCACCTTCCGCGTGTGGTTAATACTTTTTGGAAAATAAAAAAGAAAATTTGGCAACTATTTGCCTGAACAATGGTCTTTAAGGTAAAATGTTATTATTTGCCAATTTTTTAATTTGGGGTTCACATTAGAATTAAGTTAAAAACGGGAAAAATCTTAACGATTGTTATAAAAATAAAAAAAAATGTATAGCTTGCAACTGTATTAGACTTGTTAGCGTATTTACTACTAAATTACTTGAATTATAAAATGTTAAACATAAAAAAACAATATATAAATATGAAAAGTCTTCGTTCGTTTTACTTGCTTGCGGCGATGCTCGTAAGCGGTATAGCCTCAGCACAAGAGTCCGACGACTTGTATTTTTCTGTGAAAGACAGAGAGCAAGAAATGGTAGCTAAGAGGGCAGCAAATGCAAAGCTCAATTCGATGACCATGCGTGAAACTATGCAAGATGACGCAGTGCGTTCTAAGTTCTCTAACCCTGATTATCAAAGCAATACCAATCAGAGTGTAGCACGTATGCCTTATTTCAAAAAGGATTACAAACGTGATTATAATTTTAATAGCGTATATGCCAACAACCAAACCAACATGAATAATCGTTGGGGTTTCATGGACAATGCGTTTATGAATCCAATGTCTATGGGCATGATGTTTGGTAACCCTATGATGGGTAGTATGTGGGGCAATCCGTACTCAATGGGTGGTTTTGGTAATTCCATGATGATGAATAATATGATGTGGAATGACCCATACATGATGAATAATATGGCTTTTGGCAATCCTTATTCAATGGGTGGTTTTGGTAATTCCATGATGATGAACAATATGATGTGGAACGACCCTTGGATGATGAATAATATGGGCATGGGCTTTGGCATGGGTTCTCGCTTTGGAATGGGCATGGGTATGGGCTTCGGCAATCCTTGGGGCATGAACTCCATGTTTGGCAATCCTTGGGGTATGAACTCTATGTTTTACGGTCGTGGTATGATGTGTCCTCCTGTAGTTTACAATAGTATAGTATCTTCTGCGGCAAGAAGCTCAGTAAGTGGCTTAGACAATGCAAACTCTGCAACTCGCCCTACCAGTGGTGCTGATTACGTAGATTATATGAAATCTTCAAGCGGTTACGGTAGCTTTGCCAATTCAAGTGTAGGTAATAGCAACACATACAGCGCAGTGGAGTACAAAGGTGGTTCAGCCAATAGTTATTTCTATGGCACGCCTGCTGACTCTAATGGTTCAAATTGGGGTACTCGTTCTGTAGATTATAATAATGGCGGAAACAGCAATAGAAACTCTAACTCTTGGGGTAACAACAATTCCTCTTTTGGTTCTGGTGGTGGCTTTGGTGGCAGTAGTGGTGGCTTTGGTTCTGGTGGAAGCGGTGCTGGTGGTGGTGGCGGTAGCCGTTCTTCTGGTGGTAGAGGCGGCAGAGGCAACTAACATTTGCTCATTTTAATTTGGATTTAGAAAATAAAATATACAAACGGATTGATGATACTTGGTGTTGTCAGTCCGTTTTTTTCTTAGCATGAGGTGCAAAAATCATAGCATTTTTTAAATTATTGATTAGATTTGAAAAACCAAAAAATTAATTTTGTTTAACTATTTTTCAACAATATGAAATCTAAATATCTTGTATTCACTATACTTTGTTTTTATAGTGCATATAGCCAAGCCCAGCAGTTAGGCGATGTCAAAGGGTATTATTTTGATGCACTGCGCTATACCAATACACAGTTTGGTGGCTCGGCGCGTTTTCAGGGCATTGGTGGTGCAGCAACAGCTTTGGGCGGCGACCCCAGCAGTGCTTTTGTAAACCCTGCGGGACTGGGTTTTATGCGAAAATCAGAAATTATAGTCAGCCTTGGCGCAAACGTAACCAATGCCAATAGCACTTTTATCAATAATTCCACACCTTCGTCCAAAATAAATGTGAATATCAATCAATTAGGTATCGTATGGGGTACAGACAGAGGAAGTGATGCCGATATTCGCGGCACCACCCTTGCCGTTACCTATACGCGCAACAACGATTTGAATAGAAACTGGGGGTACAGTGGCACAAACAGCCAAAATAGTATTATCAGTTCGTTTTTGGCTAACTCTGGCGGAGTCTATACATGGGAAGAGTTTGATAGATATGTTGCGACAGATGATATTGTCGACCTTCGTGAAATGGCGTATGCTACTCGCCTCATTTTGCCCGACCTCAGTAATCCTACGGGCAAGCAAGACCAATATGTAAGTTTTATTCCTATTCGCCCCACCGAACAGCGCGAAGAAATTACCGAAACTGGCGCACAAAATCAGTGGAATCTTTCCTACGCGGTCAATTACAAAGATATGCTCTACATAGGCGCGGGATTGGGCGTTCCCTTGCTCCGTTTTCAGCGCACCAAAGAATATACAGAAACGCCGCAAGTTACCAGCCCGCTGAATACCTTGCGCTTGCGCGAACGTTTTAATCAGAATGGAATTGGCTTTAATGCTTCTTTTGGCTTTATTTTCAGACCTATTGATGCCATCAGGATAGGCGGAAGTATTATTTCTCCTACTTTTTACAGTGTAAACGAAAGCTATGATGCGGACTTGGCGGTGAGGTACAATAACTACCAAATCATAGAGTTGGTCAATGGTGTAGAACGTCCCACAATACTTACAACTACAAACTCGCGTACCCAACTTTTGCAAACAGCTTATTCCATGCGAACGCCCATGCGAATTAACGGCGGCGCAGCTATCTTTGTGGGCAAGGCGGGTTTCCTAAGTGCCGATGTAGAATTAGTCGACTATTCTTCTGCCAAATTTTCAAACCCAAGTGTCAATGACTTAGATTTTAGGGCTGATAATGAGGCGATTAAGCTGGTCTATCGCAATGCGGTAAATCTGCGCTTTGGCTCAGAGTGGCGGCTGGGAGAGTGGCGCGTCAGGGGTGGCTACGCGATGTACGGCAGTGCCTTGAAAACGGATATACCTGTGGCTGAGGGCAAAATGACCTTTATTACAGGAGGCATTGGCAAGCGCACAGACAAGTATTATGTAGATGTTGTTGCTATGTTTCGCACTTCCGAAAATAGTTACAGACCCTATACTTTGAGAGGATTTGAGCCGCTTGCCATCACCAAAAATACAAGAATTACAGCCACAGTTTCAGTAGGATTTTTCTTTTAAAAAATGCAAAACATACAAAAAAAATGGCTCATCTTGGGTGCTATCTTGGCGATGTTGGGCGTAATGATTGGGGCTTTTGGCGCACACGCGTTAAAAACTATCTTAGAAGCAAACCACAGAGTAGAAACTTTTGACACCGCCGTCAAATATCATTTTTATCATGCTTTGGGCTTGATAATCATTGGTTTACTAAGCGCACACATTCAAAACAAGTGGTTGGGCTACGCGGGCTACCTGATGCTGGGCGGGTTACTTATTTTCTCTGGAAGTTTATACATTTTGTGCCTGACCAATCTCACTTTTCTGGGGGCAATTACGCCCATCGGAGGCTTAGGAATGATAGCGGGCTGGGCAATGCTGGCGGTGGCAGTGAGTAAGCAACGGTAAGTTCGTATTCATAATCAAAGGTTTACCGTTTATTGATATTCAAGAAATGTTCGTTATCTCTCTTAGTGAGTTCCCACCGTTTTAACGGTGGGTTTGTATTTATGATTAATAGCTTACCGTTTTAACAGTAAGAACAAATATTTAATGAAATCTAATTAAAACACAACAAATGAAAGACCTCATCTTGGGCAACAAATATTTCCAATCTTTTTTTGAGTTTCTATTCAAAGTCGCGCTCAAAGGCATGAATTACGATAGAGGTCATGTTCCCGAACTCAGTGGAGAAAAATACGTTCTCCAATTCATCAAAAACCAAAGTCAGGGCAGCGCATTAAACCTATTTGATGTGGGTGCTAACAAAGGGCAATACGCCCAGCTTGCCCACACCATTATGGGCGAGCAGTGTACTATCTTTGCTTTCGAGCCTTCCTCAAAGGCTTTCGAGTATTTAGCACAGCAAAATTTTCCCATCAAAGCCTTCCACTTGGGCGTAGGGTCGAGCAAGCACACCGCACAAGTGTACTACGACCAAGAAGGCAGTGTACGCGCCAGTATGTACCCCAATAGCTACAGTCATACCAATACGCACCTTGACAAATCGCAGTCCATACAGCTTACCACGATTGATAGTTTCTGTATGGAAAACCAAATTGCCAAGATAGATTTCCTGAAAATAGACGTGGAAGGGCATGAAATCGAGGTACTGAAAGGCGCAAGCGAGATGCTCGAAAAGGGCGCAATCAAATACATACAATTCGAGTTTGGCAATATTGCCGTAGAATCAAGGATATTTTTAAAGGATTTTTTTATTATTTTGACAGACTACAAAATTTATAGAATCCTCCAAAACGGCTTGCACCCAATCCATTACCACGAACAGCATGAAATATTCCTCACGACCAACTACTTAGCCATTCGTACAAACTGATATTGATGCTATGCGGGTTAAGTAATTCTTTCATTTGTTTTTGAGATTTTTTTTCCTTATTTTTGTTAAAAATCATTACCTTATGAACAAAGTAATCATAGAAAATACCTTACTGAAAAAAATACAGCTTTTGCCCAAAAAAGAGCAAAAATACATTACAGCATTAGTTGATTTGTTTTGGGATAAGAGAAATGCCACTCAAAATGGTAACGGACACCACACGCCCGCAACCTATACGCCCGCGTACCTCCAAGCCATAGCCGACCAATATCCCAAAGATAAACGTTGGACTTTCAGCGATTTAGAACTTGTTTTCCCTTTCGAGTACACCGTAAAAGTAGAAATCATCAACAATCAATTATCAATCATGCCAACACCAACACCAGAACATCAAGAAGTTACAGGAGGAATTTACTCTTTAATGAAAACTTTTGTCAAAGAAAACTTACTTGGTAAGGTTTTCATTGCGCCCTTAGATGTCAAATTAGATGAAAACAATACTGTCCAACCAGATGTATTGTTTGTGAGTGAGGAAAACAAGGGAATTATAGGCAAAAAACGCATAGAAGGCGTGCCTGATATTGTGGTGGAGGTGGTTTCGCCTGCGAATTACAAGAAAAAACGGACTGAAAAAATAGAGATGTACGAAAAATTTGGTGTGAAAGAATACTGGGAAGTCAAGCCAAACAAAAAGCACATCAAAGTAGATACCTTAGAAAATGGACGATTTGCTACCTTTTCAGAGGCAAAAAAAGAAGGTACTGTTTTCTCCAAATGGCTCAAAGATTTTAAAATAGCATTAGAAGATTTGTTTTGAAAAACTTTGTCAAAGTTTTTTTCGTTTAGATAAAGATAATCTCCTTAACTTGGGTTATCAAAATCCAACCAAAGTAAAAGCCAATATGAATCATAATTTTTATATACGTTTGCCCATTCTTTTAGCCATTGCTATCTGCGCGGGTATCTTTGTGGGTGCAAAAATGTTTGGAGGCAATACTTCCAGCAGAAATGATGTTACCACCAATGTTACCAAAATCAGGGAAATCCTGAACTATATCAATAACGACTACGTGGACAGTGCCAATATTGACCAACTTACTGACCACGCTATCAAGGAGATGCTCCAAAAATTAGACCCACATACTTCCTACATTCCCGCCAAAGACATGGACTATCTCGGCACGCAACTGGACGGCGACATCGAGGGCATTGGCATCAGTTTCCAAATATTTCACGATACACTTCATGTGGAATCAGTCGTGGTTGGCGGTCCCTCAGAGCAGGCAGGCTTGCGTTCGGGCGACAAAATCATCAAAGTCAATGAAGAAAATATAGCAGGCGTAAGCATCAGTTCTCGCGGCGTTTTTGACCGTTTGCGCGGCAAAAAAGGCTCAAAAGTAAAGATTGGTGTACTTCGCAAAGGAAATGGAGATGTACTTTTTTTCAATATCACCAGGGCAAAAATTCCACAGCACAGCGTTGATGTAGCCTTTATGATGGACAACAAAAGCGGTTATATCAAAATTTCTCGTTTTGGGGCTACGGTGTATGACGAATTTAAAACTTCATTGGAAAAACTGCTCAAACAAGGCATGAAACAGGTAATCATAGACCTGCGCGACAATGGCGGCGGCTACATGGACAGGGCGATTAACATTGCTGACGAGCTAATTGGTGGCGACAAACTTATCGTTTATACTGACGGCAAGGTCGACAGGTATGATGAAAAATACAAAACCAAAACCAAAGGCATTTTTGAGCAAGGGGCTGTCATCGTGCTGATTGACGAAGAAAGTGCTTCTGCCTCCGAAATCGTAGCGGGTGCATTGCAGGACAACGACCGCGCGCTCATCATAGGCAGGCGTTCCTACGGCAAGGGCTTGGTGCAAAGACCTATAGACCTCAATGATGGCTCTGAGCTAAGACTCACTATTTCAAGATATTACACGCCAAGCGGCAGGTCTATCCAAAAACCGTACGTGATGGGAGAACTGGAAAACTACGCCCACGACTACGAAGACCGAGTTTCTCATGGCGAACTTTTTCACGCAGACAGCAACAAACTGGACAAGACCAAGCAGTACAAAACCGTCAAAGGTAGGGTCGTTTATGGCGGCGGCGGCATCATGCCCGATTACTTTGTTGCCACAGATACCAGCCACCTAAGTAGCTACCTTACCCTCCAAACAGCAAGCACTATCAACGAAGCCATCAGAGAATATGCGCTTGAATATGCCAACGACCAGAAAACGAAGCTCTTAGAAATGGGGATTCGCAATTTTGTCAGAGATTTTCAGGTAAGCGAAGAAATGCTCAAAAAGTTTGTAAAAATGACAAACAAACAAAGTGTAAAATATGACGAAAAAGGGTTTGCCAAGTCAAAAGAATATGTCAAAAATAATATCAAGGCATTTATTGGCAGAATAACTTGGGACAGTGAAGCGGCGTTTTCTGTTTGGAATCAACAAGATGTAATCGTAAAAAAGGCGATGACCCTTTTTGGCGAGGCAAGCAAGCTGGAAAGTGCAAAACTGGTGAGTGGAAAGTAGTTTTTTGATAATAGATTTGTTTTTGGAAAAAGTCATCATGTCCTTAGCACACAGATAACACTGATTTTACTGATAAAATACAGATTTTTTAATTTTTATCCGTAAAAATCTGCTAAATCTGCGTTATCAGTGTTCATACATTTATCAAATAAATCTCCAAAAAACAAGCTCAATAAATAGTCAAAATGAGTGTTTTTTACCATTTTTGGATAAAAAACATTCATTTTTAATTTCAGCAAGGCATCAAATTTTGTGATTTAACCTAATTTGACCTCTTTCTTTTATTATTATTTCTTTTTTAAATCAAAAATCACTACATTTGAATATAACAATCGTTTTTTAGAAAATAAAAATGTAATATACTGAAAATGAAAACTTTACTCCTCACGATTTCAGGTATTTTCTTGGCATTTAGCCTTGCGCTTGTCGTTTTTCCTGATATTTTCCCCAATGTGGGCGTTTTTGCCCCTGTAAAGACGTTATTTGCTTCTCCCAGTGTAGATTTCAATGCTGATATTCGCCCTATACTCAATACGAAGTGCATTTCTTGTCATGGTGGCGTAAAGGAAAGTGGCGGTTTCAGTCTGTTTTCACGCGAGGACGCGCTCCGCCCCACAAAGTCAGGCAAGCCCGCCATCATCGTAGGCAAACCCCATGAAAGCGAGATGGTGATGCGCCTCACCCACCCTGACCCCGAAGAACGTATGCCTTACCACGCCGAGCCGCTGAGTAAGGACGAAATAGACAAAATCAGCCTCTGGATTAAGCAGGGGGCATATTGGAAAGACCATTGGGCATATTTGCCTGTCGAAAAACCCAACGTTCCGAAGATGGATACTACTTGGGGCAATAATCCTATTGACAATTTTGTGTGGAATAAGCAAAAAGAACAAGGGCTTTCACCTTCGCCGCGTGCAGACAAGGCTACGCTGATGCGCCGACTGAGTTTGGACTTGATTGGCTTGCCGCCTACTGAGCAGGAAGTAGCTGATTTCCAAAATAATACCTCTCCAACGGCGTATGAAAAAGTAGTAGATAAATTGCTTGACTCGCCTCATTTTGGGGAACGCTGGGCGGCAATGTGGCTCGACTTGGCGCGCTATGCCGATTCCAAAGGCTACGAAAAAGATACACCACGCAATATTTGGCGTTTCAGGGATTATGTCATCAAATCTTTTAATGCTGACAAACCTTTTGACCAGTTTACCATCGAGCAGTTGGCGGGCGATTTATTACCCGAACATACTGAAAATCAGCTCATGGCGACTGCCTATCACCGCAATACGACCAACAATGACGAGGGCGGAACAGATGATGAGGAGTTCAGGACTACTGCCCTCATAGACCGCGTCAGCAATACTTGGGAGGTTTGGCAGGGCATCACGATGGGTTGCGTGCAGTGCCACTCGCACCCCTACGACCCCATCAAGCATGAGGAGTTTTATATGTCTATGGCTTTTTTTAACAATACCAGAGATGAGGATATTCCCGAAGAATATCCTATTTATCAGCATTTTACGCCCGAAGATGAAGCCAAAATTACTGAAATAAAAAATTGGATTCAAAAACAACTGCCCGCTACCGAAGCACAAAACAAAGCGCGAGAAATAGAAACTTTGATAAGAATAGGAGAACCCAAAATCCATGCACATAGCTTTGATACACTCACCAATGCCGCCATGGTAGATGGCAAGTGGCTGGGCGGCGGACATTTGGGCTTTAGCAGACTCAAAAATATCAATCTGACAGGGAAAACACACATCCTCATTTCGCACAGCACCTACAAAGAAAAAGGGAAGTTAGAAATCAGAAAAGGAAGTTTAGATGGGGAAGTGATTGCTACTTTTAACCCCCAACTCACTCAAAAAGGCTGGGGAATTTTTGAAAAAGCGATTTTTCCTATCCAGCCCACGCAGGGCAAACACGATTTGTATTTTGTGTTTTCAAACCCTACTTTTTCCAATCCCCAAGACTACGTTTGTTGGATAGAATGGATTTTATTTACTGATAATCTGATAGATGAGGCAAAGCCAAACGGCGGATTCATCAAAAGCGAAATTGTTAAACTGCTCAATACTCGCACATCAAGTACGCCCATCATGCAGGAAAATCAGGGTGATTTTGTGCGTAAAACCCACGTTTTTGAGCGCGGAAATTGGCTTACCAAAGGGCAGGAAGTACAGCCACACACCCCCAATCAATTACCTAAATTTAAGGATTATGAGCAGAACAGACTGGGGCTTGCCAAGTGGCTGGTCAGTCAGGAAAATCCTCTCACTGCCAGAGTTACCGTAAACCGATTTTGGGAGCAGCTTTTTGGGGTTGGCATTGTCGAAACCTTAGAAGACTTTGGTTCTCAGGGAATTAAACCTACCAATCAAGCCTTGCTGGACTGGCTTGCGGTCTATTTTAGAGAGGACGCGCAGTGGAGTGTGAAAAAACTACTCAAACTGATGGTCATGTCAGCAACTTATCAGCAATCCTCCAAAGCTACGAAGGATTTGATAGAAAAAGACCCCGTCAATCACTACCTTGCCAGAGGCGCACGCGTCAGGTTATCGGCAGAGCAGGTGCGCGACCAAGCACTGGCGGTAAGTGGTCTGTTGAGCAAAAAAATGTATGGCGCAAGTGTGATGCCGCCTCAGCCCGAAGGCGTGTGGCAAGTGGTTTATAGTGGCTCACAATGGAAAACAAGTGCGGGCGAAGATGCTTGGCGCAGAGGTATTTACACCTTTTGGCGACGCTCCGTAGCCTATCCTTCCATGATGACTTTTGACGCTTCGGCGCGGGAAGTGTGCGTATCGAGAAGAATTAGAACCAATACGCCTTTGCAGGCTTTGGTAACGCTGAACGACACCGTTTTTGTGAGAGCCGCGCAGGGCTTGGCTGAAAAAATGCTCAATGCTGGCGGTGAAACCCTTGAAAATCAACTGAAAAAAGGCTATGAATTGACTTTATTCAAACCTATTTCTGCACAAAAACTAAGTATATTGAAAGACCTATTTCAAAAAACAGAAAAATACTACACCGAAAAACCTGATGAAATAGCAAAAATATTAGGTGATAAAAAACTCAAAAGCTCGCCTCAAAACAAGCAAAAAGCCGCGCTAACGGTCGTAGCCAATGCTATTTTGAATTTAGATGAAGTGGTGATGAAGGAGTAAATGAGGAAAAATATTTTTGTAGAAAGTCTAATGATTTTTGGTTGTATGACATTTTTTGTGGAGATGTGAGTTCTCCCCGCTAAAGCGAGGAGTTATAATCTGTTAATACACTGATTATCAGTTTATAACACCCTATTTTAAGAGGGTGAACTACCTACTTAAAAAGTGCTTCCACAAAAATTGTCAGAGAACCTGATTTTCAAAAAAATCTCAATTACAGAAATCAATCTACCAATAATTAGTTTTAAAACTAAAAATTAGTAGATTGATTCAAAAAAACAGATTCTATTCTTTTACATAGGTAGCTGTAAATTCACCCCAAGTAAATACACCTCCTGAATTTTTTTGTATTTCTTTGGTTATCAGCTTTTTACTGCTTAACTCTATTATTTCATGCTGTACTTTCTTGCCTTGTCCCTCAAATTCTATAAATTTTTTATCAGCAGAAATTTTCCAAGTCCCCGTTTCCTCATACGTTTCTCTATGTGTAGAAGTATATTTAAACGTTCCATCAGCATTGAATAAATAGGTCGTTTTGGGAATTAATAGTGCCATATCATCATAAGCATCTTGGGTAACAGTTGCGCCTTCATTGAATTTCATTTTCATATCTGCGCCTTTCCAAGTCCCAATCAGCATACTTTCTTGAGCAAAAAGAGGGCTTCCATAAGAAAATAACATGACCAGCATTGCCAGCAAGGGCATTGCCAAAGCAAATCGGATTTTCTGCGATTTGTCAGATTGCATTTGATTTAGTTTCATAATTCTTAATTTGATTTTAATTGTGGAAAATTTATTTAAAGCATTATACTGTACAGTCCCTACTGAAAGTTTTAAGAGTAGTCGCGCATAGTCCGCAGGCGAGCTTGTCCGCACCACGTCCGCGTCCGCAATGTACTCGTGCAATTCACTGATTGACTTTTTGGCTAACCCCATTATAGGATTAAACCAAGAAAAAGCACGCAAAAACTGGAAAAACATCAAATCAAAAGAGTGCATTTCTCTGATATGTACCTGCTCATGTCTGATGATTTGCCTCAATTCCTTCTCAGACAAATCCGCATTTTGCAAAAACAAGTAACCAAAAAAGGAAGAAATTGGCAATTCGTCAGTTTCTACCAGCACATATTCACTTGTCTTCTTTTTCTTGCTCTTTTTGATGATTTTGACTACCTGCCAGATGTCCAAAAAGAACTTGGTCAGCAAGCACAAAGCCACTGAAAAATATAAAAATAGCAAGCCATTTATCATTGAAAAAGAGTCAGTTACAGCTTTTTCAGCTACTTGTGAATCAGGTAGATTCACTTGAAAATTTTGGAAGAATCGAGGCTGAAAATCTAATCCAAAACGATTGTCCATACCACTTAATGGAATTTCTACCCAAGGAATGAACCCACTCAATATGACCATCCCTACCAAATAAAACCGATTCCACTGATGAAAACTCAGCGAGTGCAAGGCAAGCCTATAAAAAGAGTAAAACACACAAATACCAATGTTTACCTTAAAAATGTATAAAAGAAATTCCATCATTATCCTTTTTTATGGGCTTTGCCGTTTTTTTCTTCTTCTTCGTATTGTTTGATAAGTTTTCTGATTTCTTTGACCTCATCAGCTTGGATATTTTCTTCCTCGACCATAAAGGAAACTACTTTTTTGGCAGAGCCTTCAAAATAGTTTTTCAGCAAATCGCCAAAAGCCTTTTTCCGATATGCTATTTTAGAAATCAGTGGAAAATACTCGTGCGTCTTGCCATAAGCCTTATGCCCTACATAACCCTTTGTTTCTAAGACCCTTACCACAGACGACACTGTAGTATAGGGCGGCTGAGGCTCTTCCATCTGTGCTAAAATATCCCTGACCACTCCTCTTTCTATTTTCCAGAGGATTCGCATGATTTCTTCTTCGTTTTTTGTCAAATCTTCCATAATTCAAATGTATAAACTAAAATTTAATTATCAAACTAATTTAAAGTTTATTAACTAAAATTTAATAGATTGGTGCTAAAAAAACTTGCTACCCCAAAGAGAAAGACAATGGTAAATCTTACAAGACCTTTTTTATAAATGCCAATGCTTCTTCCAATGTCATTTCTTGGCTTTCTCCTCCACTGTGCTGGGTAGGTACTTGTGGTGCGGAAAATTGGCTAAATTGGGATAGTGAGGTGCATTGTCCCATCTAATAATCAATTACTTGCAAGTTCAAAAAGTCCATTTTCTATGTCTTTAATTTTGCGGTTGAGGTCTTTGCGGCATTGAAATTTGCTTTCCATTCCATATAATTGTCCCAATCTTCGAAGTTTTCTTCTGAATGGCTTTTTAATCTTTGCTCGAAATCAGCGAATAGGCAGCTGTATTTATCTTGAAACTCAAAAAGCTTGAGCATGATTTCTTTGAGTTGCATACGATAATGATTCACAAGGATAGTGATAAATTCAGTTTTGGTAATCAGTGTCATATACCATCAAATTTTTAACAAGAACAGGAATAATTACGGAGAAAGGTAAGTTACTATGCAGTATCTTCTCTATCTCTGCGAATACCTGTACTTTAATCAAGAATTATGGGCGTTTATTTTTTTCATATTCCTTTACTTCTTCCTCTGTCAGAGGATAGGCTTCCCACCAGCCGCTTGTTGCTAACGTGTCTTGCAGATGTCCGCAGTGAGGACAATTGATAGGCTCTATTTCCTTTGTTCCTGACCTTGGGAACTCATGCCCTATTACTTTAAATAGTTTTTGGCATTGATTACAAACTTCGATATCCATTTTAGCCTAATTTTTGTAAATTTTTTGCTACAAAACAAAGGTAAGAAAAAAACGTACTTTCGCCTTCAGGCGAACGGGATATATTGATGTTGTTTGTGAAGTACCAAAAACAGTAAAAAATTCGCATAATTGGTTTTCATTAATTAACCGTTCTTACCAGTTCCCATTCCGCTTCCTCCAGAGATGCCACCACTTGCTTATTATCACCCCAGCCATGCCTGTACCGCCACTATTACCACTTGTTTTTGCTTTTTCCCTTGCCTGCCTTGCCCTTTCCAGCCTTTCCATTTTTTTGCATGGCTTGCAAGGGTCGCTACTTTCCCCCATCAACCCCAGCGGGTCATTAAACAGCATTGGATTATTATACGCAAACTGGTACGGATTGATACCAGTGAACAAATCCGCCAGTGGGTCTATCTGATGAAACCGCCCCAGCTGCGGGTCGTACCCTCTAAATGCCGTTTCGTGCCAGTGGAGGTTCAGCTTCGTTTCTTTCTCGGTCTGCCCATTGAAGGTGAATTTATTCTCCCTATTCGGACTCGCCGCCGTATAGTCCAAGCCACGCATACTTAGCCCAAAGGGGAGAGATAACTTTATCTAACCGTTAAAATGGTAAGCTACACTAAATCAAATAGATAGCTTATCTTTTTAACGATATGGAAATATACAAATCAAATATAAACCGATGACTATCAATGAAATAGCAAACTTGGGTTACAAACCCAAAGCAAAGTAGGGCGAGATTACAAATCCCGCCCAGCAGGAAAGTCTGCATTGCAAATGCGGACTAACGGGCAACGGCGTAGGATTAAAGAATAATCACTTCATCAAAAAAAGCATTTTTTATTTTTTGCTCCTCAAAAATCTGCTTTATTCGCTCATTTACAATAAGTGAAGGGCGACCAAACATAGGATTACCTCTAAGAAACTTCATAGTAGATTTTCCCCAATATTCCCAAGTTTGAAAAATATCAGATTGGTCTAAAAAACGTTTATCTTCTACTTCAAAAGATAATTGAAAAGGAACAATCATATTTGCTTTTTTTTTGGAATCCCATACTAAATCACCCAAATAATTATCCCTCTTACAATTTTTACATTGATTCAATAATCCAATTTTGAACCCTTTTGATTGAGGTAGCATTTTAGGAAAGGTATAATTAGATTTTAAATGATAAAAATCTAAAAATTCGCCTTTTTTATTGACTACTTGGGATGTTTCAAAAAGAATATTTGCATTTTGAAAAATATCATACAATTTTTTGGAAATTAAATAATCCTGTGCCTCAGTAGCAAAAAAATCTTTTTTTACATTATTTAATCCTGTTACTAACAAACCGCCTACAAGTTTTGTACCCGTACCACAAGTAGGGCAAGCATTGGATAGGTCCAATACCTGTCCTAATGTTTCTCCGCTATCCCCTTTAGGAGCAACATAATAGTAATGTAAAATGTAGTATTTCATAATTTTATTTAATTATTCCTAAATTTCTTAAAGCTATAAATGCCCAATCTCGTTGCCCAATGGATGTATATGCTTCTATATAGGCATTTATTATTTGTCTACGGGAAAAATTTTGTCCATACGGCAAAAGTTTTTGCAATCTTTGAGTAATTGTTCTATGGTTAAGATATCTTAAAGAAACAGCAAGTCCTGTGTTTATTGTAAGCCCATTAGTATTTAAATTGGGGTCTCTATACAATCTTTTTTCAGCAAGATGATGAGATTCTTTTACTTGCCATTTAGAATACATTTTCGTTATTTTGTGTGGTCTTATTTTACCACTAAGTAAAGGTACTATTTTTTGAAATTTAAATCTAAACATTCTGCCACCTGCCAACTCCACGTTTGGGTCTCCATTACCTTCATCACCACCAAACAAGAAGTCCATTGCTGCGCCTACTGCACTACTCATAGCGTCACGACTGAAACGATAAGTCATCATTTGATAACTATCTCCTGCCATTTGCTCTAATACAAAGAACTCTGTTGCATCTTCATCTTCTTCTGAAAAAAGAATGGATTGATTATCAGCAAGATTATCTAAAAAATTATTCGCCAAATT
>JAAFJS010000170.1 GCA_013298985.1 Cytophagales bacterium
CCTACAAAAAATGCAGATATTCCTTTGGAAATATTCAACGCATCTATCAGCTCGAAATTCTACCAAGACAATCAATTTATGAAAAATATTATCATTCAACTTGGTGAATCATTGGCAGTAGAAAAAGCCAAAGAATATCACATTGGAACTTCAAAACATTGGCAGGGAGCTACAGTCTTTTGGTTTGTTGGGCATGATGACAAACCAAAAGCAGGGCAAATAAAGCTATTTGATGAAACCAATCATACAGTAAAACAGATAATCAATGACAAAAAAGAAAGTCTTACAAGATGGCTACATAGTGCCTTGTATGCCAAATTGAAAGAAGAAAAAAAGCCAATACCACAATGGTTAAATGATTATTACCAAATGGAAACAAAGGTTAATTGCTTATTTGGTGAACACTTACTAAAAAAATATCCTGAAAAACCAATTGCATTAGTAGAAGCACCAAAGACCGCAGTAATTGCAAGTGCTTATTTCCCTAAATACGTTTGGATTGCAACAGGTTCTTTGTCTTACCTAACAGAAGCCCGTTGTAAAGCCCTACAAAGCCGCAAGGTTGTATTATTTCCAGACCTAAACGCACTCGGAAAGTGGGAAGAAAAAGCCTTAAAATCACTTGCTAAATATTGCAAATACACTGTAAACGATTTTTTAGAAAAGAATGCCTCCAAAGAAGATATCGAGGCAGGGTATGATTTAGCAGATTATTTGGCAAATCTAAATATGAAGCCCAAAACATACCAAACGCCATTCATAGAAGACAATGACTACATAGATAGCTTATTTTTTGATGAAAACGGTACACTTTGCACAGGCACGCCAAGCGAAAACTATCCTGCAATTTTTGATAGCACCGCACCGTACACCAGCCCGAAGGCAAAGGACTTTGTAAAGCTCGCAGAAACCGCACCCAACGTGCTAAAATTGAAAGAATTTTTAGGACTTAAAATAATCTAAACTATGCAACCCGACAATTTCCTAAATGAGCTAACTGCCATTTCGCAGCAGCCCAAGCAGCAGCTTACTTTTGACAAACTGGACTTTTCAGACTTGGACAGCCCACCGCCAAAAAAGAAAGAATTGAAAAAAGTCTATGCCACCAATCAATTTCGCAGGCGCAAAAAATGAACGGTTCGCCGTTGTAATTACCTGGACGGATAAGTAATTGAAAATTAAATAATTCAATAAGTTTTATAACATTTTGCCCTACCTCACCAGTAGGGCTTTTTTTATGCTACCTTCAAAACCTCATTATTGAGTTGGGCAATCACTTTTTTGAGGTGTTCTTTTTTCATCTTGCTCACCTTGCGTTCTATTTCTCTATCAGAGAGCAAGGCAATCAAATGACATCTTACTTGGCTTACTTTCTCTAAGGGTTGTGTAAGCATCTCATTAGCAATGGGAAAGCTAAAATTATCTCTGATAGAAGAAGAAGTAAGCATCACCGCCACATAGCAGCCCTCCGCCTCAAAAACTTCCTCATGCGAAATCAGTAAAGCAGGGTGCAGCGCATATCCTTGGGGTAATGGAAAATTTACCATGACAATATCACCTTGTACGTACATCATGTTAGCTTATTTTTTGAGAGATATTATTTTTATTGAGCAGGGAAATACCTTTTATCAAATCACCCTCTATCTTGCTGAGTAGTACCTTGCGAAGGCTTTTAATCTTGGTAAGCACCGCCTCAAAAGCAGTATGGAATATGGGCAAATCAAAATAATTGTTTGCCTCTAATTTTGTTTTCATCTTTTGAAAAGTGCTGAGAATCTCAAATACTTGGTTATAAAGTAGTTCCACTTCATTCATGGGCAGTCCGTCGAGATGGCTCTCTTGGACTTCTAATAGCGTAATGAAGTTTTCCAAAGTCGCTAATATCTCCTTACGGTTGGTTTCCTCTTCTATCTCCAAAGCCTGAGAGCCTACAAAGTAAATCACCTTGTTTCTGACTTTGGGCAGTTCCTGACTGATATAGGTACTTGAAAGCATAGTTTTTTTATTCAAAGGTACTTTTTTGTATGAAAATCTCCCTAAAAAATTAGATATATTTTCAGTTTTTCAATACCAGTTCTTTCGTTTTATGTAATTTTATTTCTAAATAAGCATACCTTATTCATCTGCTTTATTGGCACTCATTCCGATTACGACAAAATAGACGTACTTACAATAAACATCAAATAATATGGTAATTCACAACGATATACAGTTTAAAGAGGCATTTGCAGAACTTGACAACCTTATTGCTGATGGTTTTGAGGGAAATGAAGCATTAGAGGCACGTTTTTCTGAATTGGCATTAGCAATAGAATATTATGAGGACAATGTATTGATGCTTGCACCGATTGCCGTAAAGCACCCAAAAACCATTGTAGAAATGATAGAACTCAAAATGTATCAAAACAAGTGGAAACAAAAAGACCTTGCAACGGTCTTGGAAATATCAGAAACAAGGCTTTCTGAGGTGATGCAAGGCAAAAGAAAGGTAAACATTGATTTGGCAAAACGCTTGCACCTCAAATTGAATATTGAGGCTGATTTTATTTTGAGGGTTTTGTAATTACCTGGACGGATAAGTAATTGAAAAGAAATACAATCTGTATGATAGATTTGTGGGGGCATTTACAAGGTTCAAATCACGAATATTTATGACAAAAATTGCATAATTATTTGGCAATCAATGAAATAAATACTATATTTGTGCTAAGAAATACAGGAAAGTGAGGTTGATTTGAGGGGGGTATTTCCATATTGTTTTAAGACTTAAAACTCCCTGCTCAGAAAGTAGGGAGTTTTTTTTTCAATCTAAAATGTAAAGCGTATGTTTGGCGGTGGTGATATGGGTTTTGGGATAGTTTTCACACTTCAAGACCAATTTAGCGGGGTTAGCTCAAAAATTCAATCGTCTTTTAGTAGTCTGAAAAGTGTATCAGAAACCGCAAGCGAAGCTATTAGTGGGGCTATTTCTAATATAGCAACCGCAGGGCTTGTAACCGCAGGCGCAGGCATAGCAGCCGCAGGATTTGCCTTTGCCGATGCGATGAAAGAGAGTAAACAAGCCATTTTAGATAGTGCTGAAGTAGGTACTTTATTTGGTGCAACAGGTGATGAACTTGCACACCTAACTGCCACCGCCCAAGCGACTGCCACAGTATTTGACAAAGATTTTTCCGAAGTTGCCAAAGCCGCAAAAGGCTTAGAAATGGCATTTTCAGACATGGGCTTAACAGGCTCACAGGCTTTTGACTTGGTAAAACAGGGCTTATTGGCTACAGGTGGAAAGATAGACCTTGACAATATCTATGAATATAGTACCCAACTAAAACAGGCGGGACTTACCGCAAGCCAAAGTATAGGCTTAATGGTGCAGGGCGTTCAGTCAGGTGCTTACATGGACAAATTGCCAGACGTAATAAAGGAAACAGGTTTGCGACTTAGAGAAATGCCAAAAGCCACCAAAGAAGCTATACAAGGATTAGAAAAGTTTAGTGGAGGTTTTACCATAGGCGACCAAATACTTAGTAGTACCCAACTGATGGCAGGGCTTAACAAGGGTACGATTAGCACCTTTGAAGCTACACAAAGTTTGGTTTCATCAATGAAGCAAGCAGATAACGTAACCAAACAAACCGCTATTGCGGACATATTCGGTGCTATTGGGGAGGACTTGGGAGGGGTTCTTTTCCAATTAGATTCCATGAATTTGGACTTAGACAGCCTAATGAAGAAAAACCCAATTTTAGCCCAACAAATGAAGTCTTTACAGCTCAATGAGGACATAGGTTTGGCAGTGCAAAAGGTAGCACCGACTTTAAACAGTCTGCAAAGTAGTTTTGATAACTTGTTTGGCAGTATGAAGTTAGGCTTTTTGCGAGCCTTAGACAACCCAAATGTAAAATCTGTAATTGATAGGATAACCGCAGGCATTGATACTGTAAGCACCAAGATAAGCGAGTTTGCAGGGTCAGAAACGTTCGGAATGATAGCAGGATTGATAGGTACAGCCTTTGATAAATTCCAAGAGTATTCCCCTATGATAGAGGGTGCTATTTCTTCTATAAAGGCATTTGGCAGTGAAGTAAAGGCAGTAGTGATGCCAATGGTAGATTATTTTTCCAACACCTTTGATACTATCAAAAATTCATTCAATAAGGCATTTGAAGGTCAGGGCTTAGATACCCTTACAGAAAAAGGCAAAGGCATTGTAGATTTGGTTTTAGTACCTATTCGAGTCGGGCTTGACATTCTAAATTTTGGTTTCCAATTTTTGAAGCCTGCCATAGATTTAGTCATTGGTGCTTTTGATGGAGTGATGTCAGTCATGGATTACATCATACCTTCGTTTGACTATGCCAAACAAGCATTTAGCGGATTGTTAAATAGGTTTGATACAGGGGGCAGCTCCTTTGATTGGCTTATCATTACAGGGCAAATATTAGGTAAAATCATAGGCGGTACGCTAACAGGTGCGTTTTATATACTTGGTGGGGCTATTGAATTTATCGGTTTTATCATTGATAGTGTAGTGGGTGCTATTACGTTTCTGATAGATGGATTTAAGACTTTATTTAAGTGGGCTGATAAGCTATTTGCAGGGGGTATGTTTGACAAATTAGGTACTGCCATAGGATTATCAATGTCAGATAAGGCAGCACCAGCAGCAGTACAAAAAACAAGTATAGAGCAAACGCAAAAAGCATTAGACAAAGGCAAACCACAGGGAACAAGCGAAATGCTTAACGATGGTTTGTCTTCAGTAATGAAAAGCATGAACGACGGTGCAAATGTAAAAGATGCCGAAAAGATTATTAGAGAAATGCTGAAAAATGGCGAAGGATTTGGAAACTCAGATACAGCAAGCCTTTTGCAGAATATAGCCAATAATCCAAAAGTCAGTCAATCTTTAAAGAAAGATTTGGGAGGAATAATTCCCAACTTACAAGGGCAAACAGACGCAAGCAATGCGACCGAGTTCCCCACGGATAGCACGTTGGGAATGCCTGAGAGATTAGGGCAACAAACCAAAGAGAGTAGGCAAAGTATGCTACAGCAACAACCTACTCAGCAACCTAACATTACTGTAATGCCAAGTTCTTTGCCTAATATTTACTTAGATGGCGAAGTGATTTACAGGAATATGAATGAAAGAAGTCAGTTTGAGGGCAATAGGAAAAACGATTAGTTTTTAGTGGTTTTGGTTTATATCATAGGTTAATAAATTTCTAAAATATGGAAAATAAAAGAACTGAAATACAAAGGCAAAAAGACCTTATCTTAATATCGGAAATGTATCTAAAAGGTACTACCCAACAAATGATAGCACTCAAATTAGGGTTATCACAAAGCCAAATATCTTACGATATAAAAGAGATTATAGAGCATTGGAGAGAAACCCAAAAAAGTAACGTTGCGGATAAAATAGCTATTGAATTGGAAAAGATAAACCAAATCGAGGCGAGAGCTTGGGAGAGTTTTGAACTTTCAAAGACCATTTCCAATAAGAAAATGAAGGAAGTAAGAATTGGCAAAGATAGTGATGACAAGACTGCCAAAGTTCAAACCACTACCTTTGAACGGTACGGCAACCCAAAGTTCTTAGAAGTCATCTTACAGTGTTCTAACGAAAGAAGGAAATTATTAGGATTAGACGCAGCTGTAAAATTAACTGTAAATGCTGATATTGTGAACCGATATGAGCAGATGAACGACAATGAATTGGACAATGAAATAGCCAATTTAGAAGCTATTTTAAGGCAAAATAGAGATAATTAATCTGCTCAGGAAAATAAAAAAAGCCTTGTAATCATCTTACAAGGCTTTTTCTTTGTGAAAATCTTAGCTACCCTACTCTACTATTTTGTGATAAACAAGTTGGTTAAAATAGGTTTCTTTTGCGTTTTCTGCTAAGGTTCTCATTTCTTTCTCATGCTTCAATTTAGAGCCTAAAGTTTGGAGAGCTAAATCAATTTGTGATAATTGATTTTCTAAGTCCATCCATTCTTTCAATAGTGGGTAATATACCTCACCTGGAATAGTAGTGAGAATATGCTCACTATTCATCATTTGGTTGATTTTATTTACCGTTTGTTGGGTTTGGGTTAATACTTGCATGGTTTTTTGTTTTTTATGTTTGAAAATTAATAAATTACTGTTTTTGCTTCAGTTAGGATAACGTAATGCCTACCAAAGAAATAATGTAGTTCGTTTGTTTCTGCTATTATTTTGGCGTTTTCTATTTTATTAGAAAATCCAAGAAAAAAATAATAAATCGCCCTGTTTTGTTGGTCTGTTGGCAATCCTGCCAACCTGTCTAAGTTGTGATTAAGCAACCGCTTAAAATGGATAAAATTAACTTTATGTTTCATTGTGTTTCTCCTTTTTAGTATGATACAAAATTACGATATGTTCTAATAATATACAAATTATTTAACATTTTTTTTTACGATTTGTAGTAATATTTTTTGTAACTTTGAACTTCATTAAACCAATAAAAGCAATGAATAAGTATAAACTCTTAAATTTAAGCTACTTAGCTTGTTTTTACTATAATCTGATAGAAGAAAACAGTTACAATATAGGTAGTTATGAAGACCGCAAAAAGGCAAATAAGAACTTTGCCAACTCTAAGAACTTTGATATTCCCAAATTAAAAGAGGCATACAAGATTTACAAGGATATGCTCAAAGAGGAATTTGAGGCTTTACTTGCTAATAAGACTGCTAAGGAGAAGTGATATATTTTTTTTCTACTTGCAAATTGCACTTTCTTTTCTATACCTTTGTTATCTAATTAGATACCTTTATGCCTTTAATTCACTCATTAGAAGGAATCAAAATTTACGTCTATTATAACGACCATTTACCGCCTCATTTTCACGCCTTGTATGCTGAATATGAGGTTATGATTACAATAGAAACCTTAGAGGTAATCAAAGGGCAAATGCCTACTAAATCACTAAAAAAGGTATTGGCGTGGGCAAAGGATAATCAAAACGTATTGATGGCAGCATACAGAAATTTTAATCCAAAACATTTTGAATAATGAAAAATACCAAACCTCCGAGAATAGCCAAAATAGTAGAAATACAGCCTTATCAAATCACTTGCTTATTTACCAATAGAGAAACTCGCAAGATAGACTTTGCTCATCTATTGCAAGAATGGAAAGCAAACGAAAACACTGCTAAACTATTGGATTTTGAGCAATTCAAACAAGTAAGTATTTCAGATTCCCAAACTTTGCAGTGGGCAAATGTATTGATGCACCTACCTTTTTTACCTACCGAACTGCAATACCAGCCTTACGACCTTGACCCCGATGTACTCTACCAGCAAAGCGTACTAATCACGCCCCAAAAACGCAAAATAGGGAAGTTAATCAAAGAAGCAAGGGAGAAAGCAGGGCTTACACAAGAGGAATTGGCAAAAAAAAGTGGAACAAGTAGGTACTACATTTCACGCATAGAAAACGGCAATTCCGATATACGAACCGATACCTTAGAAAGAATTGTAGAGATAGGTTTGGGACAAAGTATTACCTTATCAAAATAGAAAAAATCCTTACCAGCGTATATGCCAATAAGGATTTTTTCTTTTATTAGTTCGGTCCTACCCTACTTTGAAAATTGTATTTAGCTAAGGTTTTTGTCAAGTTCTAAAACTCTTCTACATACATTTGCGAAAGATAGATACATTTTTGCACCCATATATTCACCCATTTTTCTTAGCATTTGAGCATTTTCAAAGTGTGCATTGAATTGGCTTTTTAGCTGTTTAGGATTACTATTTTTCATTAGTTTTTACCTCCCTTCTTTTTGTTGAACTTCTTACCTGTTTTCTTTTGCCACGCCTCTATTCTACATTCCTCTATGCAATATTTTTGAAAGTGAATTTTAGGATAAAAAGCCTTACCACAATGCACACATACCTTTGTACCTTCATGTATGATATTTGATTCACTACGCAAGTCGTTTACGATACTCGTTATACGCAAGTCGTTATTATCCTTATTTGCCCCAAAAGAGAACCCTACTTTGCTCAGATTTGGAGTAACCGTATTGCTTGCAAGTTGAAATTGATTATTGCCGTTTAGCACACTTTGGAGTAGTTCCTTTAACTCATTTTTCCATTCCTTATTTTCATTATTGCTTACTGATAACTGCGGACTGCTTACTGTCAGGATTTCAAAGTTTACCGCTTCCTTTTCACAATTCGCATGGTAAAAATATTGATACCAATAGGCAAGCATAGAGAGCAGCTCGAAGAACAAAACAAGGATTGCAGAAATGAGCGCATATTTTTTACCCTCGCCAGCATTTGCACCAATCTCTTTTTCTTTGGAAAGATTCATCTTTTGTTGATTGTTGGTAGTCGCTTTCAGCAATTCATTTCTTACCTCTATTGCCTTATCTAATTTCTCACGTGTGGAAAACTTTGCCCAGTACGAACCTTTGGAGAGATTAGCCTTATAAGCCTCTATGCTTGCATTAACCGCTTGCAAATTGTCAGTGTGTAGCTTCTGCAATGAATCCGCTTGCACACTATAATTTTGATTGATTTGTGTGCTTTTGTCATTCATGGAGTAGGACAGCAGCCCACCACCCACCGCAGAAACCAAGATAGAAAACACCATCACCATCACCAGCGCAAGTAGGGGAGAGGTTTTTACTTTTGCACCTGTTACCAAGTTTTTGAAAATACTCTTTGCTAAACTCCCTTTGAAAACTTCAATGCCAATAAGCAGGGCAGAGAGAATGATGAAAGTCAGTCCGAACATTGCCCACAAGAGCAATTCAGGATAGTTACCCAAGCCGCCAATACCTGAAAAGAGGTAAGCAAGCATGATGACAGTCGCAAGACCGAGCAGGGTAGATACGAAATGATACAAGACAGCATACCCGCGGGCAAAGAGAAAATTAAATTTGTTGGCTTTTTGGTAGGTGATAGGGGAGAGAGCTGCTACACTTTTTTCATAGTCGCCTTTTGCTTTTGTTTCTGCCAAACTTTCTGCATAAATATTTGGCGTGTGAATTTGACTTGGACTTTTGCCAAGATTTTTGAAAATGTTTTGTAACTTTGCCATGATTAAAATTTTTACGATTTTTAGTTATTTGCCTTACTTGTTTCCTCAAAGATTTGAGTAAGGCATTTTTTAAAATTGCTACCTACCTTTTCAGATAGTACCTACTAAAAAGTAGTGTTAATAAATGTTAATGCTTATAGGTTTGTATATATACGATTTGTAACTCATTGATTATTAATAGCAAACATGAAACTCATAGACAAATATATTCTAAAAAAATTCTTTTCAACTTTCTTTTTCGTGAGCCTTATTATTTTGGCGGTAATTTGCGTGATTGATTACAGCGAGAAAGCAGATGATTTTATCAACAAAAAAATTCCATTTGACCTTATCGTGATTGACTATTATGTAAATTTTATTTTACATTTTAATAATATGCTCAATCCGATTTTGGTCTTTATTGCCACTGTTTTTATCACTTCACGCTTGGCGGCGCGCACCGAAATTGTAGCAATTCTTGCCTCTGGGGTCAGCTTTACGCGCCTACTACTTCCGTACATCATTGGCGCGATTATCTTGGCACTGACCAATTTTATGCTCAACGGCTGGGTAATCCCAAAAGCAAACAAGATTCGTGTTGCCTTCGAGAGCAAGTTTATCAGGGGGCAATACTACTATGATGCTCGCGATATCCACTTCAAAGTTGCCCCTGAAACGTTTATTTATATGCAAAGCTATAATAATGTTTCCAAAGTAGGTTATTTATTTACCATCGAGAAGCTCAGAGGCAACCGCTTAGAGGCAAAACTCAGTGCCGACCGCATCAGCTACGATACTACCAAAAACCTCTGGCGCGTTGATTATTACAAACTGCACAAATTTGATGGCGAGCGAGAAATCATGGAAACAGGCAATGTGCTTGATACTGCACTGAATATTACGCCCGCAGACTTCGAAAGTACGCACGAGCTACAAACTGCCCTGACGCTGCCCGAACTCCGCGCCTACATCAAAAAACAACTGGCTCGCGGCAATACCAACGTAGGGCTTTTCGAGGTGGAGATGTACGAAAAATTTACTTATCCTTTGGCGATTATCATTTTGACCATTATGGGCGTGATTGTTTCGGCGCGCAAGTCGCGGCAAGGCACAGGCTGGCAAATCGCGCTTGGTTTTGGACTTGCCTTCATCTTCATTACACTGGCGCGTATGTGCAAGAGCATGGGGCAAGCCGCCAGCATGGAACCACTCACTGCCGCGCTATTTCCGCCACTACTTTTTGCGGGTATTGCCATCATTTTGTATAAAACCGTTCCAAGATAAGTTAGAAACCATTTTCAAAAAATGGCTTTTAGATTTGAAATCTATAAGGTCTTAAACCTATAGTGGAAATATAAATTGAGAGGAAAAACTGGCTACGTCTGAAAGAAACCTAATCAAAAAACAGCCAATTAATGCCCAACTCAAACGAACGCGGCTGACCAAGATAAACAGGCGTGTTAAAATAACCTGTTCCTGCAATGTCTTGGAGTACATTGACCACTTTCATAAAAAGCAAAGCGCGGCTGACTTTAAAATTGAAAAAAACATCTGTTACCACATAGTTGTCCGTAGTGAAGCGGTCTTGGAGATAAAACTGCTGGAGTGGTGCGCTGTACGCATTGCCATAAAAGGCTGATTTGTAGTGAATATCAGTGCCAATCTGCCCATAGAGCGCGCCTTTGAAAAACATTTTTTCGTAGTAAAGTTGCACATTGGCAAAAAACTCAGGCATACGAATCAGGTCTGCGCCCAAGTTTTTCGAATAAATGAAATTGGTTTTCATTTTCCAATATTTCCATGCAAAATCTGTATTAAAGCCTATTTGTAGCATACTGATATTGTCAGGCGTTTGCTGGGCAGTTATTTTTTGGTCAAAATAAACATAATTGCTGATGTTGGTAAAGTTTAGGTGAGGTTGTAAGGTAATAAAAGGCAGCTTGATTTGCATCTGACCGTAGGTGCGAACGGAATAGATATTGGTAAAGCTGTTGTCCCAGCTAAAAAAAGTACCATAAATGCGTTTTTGTACTTGTGTGGGCGAGTAAAAAGCCTGCTCATGCCCTACCGTCAAAAACTTGTTGGTATATTCCGCTTTGAGCCTAAAATCTTTTGCCAGCAGATGCTCTATTTCAGCATCTAAAAAGGCGGAATCAGAGAATTGGTAATGCAAACTTCCCCCTACAAAATATTGGTTTCGCAGTGTATCTCGCGCCGAAGCCGCTGAGTTTAAGCGAGAAGTAGCTCCTGTATTGAGGTCTGTGAAGGTCGTAGGCACAATAAAATCATGGCGCATTTGATAAGTTCGTAAGCGAAAATATGCCCTGTAATCAAACTTGGCAGCTTGCCCTTTGATACCAACATGGTTGTCAAATTGGGTAAAATCCGTTTTGTAAAAAGGTTCTTTGATGGCTAAGACCTCCCCTTCAGCATTAGTAACTGAGCTGGCAAGCGCAGTATCTGTCGTATCAAAATACACACGCCGAGGATACACGCCACTTCGGAAAATAGTAGAGCCAATTGTATTGTTAAAATTGACTTTGAAAGTAGCGTCTGAGTATTCATTTTTCTGGCGAGCATATTCCCCAATATGAAAAACCTGCAAATAATCTTGCTTGGCGGAGTCAAAAAGGGCATATTGTTGGTAAATGCGAATCACCGTTTTGTTTTGGGTGGCGCGAATAGGCTCATTGGTCGTTGTAACCCTGTACCGCCACTGGGCAATGCTATAGGTAAGCAGTTCGTTTAGTGTTTGCATAGTATCGCGCGCACTGGCAGGAATTTGCGTAGCATAGCCGCCATTTTCATTGACCTGATGTGTATTGCCAGAAAAGTGTGCTAACAACTTATAACGCTGATTGATAGTATGATAGCGCGTAAAAAAGCCATAAGTTTGTCCGTTTACGTGGCTATCATTGCGTCGGGTATTGCGTCCAAATACCTTGTTGCTTTCCGTTCGGCGATAGGTAATGCCTGCGCTCCAATTAATCCTGATATTGCGCGCCACCGTAACATTGGCTTTGGAACGCCCCAAACCGCCCAGCATTACGTCCAGCTCTGTATAAGGTGAAAACGAACTATAATATTTGATATTTTTGGCTTGCCAGAGATATTCATCATAGACATTGTAGCCAAGCCGCGTTCCTATTTCGGTGGGGGCTACATAGAAAATAGACTGCGCTGCCGTCCCAAAATTACCCAAATCTTGGAAAGTATTATTGTTTTTTTGGATAGCATTGGTGCGATGAATATTGTTAATCAACGTATCAGCATAGCGGAAACCCTTCATTTTGAGGGTGGTATCTTTCATTACGCGGGGGCTAATTTTGTACTTGTTGTAATAAAGGTCGCGTTCGTACAGGTAAGTTACTGTATTGGGTCCATAGCTGATGGAATCTTTTTTTGTCTTTTTGGTTGTATCTGCTTTGGCATCTTGATTTGGAGGTGTTTGTGTGGGGTTTTGCGCCCAGACAGTCCCAGCAAAAAGGAGTAGGAGAATGACCGAAAATAAGTATTTGAGAAAATGAAACTTCACTGTCAGATTGATGTTTTTTGAGAAAGCACAAAAATAAACGTATTTTGTCAATCTGGTAAACTTTTTAAGATTATTAACAGTAACTTAAAAGCTATTTGGGCAAAACAAAATGCTATTTTTTGAAAATTTTGCACGTAAAATATTATTTTTGAGAAGCATACTCAAAGTTAGCATAAGCCTCTAATCTTTCACACAGCGAACAGAATAACCACCAGATGGGTCGTTCCAGTGAAACACAGCTTTGTCCGAACTTGCTCTAATAAAAAAACATTCGACATCTGGCACCCAACGACTCGGTTGATTGGTTGATCACCAAGTAGTTGATACACCCCTCCATCTATAGCCATTGTTAGGGTTGTTTATTGCATCAAATTCTCTATCTCCTGAGGGAAGCGCATTGAAACCAACCGTATTATCACCATTCCCTTTTTTGTCCCAACCCGTAGTGCTTTTTAATTTTCTTGCCATGTTACCTTTCTTGCCACCTAAAAAATCATACAACACACCCCACTCATTACCCGAAGGAATATGCCAACCTACGGGGGCAAGTCCTCTTTTGTCTTTTACTGCATTCCAATTATATAACTTACCATAAACAGCACCATTTGTACTATCGTTATTATAATAGCACCAAGCAGGTTGTTTTTTTGAAAGTGCCTTTCGCCATTCAGCTATTGTTTTGGCTTCTGGTATGGTATCGCCGTTTCTAAAAGTAGCCACATTAAGGTTGCGAGTCATCCATACTTGATTCCCAATCCTAACTTCCTCGTAATTTGCAACGAAAGAAATAGGCTGACTATTTTTGACCCATGATGATGTTAAAAATAAAATTATAATCAAGGAAGCACTATCAATATATGTCTTTTTGTGTTTCATTTGTTATCGCTTTGATTCTATTCAATGACCACTAACTATCTAACAATATGTATCTTGTGTATTCCTTCCAAAAATAAAATTTTATTTATCAACTTTCAAAATGAAGCCTTGAAAATTTAGAAATTAGTACATTAGCCACAGCAAAGAAAATGTCAGTGAGGATACTGACATTGGCGCAAAAGTTTTTTCTTCCATCTAATTGGGCTTGGCATAAAAATCACTCATTGAATTTGTGTACTCACAGTAATCAATTTTTGAGTTCCATACTAACATGAAAGTCGGGTTC
>JAAFJS010000171.1 GCA_013298985.1 Cytophagales bacterium
CTTTGTCCGTCTTAATTTTAGAAAAGGATAAACCCATAAAAATATTTTTTTCAAATGTAAATACTAATTACTTGATAATCAAATGTTTTTATATAACTTGCTGATTATCAAATATAAATAAGTCTATTGCAGGAACGGCTGTTTTGTTAGATGTCAAATTGATTACCAATGACCCAATTATTGAGAACTCTAAGCACATACAGCAAAGCCTTGTTTGCTCATCGGAAAACTTGTCAAGTAATAAAATGTGGTGCGACCAGCTCAATTGTGCAGACAGTGTTTGCACAATTTGAAAATCAGGGTAAGCCTCTGCAAATTTTCGCATATTTTTGAGATTTCGCACCGAAAAGCCCCTCATATCAGGAAAATTTTGCGACAAATCTACCGCAAGACTATCAATGATTTTTGCCCCCCACCCTTTTTGTGCTTGCTTTTCCAAAATACTTTTTCCTATCTGCCAATACAATTTCAGCAGTTCTGCATTCACACTTATCAATGCTTTGATGCGAGATTGCTCAACTATGTCTTTGATTTCATCAAGTAAACTTTGGTATTGGTTATTTTCCATCTTTTTAGTCTTTTTTGAATTGAATTATACTGTTGCGCTGTTGCCTTTCTCCCCACAGACAACCCACTGCCATAAAAAAATTACTCTCATAAATTCGCCAAAATATAAATAATTTAACTTTCTCACTATCAATAATTTAACTCAAAATAAAAACTTGCGAAAATAGTACCATTGATTTGGATTTCGACCTTATGCGTTCCCTCAAATAGCTGCCTTGTAGTCATATTAGGGCGGAAAGGGTGGCGTTTACTGACCTCAATGGGTGTATTCTCTACTGCCAAAAAAGCCTTTAACTTATGTACTTTTTTATTGGAGAGTGTGCCTTGTTTGCTTTGAAAATGCACAATATAATCTATTGCCAAGTCTTTGTTTTCCAATGAATTAATGCAAAAAGAGAAGTTTAGAGCTTCCCCAATTTTCACTTTTTCATCAAACTTTAATTGCGATAAATGGATATTTTGACTATCGCCAAAACCCATGAATGTGAGGGCATCTTTATTGCCTTCCTTCACCAGCGTCCTTAGTGCGTGTTTGATGATAAAATCCATTTCAGAGGAGCTTTGTTTTTGCGCTACTTTCCACTTTTTTAGTGTTTGCAAAACCAAGTCGGCATGAGTTTTAGCAATATCGTTCAAGTGATTTGCCACACTGCGTGTTACATATCGAGTTTTATCAGCATACAGTTGCTCTAAGAGAGAAAGTGGCGTTTCCACAGCAACGTTTATTTTTTGCGACCAAGGCAACTTCGGGCGTGTCCCTTCGCTGCATAGTCGCCTCACGTGATAGTTTTTATCATGTACCCACTTCCCCAGCTCGGTTAATGTTTCCTGTGGGAAGGCATTGAGAAAAAAACGAATGGCATCTTCTGCTGAAAAACGTTTTGTTATCTCTTTGAGGGCAGCAAGTGAAAATGATAGATTTTCTTTGGTGCAGCCATAATGTGCCACAAAATCATTGTAGGGGGCATAAATAAAATCACCAAAATCGTCATCTGTCAGGTCTTCATTTAAGGGAGGAGGCAAAGCCGCCAAAATGACTTGCACCGCTTTTACGTAATCTGGCGGCAAATATTGTTGTAAACACATACGAATATGTGCGATACGTGCTTTTAACTCCAAGGAAGGAAAAGCAATAACCACTGTGTTGTGAAAACCCGCCACATCAAAATCGGGATAGACAGCCCTAATTTCTTGGGCTAATTTCATCACTTTTTCGGAGTGAAAAAGATGGTCTTTGAGTGAAAATTTTTCTGACATTGTTCCTAATTTTTTTTACTATGCAATATTTTTTCGAAACATACGCTATTTTCTACATTTTCATATTGCCCAAAATTGGGTATGATTTGATAGCCATTTTTCTTGTAAAGTTCGATAGCTTCTGGTTGCCTTTTCCCTGTTTCCAGCAGGCATTTCTTGTAATTTAGCTCGCCTGCCCACTGCTCTAAGGCTTTCAAAATAGAGGACGCAATTCCCTGCCCGCGCCTGTCGGGTAAGACATACATTCGCTTGACCTCCATCGTATCCTGAGCATATTCTTTGATTGCGCCACAGCCCACTGGGGTTTGATGCTCATAAGCAACCATGGCATATTTTATTTTATCAATCTTATTGAATTGGTCATAAAACGAGTGGTCGCTGCCATCGCGCAAACTTAAATCTGCATCAAGCGCGCTAACGAGTGTGCGGAAATCTTCATTTTCAGCGTTTGTTCTAATGTATTGAATCATTTTTATTTGAGGATAAATATTTTGTCCTATTTCCGTTCCTTAATCGCTAATTGTCCGCAGGCGGCATCAATGTCTTTGCCACGACTACGGCGCACATTGACTACTATACCTTTGTCTTCCAGATACTTAGCAAACTTAGTAATTTTGTCTTCGGCGGCATTGGTAAACTGCGCTTCGGAGATGGGATTGTACTCTATAATATTTACTTTGACAGGAAGATGCTTACAAAATTTGTATAGCTCGTCAGCATCTTTGATGGTATCATTAAAATTATTGAAAATAATATACTCAAAAGTAACCTTGTTTTTAGTTTTTTGGTAAAAATATTTGAGTGCTTCGCGCAGTGCCTCTAAGGTATTGCTTTCATTGATGGGCATGATTTGATTGCGTTTGTCGTCATTAGCGGCGTGCAGGGAAAGTGCCAAATTGAACCTTACTTCATCATCACCCAGTTTTCGTATCATCTTGGCAATACCCGCCGTAGAAACAGTCAGTCGCTTTGCCGCCATGCCAAGTCCTTCTTGGGAAGTAATTAACTCAGTGGATTTCAGTACGTTAGCATAGTTAAGCATGGGTTCGCCCATGCCCATATAGACGATATTACTCAGAGGCTTTTGATAATTTTCTTTGGCGAGGCGGTCAATCAGCACTACTTGGTCGTAGATTTCGGCGGGGTCGAGGTTACGCACCCTGTCCATGTAGCCTGTCGCACAAAACTTGCAAGTTAGCGAGCAACCTACCTGCGACGAAATGCAGGCGGTCATGCGGTCTTCGGTAGGAATCAAAACGCCCTCCACTAAGTTGCCGTCATGCAGGCGAAACCCTACCTTTATCGTACCGTCCTTGCTCAGTTGTTTTTCAGCAATGGTAACAGCATGAATCGCAAAGTGGGCGGTCAATAGCTGGCGCAGCCCTGCGGAAAGATTGGTCATCTGCTCAAAAGTAGTAGCAGATTTTTTCCAGAGCCATTCATACACTTGCTTGGCGCGGAAAGGTTTTTCATTATTTTCCACAAAAAAGTTTTGTAGCTCCTGCAAAGTCAATTTTCTAATGTCTTTGATTACAGGCGCGGCAGTCTGTTTTTCAGGAACAACTGTATCTTTTAACTTGATTTGTAGTTTGGGCTTTACTATCATGGCACAAAGATAAACATTCATTTTTATTTTGTGGGCAAGGTAAAATAAAAAGTGCTTCCTTTGCCCACTTCACTTTCTGCCCAAATTTCTCCATTGTTTTTTTGTAGAAAATCTTTGGAAAGAATGAGTCCTAAGCCTGAGCCTTTTTCACCCGCAGTGCCACGTGTAATCATTGGCTTTTGATTGTCAAATAGTTTTTCCACTTGCTCTTTGCTTAAGCCTTTGCCTGTATCTTTGACTGCCACTGTAATATGTCCATTTTCTGAATAAGAAGAAATCGTAATTGTGCCTCCCTCTTTGGTAAACTTGACCGCATTGGCTATCAGGTTGCGAAAAACTATCTTGATTTGATTCGCGTCAGCGTATGCGTGTGCGCTTGCGGGAATCTCATTCAAAAGTTGGATTTTCTTCTGTTTTGCCAAAGGCTGAAAAAGAATCACTTTATTGTCTGCCATTGCCTGTAAGTCAATGACTTTTTTCTGCGTGCTTTCCCCCTGCATCTGACTTTTTGCCCAAAGCAATAGATTATTGAGTGTAAAATCCAACATTCCCAACTGTTTGCTAAACTCAGTTTTGACATTTTCCCACTCATTGGCACTGACATCTCCAAAATCTAAGACATCAATCGTATTTTTTAGTGCGGCAAGTGGGCTACGCAAATCATGAGAAACAATAGATAAAATAGTGTTTTTGAGTTCGTTAAGCCGATTTAGTTTTTCTGCCTGTTCCATAATTTCTGCTTTTTGTTTGTTTAGTAATACATTGGCTTTGCCCCGCTCGCGCGACCGCCACCAAAATAAAACCGAAACAATGAGAATCGTAGAAAAACCACCCACCAGACTTAGTAAAATAAGCCTTTGATTATCAATTTCACTTTCTTGAAGTTTTTTATCCCTTTTGAGCAGTTGTATTTCTGCTTGTTTTCTTTCTGACTCAAACTGAGTTTGTAAGAGTGCTATTTTTTGGCTGTTTTGCTCATTAAAAATAGAATCGTGCAAAGTCAGGTATTTTTGCTGGTAATCAAATCCTTGTTTGAAATCGCCTACTATCTGATAAACTTGTGAAAGCTGCTGATATGCCTGCGCTTTTTCACTTTTGTAACCATAATTTTCACCAATGTCGATGGCTTTTTTGAAAAAACCAATGGCTTCGGTATAGCTTTTCTTTTCTTGGTAAGCCTTCCCCATACGTACCCAAATCGCCGCTAATAGGGAGTTATTATAAATTTTTTTGGAAATCTCAGCGGCAACTGTCCACCTACTCAAAGCCTCTGCATACTTATTTTTTTTCGCATAAACATCTCCTATCGTTCTCAATGCAAATGCTTCATAGTATTGATTGCCAATCTCTTTGCTATTTTGGAGGGCTTTTTCTCCATAACCTAATGCACTCTGATAAAGCTCTGCCTTGTATGCTGTAAAAGCCAAATTATTCAAACTTCGTGTAAGCCCTGCTTTATCGTTCATTTTTTCAAAAGCCTGTAATGCCTTCTCAAAATAATCGATAGACAGTCTATATTCTTTTTGCTCATTATAAATGGCGGCAATATTGCTCAAAGCACGCCCAACTTCTTGATAATCATGGATTTGCTCGCCCAGTTTGAGGGCTTGGGTGGCATAGTCAAACGCCTGCGCGTAGTCGCTTTGTCGATAATAAATCCAGCTCAAGTTATTGAGAGCCTGCACACTACCACGTGTAAAGCCAATCTGCTTGGATAACATTTTGGCTTGGTGGGCATAAATTAACGCCTGATTGCTATTGGTTTCGGTGAGTTTTTGGCTGATTTGGTTGCGAAGATTGACTTCGTTAGAGTCGCGAACTATTTTTGGGAGCAGTCTAATCAAACTGTCCACAGAGGTTTGTGCGAAAACAGTATGTACTGCACAAAAAAGCAGAAAAAACAAGGTGTTTTTCTTGTGCATGATAGTCGTAAAAAAGTGATATAGTCTGTTATAGTTAAGTCGGGGTATGGATTGCTATTTGATTTTTTAAAATACTCATTACAAGGTATTTGTAATGTAAAATGGATTACTAAATTCGATTCTATTTTTCCAAAAGGCGCAACACTATTTTAAAGATATAAAAATCAGATTTGAAAAACAAAATTTGGGAAATTAAACTTCTTGCAAAAGTGTTTTTTATATGCCTCACCCTGCCCTCTCCTTCTGAGAGGGTAAAATGGCTACGTTTGCAAGGAGTCTATTCAATAAAATATCAAATGAAAAAGGAAATTCAAAAAAGTGTACTTGATTTTTAAAATCTGCTCCACATTTTTCTGAATTTCCTCTTTTTTTAGTTTGACATCTTGCAGATTAAAAACGCCGTTAGGTGTTTAATATTGGTAGTAAATAATTGATAATAAGCACATTATAAACTCCGTTAGACTCGTGCCATAATGTAGTTATAAAGTTCCACGCCAATTCCATTGTGGCTTAAAAGGGGTAGTTAAAGATAACCCCCTCGCTTTAGCGGGGGGAGCTACCACCCCAAAAAACGAATATAATAATTCATAGCACGAGTTCGTAGGAGTTCAATCGCAGCAGCGAACCGTATTAAGCCCCTACGAGGCTTGTAGAGATGAGAGAATACTTTACGCTACCAAAATTTAATTGAAAACGGCAATTATATTTTTAGTTCTTTTTGGTCAATTTCTCTATTTTCTTTTCGATAGCGTCAGCTTTTGCTTTCTCACCAGTGAAATAGTAAAGTGTAGAGAGATTTTCCCAAAGACTTACTTCTGTGCCAAGCGTATTTGCTGCTTTTTCGATATAAGGTACAGCTTCTTTGTATTTTTTAGCATTTTTGAAGGCATTGAATAGCCCGTCTAAAAGCTCTAAGTTCAGGGCATCATCTTTGACCGCAGACTCGTAGTAAGGAATTGCCGCCTCTGGCTTGCCCAGCTTGTTGTAAAGTGTAGTCAGGTGCTGTAAAAACTCTGTATTTTTGGGTTCTGCTTTTACTGCATTTTCCACATAGGGAAGTGCAAGATTGAAATTTTCTGTGCTTACCGCGGCACTCATCAATGCGCCCAAGCTATTTGCCAACGAGTTAGCATCTGTACCTTCTGCTTTGGCATCAGAAAGTTTTACGCATTTCTCGAAATAAGGCAGAGAAGATTTGTAGAGGTCTTTCATTTGCGTAGTCATAACAGCGAAAGAACCATCTTTTTCTTTTTCCTTTTGCACTTTTAAGTCCATGGCATTGATTTGCTTACCAATAAGACCGCCTTGGTTGTAGTATGCCGCGCCAAGTTCGTAATTGTAATCGTATTTCTCTGGTTTCAAGGCGATTGCCTTTTTGAAAGCCTCAATAGCTTTGTCTGCATTATTTAGTTTTTGATAGAAATACCCCAGCACATAGTGGAGGTAATCATTGCTTGGGTCTTTGACAAGGGCAGGCTCCAAACTTGCGATGGCATCAGGAATTTTGTTGAGTTTGCTATACAAATCTACTTGCATGAGCATCAAATCTTTGCTATTTGGGTATTCTGCGGCACCTTTTTTGGCGATGGCGAGTGCTTCTTCGGGCTTACTTTCTACCCTGTTGGCTAAATCAGCAAGGTAATAATAAGCAACACTCTTGTCTTTGAAGTGAGTCGAGGCGATGATACGCTTGAGAATATCCTTCATTTTCTCATTGTCCTTGTCTTTTACGCCGATACCTACGATAAAGGCATTATTGAGTGCAAGAGAATCTTTGGTAGGCAATACAAAATCTGCTTTGTCAAAATTATACATAGCAGTTTTGCCATCATTGGCGTTGTAGGCATTGACGGCACGATTATAAAAAGTTCCCCACGCCATATTGAGCTGTTGGTCTACCTTGAGTGCGCCTATTTTATTGTCTATTTCTTTGGCTTTGCTGTAAGAGGCAAGCATTTCTTTCACGTTTTCTTCGATGGCAGGCATATTGGTCGAGTCGGTGGCGGCGAGTCCCTGATAAGCCTGTCCGCGCAATATCCACACATTGGCATCGGCTTTCATTTTTTCTGATTTCAAGGCATTTTCCACTTCTACTTTGACAGTCGCAAAGTCATTTTTCTTAAATGCTTTTTCTGCGTTTTTGAATGCTTCTTTTGCCGCTTTGGTTACTTCCTTATCTTCTTGGGCGAAGGCGAGTGTAGTTACCAAAAAAAGGCAAACGAGCAATGATAATAATAATTTCTTCATGATGAATATGAGATTTTAATTAGTGAACAAAATTGTTAAAGCTAAATTTTGTAGGTTTGAAATAAATTGCTTGCAAAAGTAATAGGTAAAATAAAATTATTATCTTAAAAAATGATTTTTTTACTGAAAATCGAGTACAGCACCATAAGAGTTGGTTTTGTGCAGTTGGATAGAAACGCCCATTTCCTTGTGGTCGCCCAAGCAGGCTTTTCTATTCTCCAACGATTTGCCTTCACTGTCTATGAGCAGTTGTAGCACTATTTTCAGCCCCGAATAGGCATCTTCGCCGTAGTAACAACTTTCTGCTTTGTAGCCTTTCTCACACTTTTTGACTCTTTCATGCCCCATATAGCCTGTTTTGCCTGATTCGACGGCGTGGCACTGCGCCAGTTCCCACATTTTTTTGCTGGGCTTCAGTATGGGCAATGCTTGCATATTCGTAAGCTCGTTGAACAGCGAACGCGTGCTGGGATTGTTGTGGTATTCGTTTTCTTGGATAAATTTTTCCAAAAAAGTTTCTGCAAAAAGAGGCGGATTCATGCGCGCCAAGTTCAGGTAATAATAAGTATTTTTTTCTTCCCTGCTCAGGTAGTCTTCCTTGTCAGCACTGCGGGCTACGCTATATTTTGCCTCCTGCCATTGCGCTTCTTTTTGCTGGATACCGCCTTGCACTTTTTCATCTATGCGTTTTTGGGCGTTTTCCAAGTCCGCTTTTAGCTTTTTTATTTCCTCTTTAAAGGTTGCATTTTGCGATTTCATAAAGCTCACCCCTGTTTCTTGCTCGCTGACTGTTTTTTTAAGTTTCTGATTTTCAGCCGTTAGCTTTTGATTTTTTTCGGCTTCTTGGCTCAGTTTCCCTTTCAAGGCGGCATAGTCCTTACTGCTCACACAGCTAAATAGGAGCAGAGGCAAGGCTAAAATGAAGACATAGTTTCTCATGGTTCGATAGATTATTTAGTTTGAAATTTTTTTGGGGGGAAGCGGTTTGAAAACTCAGGTTTAATGTTGTTTTTATTTGCAAAAAAATAATGCCAAAGTTAATGTGAAACATCAGTTTTAATAAAAAGTAACTTATTCCTGCATTTAACTCAATATTCCGCGCACAAACTTATTATTTTCTATGTAGCTTTCCAGCATAGTTGCGTCCTTGGGGACGGATTCCTCCAAATGTACCCAGCCCTCGAACCCAATTTCGTCTATTGCCTTGCGAACCTCGTTAAAATCTATGCCGCCCTTTCCCAGCAAAAATCCATATTCTTTGAAATGAAACTCACAGATTTGCGCCTTGCCGAGCCAGCGAATTTCCTCATAAATATTGTAGCCCATCTTTGCCGAGTTAGCCACGTCATAATAGACTTGGACGTTTTTAGAGCCTACTGCATTGATAATTTCCATGCTTTCTTTGGCACTCAGCCACGATTCTATGCCCAAGATAACTCCTGCTTTCTCCGCTTTGGGGGCTACTTTTTTCAATCTTTCAATGACTACTTTTTGCCCTTGTGGGTCATTTTTTAAGTCGCCTTTGGAGAAAAAAGCTAATAAAACCACTTTTACGCCCATTTTTTTGGCAACATCTATGCTATCGCTTACCCATTGCTCGGTTTGAGGGTCAGATTTGTACGGGTACTCATTTAATTCACCTATCGCAATGCCGCCCACTTGCGTACCATATTTTTTTCCTGCGTTTTTGTATGCCTTTTGCACACTTTTTTGACGCAGGTGCATACCATCTGCAAAAGTGCCAAGGCTAACCTGTACCCCGTCCAAGCCTATTTTTTGGGCAATTTCCATTGCCTCGACCTTTGCCATAGCCTGAATAGACCAGTCGCACGCGCCTACGTAAAAGCGGCGTTTTTCGGGCTGGGCAAGCACTGATTGCCACATGGGGGAAAATAAGCCTAAGCTCACGCCCGCAGTCAGTTTGAGTGCATTTCTTCTATTTATTTTCATCATTTTTTGGGTTTGAGCAGTGAAGTTAAAAAAAATACTGCACAAAATAAATTTTGTGATTGATAGTTTTTCAATTATTTTTACAAGAAAATTTAAAAATAAGGAATGAAAGTATCTGGCTTTAGTTTTATCAGGAATGCTATCCTTTATGATTATCCGATTGTGGAAGCAATCAACTCCATTTTGCCCATTTGCGATGAATTTGTGGTGGCAGTAGGCAACTCGACAGACCAGACCATAGACCTGATTCGCAATATCAACTCGCCCAAAATCAGAATCATAGAAACGGTGTGGGACGAATCTTTGAAGGAAGGCGGCAAGGTGCTGGCAGACGAAACCAACAAGGCTTTTGCCCAACTTGCCCAAGATAGCGACTGGGCTTTTTACATTCAGGGTGATGAGGTCGTGCATGAAGATTACCTGCCCATGATTCGAGAAAATATGCAAAAGCACCTGAAAAACAGCGCAGTAGAAGGCTTGCTGTTCAAATATTTGCATTTTTATGGAAATTATCAGTACGTAGGTGCGTCGCGCCAGTGGTACAGAAATGAAATTCGGATTATTCGGAATGACAAAAGTATTTATTCTTACAGAGATGCACAGGGTTTCAGGAAAGAGGGAAATAAAAAGCTGAAAGTCAAAGAGATAGATGCCTATATTTTTCATTATGGCTGGGTGAAAAACCCCATCGTCCAGCAAAAAAAGATAGAAGAAAGCCTCAGCACAGCCAAGCAAGAAGAAACAAACCCAACTTACGTAGCAGAGGCAACCGAGTTTGACTATTCCTCGATTGATTCCTTAGCTCTTTTCGAGGGAACGCACCCCAAGGTCATTCAGCCTCGTATCCAGAAGATGAACTGGGAGTTCAAGTTTGACATTAGCAAAAAACAGTATAAATTAAAGTATAAAATCGCACACTGGGTAGAAAACCTCACAGGCTGGCGCATAGGCGAGTACAAAAACTATATTTTGATGCGCTGAAAATCTATCACATATCTATCGCCCGTACCATAGACATTTCTTGTAACTTTCTGTATTTGAGGTAGGTATATCTTGCATTTTCGCTTGCGATGATAAAACCAATCTTGCCATCTAAAAAACCAAGCTGAAAAAAATATTCTCGGATAAACCGCACCGCAGGGCTAAGAAAAATCTTGACGTAGCCAGCCTTTTTGCCTGCGAGATACTGTTTTTTAGCAAATAAGGTGCTGTATTGGTCTGTTTTGGCATAAAAAACCGCCAAACTATCTACCGTATAGTGATAAACATACCCTTTCAAAGATTTTATCTGGTGCGTGGGCTGAATAGAAAGGTATTCATGCACCGCGTCAGGATTCCACGAAATGAGTTGTTTATTAAAAATCCGTATGTGCGCTTCTGGATTCCAGCCACCATAATAGACCCAACGCCCGCAAAAATTGGTGATAAAGGGCAGTTCGTAGGCATCAAAAACGGGCTTATGGTGTTCAAATATATCCTTAATACTCTCCACCAAGTCATCAGAAAGACATTCATCTGCATCTAAGGAAATTATCCAGTCATATTTTGCTTGTTGATTCCCAAAATTTTTTGCTTTGGCATAACCCTCCCAGTTTCGTTCAAAAAAACGAACACCTTTGGAAAGACAGATTTGTTTGGTAGCATCTGTGCTATAAGCATCAACAACCACAATGTCATCACTCACCTTTTTCAGCGAGTCTATGCACTTGCCTATCTTTTTTTCTTCATTTTTTGCAATGACTACGGCAGACAACATAAAAGCAAAATAGTAGTTAAATAATATGTTTTAATCCTTAAATCAAGTAGTTACCGAAATTTGGGTAACTACTCTAATTGTACGATAACTTTTCCCCAACCCCAGTTGCACTGCACTCCCAAAAGATGAGAAAATGCTGTTTTCCCCCTTTGGAGGCACAGTGCATGGGGGTAGGGGGGAGGTAAAATTTTGAGCATCATACAATTTGAAAGCACTATAGAAATTTATTTGGTATATTTGAATGATTGAAAATAATGTTCTTTAAAAAACGGGTTTTATGACATTTTTTGTGGTATAGTAGCTACCACCGTTAAAATGGTGGGTTAAAAATAACACCTCGCTTTATGCCCGCAGTGGAATTGGGGGTGGGCGTTCCACAAACTTTATAAGAGTACCCCCAAAAGCTGAACTATTTGACTAAAAGCAAGTAATGCACCAAATTGTGAAAAAACATTATTTCCTTTGCCCACAAACATAACAGATAGTTTTGGATTAAGACAAAAATAATTTACAAATTTTTAACAATTCTCCAATTTATTCAATATACATGGCAATCATTCTTTGGCTATTTATTATTCTCTTTTTTTTGGCTATTATTTTACAATGGCAATACAATCTGTTCACGCCCACGCGACGCGGCTTGCCTATCCTCATGTATCACAAAGTAGATACCTCCAAAAAAGATTTTCTTACGGTGAGCCTTACCCAGCTCACTGCTCATTTTAACTACCTCAAAATCAATGGCTACCAGCCCATTTCTTTCCAATCTTTCCTCCAAAATCCCGCTTCTCTGCCGCCAAAGCCCGTTATTATCACGTTTGATGATGGCTTTGTCAATAATTTCGAACTGCTCTACCCGCTTCTCCAACAGTTTGATTTTAAGGCAACTATTTTTCTTCCTGTCAGCTTCATAGGCAAAACCAACGCATGGGACGCTGGCACAGACGCACTCATGGACTACGAAACCCTCCAGAAAATGGACAGCCGTTGGGTAGAATTTGGTTTACATTCTTTTGCCCACCAGAACTATAAATCAATGAAAACCAATGATATAGAAGAAGACATCAAAAAATCTATTGACCTGTTGCAAGCCCATCATCTGCCTTTCCTGCCTGTGCTGGCGTATCCTTTTGGCGGTTTTCCCAAAGAAAAAATAATGAGTCAGGTTTTTGAAAAAATATTAAAACAAAATAATATTCAATTAGGATTGCGTATCGGCAACAAAATCAATGCTTTACCACTCCAAAAGCCCTATCAGGTCAAGCGCATTGACATTAGGGGAACAGATAGTTTTTGGGAGTTTAAGACAAAACTTCGCAAAGGGAGAGTGAAAATGTTTTAAACTTATTTACCTTTGTACGTTTTTTTAACAAAATATTAAATAGGTAATTCAATATAAATCAAAACTACAATGGCTACGCAAGAAAAAGAAAACCTACTGACAAAGATAAATTCATTTGTCCAGCGCAAAATCTTCAGAAATTATCGCGCCCGTCTTAACTATCAGTACAGCCAAGGGCGATGGGAATGGTTAGGGCGATTAGACGAACAAGGACACCAAAGCATCATGGCAGGTTATTTTACTTTTCTCAAACGTGGCGGAAGTATATTGGACTTGGGTAGCGGTGAAGGTGTACTGAATGATAGCATTGGCAAACACAATTATTCGTATTATGTGGGTGTGGACTTGGCTGACCAAGCGGCAAAAATAGGACAGGAGAAACGCGGCGACGAGAAAACTTTTTTCTATCAGGGCAACATGGACGAGTATGTTCCTCAGCGCAAATTTGATGTGATTGCGATTAACGAGGCTTTGTACTTTTCTAAGAACCAACTTGCTTTGCTCAAACGCTTGGAGAGCTATTTGGAAAAAGATGGTTTCTTTATTGTCAGTATGGTAGATGGCAAAGGTGATGAGGTCTGGGATATGCTCAGTAAGGGTTACAGCATTGCCGACGAAAATAGAGTTACCAATATGCACCAAGTTACTTGGATTTGCAGATTATTAAAACCATTGTAAATCAGCATGATAACTTATTTTCCTGCTACTCAGATAGTCCCAAATCCTGTTTTTTCTATTTTGATTCCTACTTGGAACAACCTCGATTTTGCCAAATTGTGTGTGGAGAGTATTCGCAAAAATTCAGCTTATTCCCACCAGATTATTTTGCACATCAACGAGGGCGCAGATGGAACGGTGGCTTGGGCAAAAAAAGAAAAATTAGATTATTCTTATTCTGAGCAGAACGTAGGAATTTGCTTGGCGTGCAATGCGGCGCGTAGCTTGGTGCAGGCAGACTACATCTTGTATATGAATGACGATATGTATGCCTGCCCAAGCTGGGATAAGCCTCTCTATCAGGCAATTAAGGACTACGGCAAGGACGATTTTTACTTCTCAGCCACCATGATAGAGCGTGTAGA
>JAAFJS010000172.1 GCA_013298985.1 Cytophagales bacterium
GAACTTTGAACTTTGAACTTTGAACTTTGAACTTTGAACTTTGAACTTTGAACTTTGAACTTTGAACTTTGAACTTTGAACTTTGAACTTTGAACTTTGAACTTTGAACTTTGAACTTTGAACTTACAATTGCAAAGATTCTATTCCGTTTTCTGCTTTGGTTTTGACAGATTCGTTTAAGTTTTCTTTTTTGATAAGTTCCTGCAAAATGGGCAGATTTTTCTTGTCTTGCAAAGCGATAATTACCTCTACCAGAGCCAGTTGCAACAGAGGCGACTCTTGCTTGCTCACTGATTTTATCAAACCTTCTCTTGCTTTGGGGTTTTCTCGGAAATTGTACAGAGCCTCCACCGCCGCCAAGCGCACATTCATATTCTCGTCATTATCAAGGGTTTGCAAGAGCGCATTGATAACTTTATCGTTTACGTCCTCTAATTCACTGGTCAGGCTAACCGCTTTGAGCCGTTCTGAGGGTGATTTTTGCTCCAAAAGCGTGAGCATCATCATTTCTTTCATGGATTGCATTTCCGAACTCAGTTGCGTCATTTGCTTATCGTAATTCTTGCTCGGACTGAAAAAGTAGCCCGCCCCTGCGCCTACGAGCAGGAGGACAAAACCGACCGCAAGCTGCCCAAAACTTAGCCCTAATCTTGCCAGCAGCGCGTTTAACCCCGCCCCAGCCGTTGTTTGTGTAGATAGCTTTGCACTTTCGTTTTCGAGCATCGCATAAAAATTTGCCTTCACTTTTTGCTCGTCAAACTTTGGGACAGGAATTGCACTCATTTTTTGCCTCAAAAGTTGCATTTGAGCAAGTTCTTGCTTTAAAACAGTGTCTTTTTCTACTTCTTTTTCAAAAGTTTCCCTTTCACTTTCAGAAAGTTCACCGTCTAAGTACGCAAAAATTTGATTTTCAATATCTTTCATTTTTTTAAAATTTCTATAAATAGTAAATCTGGAATACTAAAAAGCAAGTGATAATCCACTCATTTAAGCCTCTCAAATATCAAAGATGAAAAAGCCTTAACTCCAGTCCTGATACATTCTTCATCTACTTCAAAATTAGGAGCGTGATTCATTGCAATCATTCCTTTTTCAAAATTAGAACCTCCTAAAAGGAAATATACGCCGTTTATCTTTTTTTGAAAATAGGCAAAATCATCATTAAAAAATGGAACTTGACCATAATCAATTGTAATAGAGCCTTTTCCGTAAATTTTTTCAAGTATTTCTACTGAATTACTTGTCAGCTGTGGATTATTCATCACTGTTGGATTCTCTTTTATAAATGACATTTTAAGCAATTTGTCTTTGTAGCCGTTGGTTTCTATCGTCTGTTTAATGGTTGGAATGATATTTTTTACATTTGCCAAATTTGTTTCATATAAATCGGCTTCTATAAAAAGGGTATCATTTTTCGAATAGTTGATAAAACCTTCATCAATTAAATAGTCTTTAAAAATGGTATTTTGGCTTGCAAGCCCAATTTTAGGGTCAACCACTGATTGAAGTTCCCAAGGTTTTGCCCCTGATTGGGTACGAAATACAGCACTTTGAATTTTTTTTGTCAATCCTGCGATTTCATCATTGGTTAAATTATTTTTCAGCCCTATTTGCACTCTTTTTTGGTAAGCAAATAATTCATTTGGTTTTACCATCACTTGCCCAATTGGTAATGCTGTTACATGTAATCCATAAATTTCATCAGGCTTTATTTTGGATAGGAGCGACTTTTCAATCATTTTCTTTGCGCCCACAAATGTTTCTTCTTCGGGTTGAAAAATAAAATAGACTGTTCCATACAAAGATTTCTTATTTTTTGCCAAAACTTCAGCTATTCCTAATGCAATTGCCATGTGAATATCATGCCCACAACCATGTTGAACACCTTTTACTTTAGATTTAAAATCAGCCTTATCAGGAAAATCCTGTGGTAATGCGTCCATATCAGCTCGCCAAGCTATTTTTTTTCCTTTTTTAGCTCCTTTCAAAATGCCCACAACACCATATCCATAGATGTCCGTTTCGACCTGAAGACCTAAATCCAATAAGTATTTTTTTATAACCTCTTGCGTTCTTTTTTCTTTCCCTGCAAGTTCTGGATTTTGGTGAAAGTCCCTTCTGATTTGAACAAGCCTGTCAAAAATTTTATCTGTTTCAAGTTTAATTGCTTCATGCACAAGATTTTCATCTTTTTTTTGCTGACCACTCACTATATTTTGCGAACAGCAAAACGTGATTGTAAGAAATAACGATACTATAAAGTTTGTTCTCATTTTTTAAGTTTTTTTATTAATTTGACTTTAATTTATTTCTTATTAAAACTCGGTAAAATATATTTGCTAACTATCTCATTGATAGGAGATTGTACATTATAATGCCCTGCGGTAGTTACTACAATCAAGTTTTGTTCTTCAAAAATATAGATTTTTTGCCCACCGTTTCCTTGTGCCAATTTGCCGTAATAGCCCACGCCATTTGCTTCTAAATACTTAGTCCACCACAAATAACCATAGTCAAGCCCTTCTATATTGGTATGTTTTGTCCAAGACTGCTTCACCCAATCCTTTGATAGAACTTGTTTGCCATTCCAAACACCTTTATTGAGATACATAGAGCCAAATTTTACCATATCTCGTGAGGTCAGATAGACCTGACAAAAAGTTTCGGCACTGGATTTATCAAGTTTAAAATTCCAGACATAGTTTTTGATACCAAGTCCTTTGAACAGCGTCTTTTCAGCAAATTGAGGAATCGTCATTTTGGTCGCTTTCTCGATGATTCTACCCATAATAATAGGATTGCTGGAACAATACTGCCCTTTCCCACCTGCACTGTCTATCATCGGCAAGTCCAATGAATACTGAATCCAATCATCAGTATAGCCCATTTCTGTTTCATTCCCATAAGCCTTGGGATTATACGTATCGCAGTCAAGACCACTTGTATTAGTAAGTAAGTGCTTGATAGTCATTCGTTTTTTTGCTTCCAAATCCTTTTTGAAGGTATATTCAGGAAAATAAGAAAATACCGTTTCATTTGTACTCTTTATATAGCCCTGCTCCATCGCAATTCCTGCCAAAGCTGAAATAAAACTCTTGGTAGCTGACCGCATTTCGTGTAATTTTTGCTTGCTGTGTTCATAAAAGTATTCTTCAAAAACAAGTTTGTTGTCTTTCATAATGAGAATACTATGTACATTTTTATACGTGCCATCAAGTATTTTTTGCATCAATTCATCTAATAATGCTTTGTCCAAGCCAGATTTGTCTAAGTTGCCACTTAGTATTCCATCTTTGTCTTTGGTAGGTTGCTGATAAACATATTTTGATACATTCAATCTTGGATACCACATTTCTTTGGGAAATTGCACATTTTTGCTGATGAGTTTGAACTTACCTGTGTTGTCGCCTACCTCCACAATCGCACCTTGGCTGTTCCTCAAAAAAGTTACTTTTTCGTTGCCCCCATTTAAGAATATATCTTTTTCAAAAGGCATCAGACGGTATCTGCTTTCTCCAATGATAGCATACAAAAGGGTATCCACAGGCGATGCCGCAATTTTCATCTGTGTATTATTAAAATACTCATAAAGTCCCTGATACTCTTTTAGTTGCTCGTAAGTAACAGCATACTTTTTTGCTGTTTGAGGAAGTACTACGTTTCCTTCCTGTGCAGAAACAAAGCTAAAAATATGTAGTAAAATACTGATTATGAGTAATTTATTCATTTTATTCTTTTAATTAATTTGATATAAGTTTATCAACTTTTTTAAGCGTATTTTGTATTATCAAAGTCCCGTTAGGGACATACGCTTTGTAGAAATCAATAAAACACAAGATATTAAAGTCCCGTTAGGGACGTAACTAATTCATCTGCAAATATTTGTATCGTCCCTAACGGGACTTGATAGAAATATAATTTTATCCTAATTTTCTACAAAGCTATCATGCCTAACGGCATTAAATAACAGAACTCTTATTTTTGTTGATACACTTAAAGTAATTGAGCAAATTAAATAGTATATTTGCCTTTAAGCAAATCGTTGTTTTTCAAATACTTAATTCGCCTGAAGACGAATATACATTTTATTTATGTATTTAAACCTAATGTAAACTAACCAGAAACTTGTATTTTAAGCTATTTCAAACAACTTCAAACAATGCTGTTTCAACTCCTTCATAGCCCTGTGTACTTTTACTTTTACGTTTTCCTCTGTGCAGTCTAAAATTTGGGCTATCTCGCTGTATTTCAGTTCTTCATATTTACTTAGTATCAATATTTCCCGTTTATCGGGCGAAAGTTTTTGCAAGGCACTTTCCAATAATTGCATTTCTTCTTTTTTCTGAAAAAGGCTATCAGTTTCTTGATAATCAGTCAGCTTCTCTTCCCAGTGTATCAAATCTTCCTTTTCACCCAATTTTTTAGACTTTTTATATTCATCAGCATAAATATTTCTTGCCAAGTGAAAAATCCATGTAACAAACTGACCATCACCCTTAAACGTATGCCTGTACTTCAAAATCCGTTCGAAAACCATCTGCACCATGTCCTCACTCTGCTCTGTTTTACCCGTTAAGCGATAAAAGAAGGCAAACAAACGGCGATAGTACCGTTCGAAAAGGAGTCCCAATTTGTCCAATTCGCCTTGGGAAACCCTGAGCATGAGGTTGTTATCTTCTAAAAATTGCAATGAGATAATGACTAATGGTTAATGACTAATTTTGTTTTCGTGTGTGTAAACTTCGAGATTTGAGAAAGGTTACAAAGAAAGCAAATATTTTTTTTGGAGGCACGTCAATTTTGTAAAAAACACGAACGACTGCTTCTTTTGGCAGAAAGCAGTCGTTGGTAATTTATAGTAAAAAAACAAAAAAACTTAATCAGGCTTTACACTTCCGAGCAGCCCAGCCCTGACGCGCACCTTTTTAGGGTCGCCACGATAGCGCACGCTGCCCACGCCGTTTGCCTCTGCGTCCAAGTATTCGGAAGCGTAAACTTGCGCCTTGCCTACGCCACTCATGCGAACCTCGACTTCCTCGGCGGTCAGCTTGAAGCCGCGAAAATTCCCTGCGCCACTGATGTTTACTTCTGCGGTTTTGGCTTTGCCCTCTACCTCAAAACTCCCTGCGCCAGAGAGGTCTAAGTCCAAATTCCGCACATCCACCTCGATTTCTACATTGCCTGCGCCGCTAAGTTCTACTTTCAAATCCTCGCCGCTAATCACAGATTCGCCAATGATATTGCCCGCGCCACTCATATCAATATCTCGCAAAGAGGTAAATGTAACATAGATAATGCCTTTTTGCCCATTGCGAAAATTGCGGCGCGTGCTTTCTATGCGGAGGGTCGAGCCACTGACTTTGGTGGTGATTTCGTCCAAATCCATCTCGCGAGCCTCCACGCGCAAGGCTACCTTGTCGCCTTTTTTGAGATAAACGTCAAAATGCCCACTGATGTCTATGCGGTCAAAATCAGTAATGGTTCTTTCTTCGCCTCTTTGGGCAAAGGCAGGAAAGTTTAATATACAAAAAATGAGTAAGCTAAAAATGATAAGAAATATTTTTTTCATGGTTATTTTTGAGGTTTTAAAGTTTAAGTTTTTTATTGTCAAAGAGTAGATTTAGAAACCAAAGGTTGCTTTTGAAACGAAATATATTATGATGCGGTGGACAGATAGAATTTTAATTGTGTTTTTGGTGATGCTTTTGTTTGTAGAAGGAATATGGGCTGGGAGGATACTGAGGCTCATTAATGAAGTGCTAACTGCGTGTTTATATGAAAGTTCGTGGGGCTGGCTGAGGAATTTTTTTGTGCTTTTTGTGCAGAAACTGCCTGTGATAGCACAAAATCTTTCTTTATTCGTATTTACTTTTTTTTATAGCTTGCTTTCAATCCTTTGTCTAAAAATTTACTTTGCATGGACAAAAAAGACCTTTTTCCAGTTATTAGTGGCAGTTTACCTTCTTTTTTTGCTATTTTCGGTTTGCCTACTCTTGCTTGCGACCAAGCAGGAGAGATTTTTTAAGGTTTGGGACGATTTTTCCACTGCTTTTAATTCTCCTTTTCCTTTGATTTTTGCATTTTTGATTTTAAAATTGATAAAACGGAAATAAAAGTTCAGTATTTATCTTTGGAAAAATAGACATCTTGCAGATTAAAAACGTCGTTAGGTGTTTTATGTTGACGGTTCGCCGCTGCGATAGCAAATAATTGATGAACTGTATTTTTAAGCAAATAAAAAGTACAATTTTTATCAAATTGTTTGAAAAAACTAATAACTGCGGAAACCTTTTGAAAATTAATTAAAAGGTTTTATTTTAGCTAAAAAAATATGATGATGAGTCTTACTACTTATTTGTCTTCTCTTTGTGCTAAATTCAAAAATACTCGTTTAAAAAAACATCGAACTATTAGTATCTAAAATCTTGGAAAGCAAGCACTTACGTATCTATTCTTCTTCAGTTATTAGCAATCTTGTGTTTTTGAAATATCAATACCATGTCTATTTTGTCTATCTTCATTCTTCTGGGTGCGATACAAGGAATCCTGTTGAGTATTGCTCTTTTTTTCTCAAAAAGTCATAAGCAAAGGGCGTGTTTTCTTGGTTTTTTCCTTTTGATTCTGGCGTACAACGGCATGGAAACCTTTGGCGCGAGCATGAATTTGGGCGACTCTGCCCTTGTATTTTGGGTAGATGTGTTTAGCCCGATGTACTTCTTTTTTGGATTGGGCGCAAGTTTGTACTTGTACGTTTATTCATTTACTGTACAAATAAATCTTTCATTTAGAAGTATTTGGAAATACTACTTGCCCATGCTTATTCAACTTTTTTTGAGGATTACCTTACTGTTTTTTGCCTTTTTCTTTGCCTCTATGCGTGAGGCAATCATTGCCTTGGACAGCATACATTTCGAATTCACTCAGTTTTCCAATGTCCTTGTTTTCTGGATTTACTTTTACTTTGCCTTCAAAAAATATCAACAATTTACAAAACAAGAAAATAACATCAGTACAGAAGAAAAAACATTGATAAGCAAGTGGTTAAGAGCATTTTTGTTTGTGTTATTCTTGACCACAATTTTCTGGACTATCAATATTCTTGCTTCTTTTTTTGTGGCAGACCTCAACATTTATTTTTACTATCCCATCGAGATTGTCCTTGTGTTGTTCATTTATTGGATAGGTTTTGCGAGTTTCCACCACACCAAAATTATTTATACTATTCCGCAAAAAACTGCGCCCGCTTTCTTGGAAAATATCTCCCAAACTAAAATAGAAAACTGTATCAATTCCCTCAGAAACGCAATGGAAAGTGAAAAACTATTCCTTGACCCCGAACTAAACGTGAGCAAATTGGCAAAGCACCTGCAAATCAATCAAAAAATGCTTTCTGCGGTACTGAACCAGCACTTGGGCAAAGGTTTCAATGAGTTTGTGAATGAATACAGAGTGGCAGAGGTGAAGAAAAAGCTGTTAAGCAAAGAAAGTCAGCACCTTACCATTTCAGGGCTTGCCTTCGAGTCGGGGTTCAACTCTCAGGCAACTTTCCAAAGGGTTTTCAAAGAATTGACAAACCTCACGCCCAAAGAGTTTTTGGCAAAGGAAAAATAAACGCTCAAATCCAAAAGTCTAATAGGTTTTTGATAGCTTCTTGAAATAATTTTGGGGCTTTGATACCTAAAATGAGTTCACCATTTTCATTCAGTAGAAAGCCAAATTATGTGTTAGTTTATAATGTGGTTTATGTTAAAAAAAAACTATACCTTTGTGAATCATTTTAATTTAGAGCATAATCAAATACGAATGAAACTGATTGTAAAAAATTTAGGGGCTATTAAAGAAGGAACTATTGACCTTGACAAAAAAGTATATCTTTTTGTGGGCTACAATAATTCTGGCAAAACTTATCTATCTAAATTGATTTTTACTCTTTTTCATGATAGTACTCTGCAAGGTTTTCCCGATGAGGAACTTGTTGCTAAGATTGGTAATATAGTTTCAGAAAATAAAATAGAATTGACAAATAAATTAGTAAAAGATTTATTAGATGGTTTTGCTAAACACGTAGAAAGTAAATTTCTAAAAGCCTTAAATCTTACAAAAGACCAGCCAGCTTTTAGAAGTTTTTCGCTAAGTTTCAAATTTACAGAAGGAGAAATAATAAATCACAGCTTTGTTGTAAATTCTCACACAGGTTTAAATGGTAAACCGCACTCTATTTTTTCTCTGAAAAAGCCAAAAGGTACAAAACAAATTGTTTATGAAGAAAGTAGTTTAAATAACTTACTATCTGAATTAAATGAAGAAGAAAGAGTTATTTTAGAGAATACCATTTCAGAGAAAAAAAGTATTCAGAATATAAATAATACCTTGATTTTGTTTTTGTTACGCTCTCTTTTACGAAACGAAAAAGAACCATTATTTTTTCCTGCTGACCGAGTTTTTTATCTTAAACATAAACGAAGTATTTTTAGCGAAGAGTATAATCGCAAGCAAAATGCTCAACTAAAAGTCCAAGAATTGATAGAAAAAGCTAATAATAAAGTAAATTTGAAAGAATTATTAAATCTTCTAAAACCAAGTTTTACAAATGCCGAAGATATATTAATTCGTAAAATAGTAGGAATGGAGGATAACTTTTTAAATGACAAATTAGTTGCACTTCCTCATTTTACAAAACTTGTCAGAGAATTAGAAAAAATAATAGGTGGCGAAGTTGTATTAAAAAGAATTAATTTACCAACAGGCGAAAAAGAAGTTGAGTATGCTTTTAAGTTTGATATTAGCCAAAAAGAAACAGACGAATTGCCTCTTGCCTTGTCGTCTTCTGCGGTTAATCAGCTTTCTACAATTTATTTGTTGCTAAAATATGTAATTAGCAATGAACCATCTTTTCTATTTATTGACGAACCCGAAGAAAACTTACACCCACAAAATCAAATTTTATTGTTAAACTTGTTATTAGAGTTTGCAAGTATGCACAATAACCGTCTGATAATGACTACGCACAGCCCTTTATTGGCAGAACATTTGAATAATTATTTGTATGCAAGTCATATCAGAAATGAAAAGCAAAACTTCAATGCTGAAATAGAAAACTTGCCTGCATTTAACCCCGCTATTACGATTGACAGCAAAGATATTGCTATTTATTTCTTTGAAAATAACCATAAGTTGAGAGAATATAAGCACGAACAATTTGGTGTGGCTTTTAGTGATTTTAATGCTGAAAAAGCAAAAATAAGTGAGTTAAAAGACTTGCTTACAGAGCAAATTTATGAATTAGGCAAATAAAACATCACTAAAACTATTGCTATGAAAAACGGATTTCAATTAGCCGACATAAAAACTTTGCTACAAACTAAGTTAGGAGATTTGCGTTTTGTCCAAAAAGCAGAAGGTACAGCTATTAGTTTTTATGAGCCTAATAATATGAAAAATGTACTCCCCAAAGAGGAAAAAATATCAACAAAACAGGTAGCAAAGGAAACAAAAAATAGGAAACAAGCTAACTTTCAAAAACATAATGAACCTAAAAAAGAAGAAACTAAGGAAACACCTTTGAAAGAAGTCAGCATAACAAATATTCCTAAAAAATATCAAATTTGGTATTTAGATACTTGGGATAGTCAGGCAATAGAACAAAAGAAAGAACTGATTGGTTTAGGTGTAAGAGATAAAGCAGTTGATGGTATTTTGATAGTTTTTGATAAAGAAAGCCAACATTTAACTGTTTATTTCATAGAACTCAAATCAAGTTTACCCAATAAAGAACTTGAAAAAATTGTTGAAAAGGTAAAACATAGCATTAGTAGATTTTTGTTGTTTTTGTGTTTAAATGAAAATCAGCACAATAAAGCACCTTTTGTAAACGCAAAAGTAGAGTTTAAAACTGTTCTATTTTTTAACAGAATGGCAGACAAAATTGATGTTTCCACAGAAACTGAACTAAGTGCTGTTACAAGGAAATATCAAGAAATGCAAACTAAAAAATTAATAAATGCAAGTTGTTTACCTACATTTGAAACTTTATTGGGCAATACGCCCAATCCTTTTAAGTTTGTTTTTAGAGATACGGAAGAAGTAATCACAATTTCTTTTGATGAATTGATAGCGTATTAATATTAATTTGTATGCTCTCTTACATAATAAACACTCTTTATATATTTTTTAACAGCCCTTGCATCCCAAATTTTCTGAAAAGCTGCATAAACTCCTGAGATATTGGCATAAAAAGGTACAGTTTCTATCAGGCACGCTAATAATATAAAATATTCATTTTCACTCAATAAAGCCTCTTCTTTCCACTGTTCAATTTGTGTTCTTATCCCATCAATAATTTTCCCATTTTCATTGCTAAAATACATCCTCGGAATTTCTAAATTTTCTGTTCCTTTGGGAGTATAGTTTTGGAATATGAAGCCTTCTTTTTGCTCTATTCCATTCAAATAATCAATGACTAAATCCAATGGTTTTGCAAAAAGTAAATTGTTTGGAATGGCTAATTTTGGCAATAACTTATCAAACTGTGGTTCTGAATTATTTTCTATGTATGCTTTTTGCAAAACGTAGGAAAAATATAATAAATCAGAAGAAAAAACTTGATAACTTTTTTTCTTGAAAAATTGCCCTACATTGCTTGTACCTGCAAAAAAGTCGAAAAAAGAATTACCTAAAATGTTTTTTGATTGTAAAATTTGATAGATTTTCTCTACTAAATTTTCTTTGTTCCCTATAAACCTCATGTTGCTAAAATAAACTTAAATTACTTTTTACCCTTTCAGGTTCATAATTCGTTACCAAAACCTCCACACTTGCGTCTTTGTCCCTCACCAAAGTTTGGTAATTAGAATTTGCATAATTGGTTTGAATGTAATTTATGTGTAAGAAATCATTTTTAGAAAGCCAATCTTGTAACGATTTATTTGCTTTCCCTTTGTGTTCCAATACATTAGACAAAGCAAACTTTATATTTCTTTGCTGTAAACTATCCAAAAGGTGCAATAATTTATGTTCTTGTATTTCATTCCAGCCAGTAAAACCACGTTTGCCGTCATTGTATGTGCCTGTCGTAATCAAATATGGTGGGTCGCAATACACAAAATCAGTTGAAGTTAAGCCTGACAAATCAAATTTATCAAAATCAAAACAAGTAAACTTTACATTGATAGACTGAATTTTACGTATAAAGTATATCAGATTTGACTTCATTGTGTCATTAAAGCTGCTTCTTTCACGCCCAAAAGGGTTATTAAATTCGTGAGAATTGTTAAAACGGATTTGGTGATTGAATGAAAATGCTATCAAAACAAATAAATCCAAAGCATTTTTATGGGTATTATAGTATTCACGAAGTTTCTTGTAACCTTCTTCATTTGTCAAAGACAAATTAAATTTATTTATTTGATTATCAATATGTTCTAAAATTGTATTCAAATTATTGCCTTGAAATTGCTGATACATTTCTATCAAAAACTTCAAATTGTCATTACATATTATTTTCTCTGCCTTTACATTTAAGCCTATATTACAGCCTCCCGCAAACAAATCAACAAAAGTGTCTATCTGTTTTGGAAATAATGGCAAAACTTGGTCTAATAATCTAAATTTTCCACCAATATAATTCAAAGGTGATTTGACTTGCTTAGAGCTTTGTTTTCCTATTAAAACGTGCATCAATTTTTTTTACAAATTTAGCTACTTTTTGCGACATAATTTCACAGCATTTTAGCTTTCCTTTTTGCACTCACCAAGGAAAAATAAACGCTCAAATCCAGATTTGGGAAGACAAAGCCAATTTTTTACCTTTCTTTTGCCTCAAAAAACACAATTTTTATGAGAAAAACATCAAAAATCTTTTTTGCCGTATTCCTATTTTTTCACCTTTGCAGCGTGTTTTCACCTGCAAAGTCTAAGCCTTGCACTCAATTTGATTCTCTAAAAGTCAAAATGCTGACTATCAAAGAAATGCAAGAAGATTTCGCTTACTTGCGGAAAGTGCTGGAAACGACTCACCCAGGGCTGTACCTCTACACGCCCAAAGCGCAAATGCAAGCCAAAATGGACAGCATTGCGGGGCTATTGAATCAAAATATGCCTTTTTACGACTACTACCGCCTCATTGCGTTTCTGATTGCAGAGATTCGCTGCGCCCACACGAACGCAATGCCTGTGAGGGAGTTAGAAAATTGGTATGTCAATACAATAAAGACTTTTCCGTATGCCCTCCAATTGCTTGACAATCGTTTTTTTGTGGTATTGAACGGAACACAAGACCAGCAGGTAAAGGTAGGTGATGAGCTATTATCTATCAATGGGAAGCCCATGCAAGAGATTAAAAATCACATGGTGAGGTACTTGTGGGGAGATGGTTACAATCAAACTGCAAAGAATCTCTCTCTAACAGAGGTTTACTTTCCATTGATGTACTATATGCTGTTTGATACGCCAGATACATTTGATTTGAAATTGAAAAACGGAAAAGGCGAGGTTTTCCATGTAAAAGCTCCTGCCCAAACATGGAAAGTGAGTAGTAAAAATATTGCTAAAAATCCTATAAATAAATCATTATTAAGGATTTACAAACCAAAAAATAAGAAAGACCGCAAAAAAGGCTGGCGATTGGAGTTTTTGGACGAACCCCAAACTGCCTACTTGAAAATCAATGCTTTTGGTGGTGGCAAAAATGAAACCGAAGCAAGGAAAAAAATGGCGGACTTTCTGAACGAGTGCATGGGAAAATTGGAACGCAAAAAGACTAAAAACCTGATTATAGACCTGCGCTACAACGGCGGTGGCTGGGACATTCAGGGCGTAGAACTGCTTAGATTCTTGATGAAGCAGCCTTTCCGAGCCTACCAAAGCCTACATTCGGTTACTGATAGTTCGGAATTTTTAAAATTTTCCGACCTTTCCGCAGAGGATTTGAAAAATGCCAAAAAAGAACTGAAAGCAGAGCCAGACGGGACATTTTCAGCGAGGGAGGAGTACAGCGAACAACTAAGACTGCAACAGCCTCACAATAACGCTTTTAAAGGAAAAATCTACATTCTCATTAATGGGCGAAGCGGCTCTACTACTTCCGAATTTACGGCAGTGGCGCACAGCAACAAGGTCGGTATTTTTATTGGAGAAGAAACGGGTGGTGCTTACGAAGGCGGCAACGGGGGAAGTTTTTTAAATTTTGACTTGCCCAATTCCAAGATTCACGTCAGAACGCCTTTGCTCTACTACCGCAATGCCGTAACAGCACCCAAGCAGAAAGGCAGAGGCACAATGCCCGATTACGATGTCCCTAACACGCTTCAAAATATGTTGCAAGGCATTGATACACAGCTCGATTTTGCTTTGGAATTGATTAGAAAAAATAGGTAAAAAAATAAGGTAGAGGTTAAACTTTCTATCTGGTTGGAGTTTTTTATGAGTGACTCTTTTTGTAAAATTATATTTGGGCAGGGTAGGGGAGAGGCTATTACGAAAATTAGGATATAAAAAAAAATATCTCTATTTTAGCTTTCCCTATTTCAATTTCAAATCTATCTGTATATTTGAAAAATAACCAAGATTAAACCCATGCAAGGAATAGATTTTATCCGCGATGACAAACAAAATATTAGGTTTGGAGTCATTGATTTGAACCTTTTACAAGATACGTTTGATGACTTTTTCGGCGCGCTGATTACGGGGAGTAGCACC
>JAAFJS010000173.1 GCA_013298985.1 Cytophagales bacterium
ACTGCTATTATTAATGTTTACATTTTGGGGCTTATACTGGTTTCCAAAATCGAGATTTAATGCCAAGCAGTGGAAAAAAGAAGAAAATGAGAGGAAATATCAAGCAAGTAATCTGGTGTCAAGTAAAGTATTAATTGGTAAGACATATCAAGAAGTGATACAACTTCTTGGTGAGAAAGACTTATATCGCGAACAAGAAAATAATGTACCAGCAAAAAGAGTAAATTTTACCATAGAATACATATTAGGAAATTGTCCTGATTTTATATCAATTGATTTTCAAAGACTTGCGATTGAATTTAAAAATGGAAAAGTAGAAAAAGTAGATATTTACTGCAACTAAAATCAAAATACTATGAAATACATCATTCTTACAATTATTGGTCTAATTATCACTTGGCTTGTGCTATATGAACCAAGGAAAGATATTTTGTTCTCTGCTTATGATGAACTCCATACAATTATCTTGTATGAGGGAAATAATGAATTTTTAGCCAGATTTCATGCAGCTGATATTGATGGTTGGGAAGGCAATTATGATTTCAAGAATGACACCATTTTTTTGACCTATTTTGATAGCGAAATAATCAATGACAGAAAGGCAAATGATGTTTTGATAAGAAAATTAGCAGTCGATTTTGAAACAGGAAAAGTAAGAAGTGCAGACGACGACAGAGGACATTTTTGTGCTTATGGTAGTGTGTGCTACACCATTTGTACCATCGCCTACCACGAGCAAATGATACGGTGCTTTTTGTAGGCTACCAAGGCGAAGGTACGCGGGGCAGGCGCATCTTGGACGGAGAAAAAGAGGTGCGAATTTTTGGCGAGTTTGTCCCTGTAAATTGCAAGGTATTGAAGTTAGATGGGCTTTCTGCTCACGCAGATTCCGAAGAGCTATTTAACTGGTTATCAGCCTTCAAGGAAGCTCCCAAAAATACTTTCATAGTACATACCGAAAAGGAAAGCTCAGAGGCTTTGGCGCAGACCATCAGGGAAAAGCTGCACTGGAACACTTTTATTCCCCAATACATGGAAAGTTACCAATTATTTGATGGGATATAATAGATGGTATGCCAAAGATGTAATGCTTTGATGCCGTTGTGATGTATTCTCATTAACAACAAAGCATTACATCTTTAAGACTATCAAAGTTTCCTGCTTTGTGTATGATACTTTGCATTGATATTGATAGGAATAGATTTTCCCATATTTTCAATTTTAGAATACAATAAAACGCTCCCCTGTATTGCTATCAGTGATTATTTCTTGAATAGCTACTCCACTCAGTTCTTGTTGAATATCATTATTGGAGGTCATGACGGCAAAATGCACTTGATAGCTACTGATAAAATCCAATAAAAACGCGTGTTCTTCTTTAATAATCCCCTTGGCTTTTTGTGCCTCTATAAACCCCAAAAAGGGCGTATTTTTGATAAATAGGTTAAGTTTTTGGTCGGGATAAGTACCTAATATTTTATACCAACTTGGCGTTATCAAAAAAGAATTATTGGTGAGATGCGAAACATAACCACCTAAAAATATGGGTTCTGAAACTATGCTTATTGTATAAGTAGAGGGCATTTCGTCAACACTGAGAAGCGTAATTCCTACTAAATGCGAGTGTTTTTTGTTGAGTGTCGCTATCGATTTGCTTACCTTTTCAAGGTACTCATTGCTATATTTTAACTTAGGTTTATAGGCTATTCTTTTGGCAAAGCTATTGGCATTGACAATGAAAAGTACGAAATACAAACAGATGACTAACTTTTTTACCCAAAAATTAGTGCTTTCTTTTATGATTAGTACGAAAGGTATAACTACAAAGAACAGCTTGAAAAATACAACAGCGTAGTTTTCTGCTAATTGGAATGAATTTAACATAAAATAAGTAATGCCACTTAGAATAATACCACTTAGTAAGATAAAAATAAAAGGCAAAAAAGTAGTTAATAATTGTTTATCTTTTTTTATCAGCCATATTATTATCAAACCAAAGGGCAGATAAAGCCAAGCAAAGCGGGCTAATTCTGCCAATATTCTTATACTCATTTTCTTTATATAATCTATTATGTCAATTGAAAATAGACTGCTAAACTCATGGTTTTGTGAATCAGAAATAGGTTTAAATACTGTCATTAAACTAATATAAGCCACGCTAAAGAATAGCAAGAGCAGTATAGATTGGATATGGCGAATGGCTATAGTTTTATAAAATAAATTAAAGATAAAGAATAAAAATAAACCACCTAATACGCAAGGTACTACAGCTATATTTGCAATACACATACACAATAAAGCAAGTATTCCTAACATATACTTTTGGGCATGAAAAAATAAAAAAGCACTACATAAAAAGATTTCTCCTACGGTAAGCTTGGGCATGGAGAGAGAATCAACTAAGCCCATTTCATACCTGCGACTAATGTATCTAATAAGTTCTATGGATTGATAAAAGTCAAAATAAATGGTAGTAGAAAAGCATAAAAGTCCTGCATACAAATAAATACGCCAATCTATTTTGACTTTAAAATATTCGAAAATGCTTAGGTATGCTAAAAAAAGCAGAGTGATAATTACAACTCCGCTTACCAATGAATAGGTATAAATAGAAATAAACCCTGTAAAACTCACTATCAGTGCGGTGAGCCAAAGCTCAATGTAGTGATATGGATAAAAGCCATGATATTTTGTGTCAATAAAATTAAGCCCTGCCTCTCGATTTTCTTGCCCTGTGTAGCGTAGTGCATCTGCTAAATTGCTGTAATACATTTTGTCGAAGGTAAGCTCATAATGATATAAATAGCTACTATCCCAATCGCTGAGTTCTGCGGCTTTAAGTACGAAGGTAAGTGTAGCAAAGCCAAGTGCTATTGATAAATGTAACAATTCTTTGGGCTTAGGATAATAAAAAATAAGGCGGGAATTGATAAGCAATGTATTTTTTAACTCTCTGTAGAACAAAAAAAATAAGAAGATAAAAAGTATATTGAGTGTGATAAAATGTGTTTTTAGATAGGAATAAATGATGACAGATAGTAAAAATCCTGCAAAAAATTTACTGAAAGCAAGCAAAATAGTAGCTATTTTGCCTTGCTCGATTCGGAGTATTACAAAAAGACAATGCCCTAAAAAATAGCTCAAAATTATGACAGCTAACGTTACAAAGTAGTATGGAGATAGGTCTGAATATGATAACATAGTTTTGAGTGTTATATTGGACATTATTAACTAATAGAGGCGTTTATAAAAATAGATTGAGCAACTGCTTTGAGGATAGGAATCTTCTCCACCACATCACCAATAGTAATGATAGGCTGTATCAATCCTTTGGGCGTATTGGGTAGCAAAAAATCTTTAAACTCAATGTTAATATTTTGATAATGATGTGCTACCAACTTTTCTTTGATAAATGCGGGAGAAAATGCCATTTCGTCAGGCTCCAAGCTTGCCCATTTACGCAGCAATGGTATCTGAAATATGGCTGCAATGTACGGATTGTAAATATTAGGCTCAATAAAAATGATTTTCCCGCCTTGCTTTAATAACTTTTTGAATCTCTCTAAGGTATTGTCCAAATGATAGTACAAATGGTGTAAAATGCCATTCCCTACAATATAATCAAATTTCTGAATAGCTAAGGCTTGTATCTGGGCATCATCATTAAAATCCAATACAGAGTAAGAAAGATTGGGCAGCTGGTAGGTCTGATTGGCAAGCTCGATGAAAGGTTCGCACAAATCTGTACCTACGACCATCGCAGGGACTTTTTTTGCCATCATAAAGGCTACTTCGCCTGTGCCGCAGCCTATCTCCAAAACGGTATGCTCCGCTGAAAGTGCAGGCATTTGCCCTATCATATAATCACAACGCCTCTCCATACGAATAGGTACGGCGGCACTTTCTTTGTAAATTTGGCTGTAACCTCTATCGTCTTTTACTTTTTTCATTATTTTTATTTTTTTATATAAACAGTATAGCCCAAAGGGTCGTCCTGAGAACCAATAGAAAAATAGAGTGCTATATGCCCAATCAGCACAGCAGGCAGCAAGACAATAGGACTGAATACGAAAGCCAATAAAAACGTAAGCGGATTGCTGAAACTTGTAAGGTTTCTGAAAAACAAAACCACAATTTTTGAGCAAATAGCGTTAATATCTGTGCCTCTGTTTAGCACTTCTGCTTCGCTAAAAGACGAGAACATATTTTTGAGTGTGCTTGGCGTATATCTGTAATAGTCATAAGGAATGTAGTGATACCTTGCACTCCAAGGAATGGTAATTATGCCAATAGCTCCTTTTTTACATACTCTATATATTTCACTTACAAGTGTTTTAAAGTCTTCACAGTGTTCCAATACCTCCGTACATATTATTCCGTCAAAAGTGTTATCCTCGAAGGGAATATGCTTTCCGTCAAAAAGAATTACATTGCTATTTTTATACTTAAAATCATCTGCAATATTGACATCTATGCCTTTATATGCTACTGCTGGGCTAAGTAAGTGCTTGTATGGACTATCTCCACAGCCAACGTCAAGCACGCTGCCCTGCATCTTGGGGGCAATCTTTTTTACGTGCTGGTAAATAGATAAAATTTGAAAATCTAACAACATTCTACCAAAAAACTTAAGTTTGTTCAGCGTGGTATCTGGCGAAGTATTGGCTATCGGCTGAAATTGTTCTTTGCTCATCTTAGAATTTTTATGATTTAGAATTAATGATTTTTGAATAATGTATCATTTTTTGCGGCACTATCTATTTTTTTGCCTTTATAAATAATAGATTTCCGAATAAATTTAGGTCTTCCCTTCGTTTCTTCGAATATCTTGGCTATGTACTCTCCGATAACGGAAATCGCCATGATTTGGATACCGCCAAAGAGTAAAACTAATACAATAATAGTGGTAATACCATGTGGAATATCAGGGTATATGATTTTGTAAATTACCTGAAATAAAAGCCCTAAAAATGCTAAAGAAGTAATGATAAAACCTGTATAACTCAACACTTCTAAGGGAAAAAAGCTAAAAGAAAATATAGCTTTTTTTGCCCAGCCTATATTTTTGTACCAATTATTAGTCGAAACGCCAAACATTCTTTCTGGTCTTAGGTAATCTACACCTATTTGTTTGAAGCCTACCCAAGCTCGCAAGCCTCGCAAAAACTGCTCTTTTTCTGGCAATTTTATTAATTCATTGACTACTTTTCTATCTATCACCGAAAAATCACCTGCATCTGTGGGAATTTTGATATAAGATAAATAACTGAATATTCGATAAAAAAACTTATAGACAAAGTTCATAAATTGGGACATTTCTCGCTTTACTCTCCGCCCATAAACGACTTCGTAGCCTTCTAACCATTTTTCATACATAGCGGGAATCACTTCGGGAGGGTCTTGCAAATCTCCGTCCATCAGCACGACTGCATCGCCAGAGGAAATCTCCATGCCGCTTGAAAAGGCTGATTGAGAACCAAAATTACGAGAGTGTGTGATAGCAATGACATTGGTATCTTTGGCACAAATTTCTTCGACTACTTCTTGTGTATTATCGGGTGAGCAGTCATTGACGAAAATAATCTCATACTGCACATTCATTTTTTGGCTCGCTTTCACTAACCTTTCATACATAAAAGGAATGGCTTGCTCATCTTTGTAGCACGCAATAATGTAGGAAAGTTTGTTTAATTTGGCAGGATTTTCAAAAAAAGGTAATAATTTTTCTTGATAATCAATATTTTTCTGCCATTGAGCATATTTTTGTAAGCCATCTTTAAGAGAAGTTTTAGGCTGCCAGCCAATAGTGGATTGGGCTTTTTCATAGTTTCCGTACCAATTTTCCAAATCCCATTTCCTATTGGGCATACTTCCCCATTCGGCTTGCAAACTCAAATCAAATGCACTGATGGTAACATCTACCAATTCTTTGAGGGTGGTTTTCTGCCCTGTACCTATGTTAATTGACTCGCCATAAAATGCTGGTTTGAGCTGCAAGGCGGCATCTAAAAAAGCATCCACACAGTCATCAATATAGACAAAATCTCGACTAATAGAAGGATTGACCAAGGGCGGCAAAGCACCTTGCTGTGCTTTCTCAATCAGGCGTGGAATGAGTCGGTCTGGCTCTTCCCATGCACCATAGATGGAATATAGGCGTAGGTTAAGCGTAGGTAGCTGATGCACATCAGCATAAAACTTTATCAAATAATTGGCAGAAACTTTTGAAACAGCATAATGACTATTTGGTAAAAGTTTGTCATCTTCGTTTGGGTTTTCACAATTAAAACCATACTCAGAGCTACTCCCTGCATGTATATAGGCTTTGATATTTCTTTGCAAACACGCTTCTAAGGTATTAAGCAAGCCGACTACATTGGTTTCATAAATCAAATTTGTATTATTTTGCTTTGAATAAGCACCATAAGCAGCCAAGTTAAAAATGGTTTTGGCTTGATAGGTATCAAATACATCTTTGACCGAGTTTTTGTAAGAAATATCACAGAAAACAATGTTTTCAGGGCTTATTTGTAATAATTTCAAACGCCAAGCCGCCCTGTAGTTATGCGTAACAGCATAACAATCTTTGCGTATGGCTAAAATTTTTTCTAATAAATTTGCCCCAACGAAACCACTTGCTCCAAAAATTAAGATAGGTCCTTCTAAGGCTTTTATTTTTTGCTCAATAGTCATGTTATAATTCCGTCAAAACTTTTAAAATATTTTCTTTGTCTAATCCCGAAATTTTTTGATGATAAGATTGGCTACCATATAGCTCATTAGGGTAGCCCAAAGCATACAAAGCCTTAAATTTGTCCAACTGAATGTTATTTTCCAATAATTTTAGGCTTACATTCTCCGCCAGCCCACCTCTAAATACGTGTTCTTCTACAATAAGTAGCTTTTGGGACTGTAGAATGCTTTGCTTGAGATTGATAGGAATTTCTAACAAAGGTAACTTGCTAACGGTAAAAATATCTATGTCAGCGCTATTTTCTGTAGCTTCTATCACGTTCTGTGTAACTGCACCCTGCGAAATAATGGTTACTCTGGGCTGATGCGATTTTTTTAATTGTGAGATAATTTCAGGAATAGTTCCAAAAGGATTTTTTACATTTTTTCCCAAACGCAAATAAGCAGGTTTTTTATTTTTTAATATTTCATCTATCACAAAAGGCACATCATCATCAATATTGGGTATCCAACAATCTATATTAGGCAGGCTACTTAGGCAAGCCAAATCTTCGATGGCGTGATGCGTAGCTCCCATGATGCCGTAACCATAGCCGCCGCCGTTACCCACGATAAAAACAGGTAATTTATGAATACAAACGTCCAATCTTATTTGCTCCAAACAACGGTAGGTGATAAAAGGGGCAATGCTATAACAAAAAACTTTGAATCCTTTGTATGCCAATCCCGCCGCCATTCCTATCATATTTTGCTCGGCAACTCCTGCATTGATAAATCTATCAGGGATACTATTGCGCAAGTTTTCCAATGCGTTATACCCCAAATCACCAGTAACAAATATAATTTTTTCGTCTTGTAAAACAACTTCTTGTATTTTTTTAGAAAATAGATTACGCATTTTTTTAGCTTATTTTTGGTGATTTACTTCTTCTAAAGCGAGTTGGTATTGCTCATCATTCATAGGTAAATAATGCCAATCTATAGTATTTTCCATATAGCTTACCCCCTTGCCCTTGATAGTATTGGCAATAATGACACTTGGCTTTTTATTTTGATGACTTTTGATGTGCCGAATCGTATTTCTAATTTGGGCTACATCATGTCCGTCTATTTCATGTATTTCAAATCCAATTGCTGCCCATACTTTTGGGTTGGCAGTATCTCCGAGTACATCTTGTAAATAGCCAAACCCTTGTACACGATTTTTATCAATCATCACAATTAAGTTGTCTAATTGATTTTTAACAGCAAAGTGCATCGCTTCCCAAGTAGAGCCTTCGTTTGTTTCGCCATCAGACATTAATACATAGCAAAAATCATTGTTTTTTAGTATTTTATTTGCTTTTGCGATGCCCGATGCGATAGGCAAGCCATGCCCCAAAGAGCCTAAGGCAAAAGGAATATTTTTAAACTTATTGGCTGACGGGTGTGCAGAGAGGCGTGTGCCTTCTGTATAAAAAGTGAGTAATTCCTCATCACTAATTTCACCTAAATAATTCAAACTCACATACAAAGCCACCGCAGCGTGTCCTTTAGAGAGTATAAACTGCTCATTATCAGTTTTTTCTAAAATCAAGGAAGCTATCATTAAATCAATACAACTCAAAGAACAAGCAATATGCCCAGCATTGGCACGCTTATACATAGTTAAAATTTTGGTACGCAAGTGTACTTGTATTTCTTGGTAGTTGTACATTTTTGGTAATATTATTGGTAAATTAAACATCTTGCTCAAAAACAAAGATGAAGATTTTCAATCTGGCTTTGGTGATTTCTAATGCTGCCAATAACTGAATTAATTATCAGTGCCTTTTAAATACATTTTAGGCTTTTTTATCCGCAAAACCAGTCTTCATTTTAACTTCCTAATTCCAGTTGATTTTTCACTAATTGGTAGTACAGCCCGCGCCTGCGCGTGAGGTCTTCGTGCGAGCCTATTTCGGCAATTTGTCCCTTGTCCAGCACCAAAATCTGGTGTGCATTCTTGACCGTACTTAGGCGGTGAGCAATCACGACCACCGTTTTTCCATCACAATATTTATCTAATTTTTCGGTGATTTCTTTTTCATTATTGGCATCTAAGGCACTCGTAGCCTCGTCCAAAAAGATAAAGTCAGGATTTTTGTAAACTGCCCTCGCAATGAGGATTCTTTGTTTTTGCCCTTGACTCAGCCCAAGCCCTTCGCTGCCAATTTTGGTATTATAATTCAAAGGCATATTTTCTATAAACTCCTTAATATTAGCTACATCTGCGGCAAAAAGCAGCTTTTCCTTGTCTATGGTTTCCTCCGAAAGGGCGATATTTCTCGCAACTGTATCCGAGAAAATGAACCCATCTTGCATCACTACACCGCACCTGCTTCGCCAAAGCTGCGTATTGATTTCGTCCAAAGACATTCTGCCAAGCCTTACTTCCCCGATTTCAGGCTGGTAAAATTTGAGCAACATTTTGAGCAAAGTCGTCTTCCCGCTTCCGCTTGCGCCCACAATCGCCGTCGTTTTGCCGTAAGGAATCACCAAATCAATTTTGTTCAGGATAAAGTCGGCATGAGGATTTCCGTAGCGAAAATGCAAATTATGAAACACAATATCCTTATTATCAGGGAGAATGAAAGTTTGCCCACTCAAATCTCCTTCTTTTTCCTCCTCTTTGTTATGAATTTCTCCCGAACGCTCCAAGCTGATTTTCGCATCTTGTGCCTCGTCAGCAAAATTGATAAAAAGCACCAACACACTATTCAACTGCCCTAAAATATAGGTTACGGACAGCATCATGCCGAGCGTGAGGCTGCCATCAATTACCTGCTTTGCCGCAATAAAAGAAATCACAATATTTTTTAATTCATTGATAAAAGCCGCCCCTCCATTCTGATAATGCCTGAGCTTAAGTCCTTGAATATCAATCTTAAAGAGTTGAATTTGTATTCTTTCCCACTCCCAGCGTTTTTGCTTTTCTGTATTATTCAGCTTTATTTCCTGCATACCCGTAATGAGTTGAACCTCATTACTTTGGTTAGCAGAAAGCTGGTTAAAACTCTTATAATTGAGGTTTTTCCTTTTTTCTAAAAAATTAATAATCCATACGACATAAATAATACTAAAAACGATAAAAACAGCAAAAATGGTAAAACTATAAAACAGCAAAATACCTGCAAAAATGACAAGATTAAACAGCGAAAAAGCAATATCCAAAGAAGAAGACGTGAGAAATTTCTTGATTTTTTCGTGGTCGCGTATGCGCTGGAGAATATCGCCCATGTTGCGTGCCTCAAAAAAAGAAATGGGCAAGCGCATGAGCTTCATCAGGAAATCTGAAACAATATAAATGTTTACCCGCGAGGCTACGTGCATCAGAATCCAGCTCCGCAAGATGTCCAATGAGGTTTTTCCTATAAAAAGCATTAGCTGGGCAATCAGTACGGTATAAACAAAATCCAAATCTTGGTGATTGATGCCAAAGTCGACCAATGCCTGTGTAAGAAATGGAATAGTTAGCGTGAGCAAACTGCCTGTAAATAAGCCAATTAATAGCTGAACAATGTACCGTTTGAAAGGAAATAAGTAGTTGAAAAAAAACTTATAATTTGCCTTGTTTTCTACTATGCTGGGGTCTTCCTTGTAAAAGTCAGGTGTAGGCTCTAAAAGCAATACAAAGCCCTCTTGTTCAGGCGATTGCGAGCCTTGAAGCCAATATTTGACAAATTCCTTGTCCGTATAGGTTATCAGGCTGGTCGCGGGGTCGCCTACCAGCACCGTATCAGGTTTTTTGCCCTTGCCTTTTTTGATGTCATAAATCACCACAAAGTGTTTTTGCTGCCAATAAGCAATGCAGGGAAGCGGTGCATCATCACGCAAAAGGTCAATAGAGGCTTTGGCAACAATGGTTCTCATGCCTATTTTTTCTGCCGCGTCGCTAAGTCCGCGAATGGAAACCCCTTGGCGGTCTATGTAGCAAATGTCCCGCAAATGCTGAATAGGGACATTTTTGCCAAAATATTTTGACACCATTTTTAGGCAGGTGGGACCGCAATCCATTTGGTCTAACTGCTGAAAGTAAGGAGGTTTATCTTTTTTGAAAAAATTAAACATGAAAAATAGCTTAAAAATGAATTTCAAACATACAAAATAAAAATTTCTAATGCTAATTCTATCTTTTATCTACCATTTTCTGCGCTAAAATAGACCATTTATCAACTGTTCCGTTTTTATTTCCTCCGCGCACTTAAAATGACCTTGTGGGCAGCTCTTTTTGCCATGCAAACCGCAAGGACGACATTCTAAGTCCCTGTCTATCTGCACGATAAATGATTTTTCTGCCAAGGGCGTAAAACCAAATTCGGGGACGGTGGAACAGAAAACGGCACAGGTAGGGGCATTAACAGCCGAAGCTAAGTGCATGGGCGCAGAATCATTGACGTAGTTCATCGCTGCCTCGCGCATGAGGGCGGCAGAGGCGAGCAAGCCCAATTTCCCTGCCAAATTTTCTATCTGGACGCTTGTCTTTGCGCCAGCCAATGCCTGTATTTCCTCGCACAAAGGTATATCTCCCTTACTACCAAGTAGATAGACTTTGTAGTTTTCAGGAATTTTCACCAGCAAATTAACCCACTGATGTTTAGGAAACTGCTTGGTGTACCAAACCGACGCAGGCGCAATGCACACATAAGGGCTTGATTTTAAGGATTTTATACTTTCTTGGTCAGCCAGTGTGGGATAGAGGCGAGGCTGGGCAGGCAATTTATCTGTCAAATCTGCGATAAGTGCTTGATTCCGTGCTATTTCGTGCGTGCCATTGCCTATTTGGTGAGGCTGTTTTTTTGAAAAAAGAAAAGAAAAAGGTGTATTTTCAAAACCAATCGTCTGTCGCGCACCAGAGAGCGCAGTAAACAGCCCCATAGATGCAAAACGCTGTAAATTAATGAGTAAGTCGTATTTTTCGCAGCGAACTACCTGCAAAAGTTGCCACCAATTTTTGTATTTGCCGCCCTGCTTGTCCCAAACTAAAACTTTTTGCAAAAAAGGGTGATGGGTAAACAGGCTTTCATTGCCTTTGCGTACCAACAAATCTATGGAATTTGCAGGGAAATGCGTGTGCAGTTTTTCCAAGATTGCCGTAGCCAATATCACATCACCAATAAAAGCAGTTTGAATTATTAAGATTTTCATTTTTTAGGCAATGTGGGGGCATCAATTTCCAAAAAATTTGCTAAGATTTTTGCGCCTACTTCTCCGCTTTTTTCGGTGTGAAACTGCAAGGCGTAAAAATTATCCTTGTGGAGTGCCGCGCTAAAGGGCTGGACATAATCCGTTGTAGCAATCGTGTAAGGGCTGAGTTCGGCGTAATAACTATGCACAAAATAAACATAACTCTCTGAGGATAAGCCATTAAAGAGTGCGCCCTGCAAATCTGTCAATTTGTTCCAACCGATTTGTGGGACTTTGAATTGCTGTGCATGACCATTGGGCTGAAACCGCTTTACTGCCACTTCAAAAACGCCCATGCAAGTCGTATCGTTTTCTTCGGAATAATCGCAGAGCAGTTGGAGTCCTACACAAATGCCCAATACAGGTTGTTTTAGGCTCTTGATAACCTCGTCTAACTTTCTCTCTCTGAGGTAGTTCATGGCTGTACTTGCCTCACCCACACCAGGGAAAATCACCTTGTCTGCACTGCGAATTTGCTCAGGTTCATCAGTAATCAGAGGTGTAACGCCCAAGCGTTCTAAGGCGTAACTCACTGATTGTGTGTTTCCTGCATTGTACTTGATGATGACTATTTTTGACATGACTATTTTTTATTTTCTCTTATTTATTGCTAACAAAGGTAGGAATATTTGCAAAATTTCGCAACTTTGCAAGCTATTAAATGCTGGAGTTTTAGGTAACTAACAGCACACAATTGGAAATTTTAATTTCAATTCAAATATGTTGTCTAAAAATAAAATTGATGTTGATTATTACCTCAACTTAGCAGACGAAGGTATTCCGTATAATAAAATTCGAGAAAAATTGGTTGCTAAAGGTTACGAAGCAGATAAAATATCTACTATTATGCGTTTAGTGGATAATCAAATACAAGCAAAACTTGCTGTCAAACAAAATAACAATCAGAGTTGGACAGTAGCAGGTATTGGCGCGATTATGCTTGTTTTGGGATTGGGCATAACAATCTATACTTATGCTTTAGGAGCTTCTCAGTTTGTCATTACTTATGGACTTATTTTAGGAGGTTTAGGAACATTGATTTCTGGACTTTCCAAAATAAGAAAATAGTAGTTGGTTTTATGTGCTGTTAGTTTCTTAAAACGATTACCTTGAATATAGTTTTGAAACTCAAAAAAACTGTGCTGGCAGTTTCCAAAAACTCCCAGCACAGTGCAGATTTTTTACGGGTGTTACAGCACAACAGCAAAACTAATTCGTAATCAACTCTACCTCATAAAGTTTAAAATTGTCATCATCAGTCATTAATTTCATATTTTCACTTTTTGCTTGAGCGATAAGTAGTCTGTCAAAAGGGTCGCGGTGATGTAAAGGAAAACTTAGCCCTGCAAAAATATGTATGGGCAAAATAGGCAATAAGGGTAAATTTTCAGGCACAATATTCTCTAAGTGTCTATCTAATCTCAATTTTCCTAAATTTATTTTAATTGCCATTTCCCAAATGCTTGCCACACTCAAAAATTTTTCGTTTACAGGATTTGCTATTAAAGCCCTATTTGTTGCAGAAAGCTGGCTATCTGCGTGCATATACCAAATAAAAATATGCGTGTCTAACAAAATTTTCATTAGACTTCTTGCGAAAGTAATTAGAACAAAAATAAAGTAAATTTGTGAGATGAAAGCAACAAAATTTGATGTATTGTCCAAGCTGTCTAAAACCAAGTTTCGTCGCTATACAGGCGTGGAACG
>JAAFJS010000174.1 GCA_013298985.1 Cytophagales bacterium
AACTGGCTGGGCGGAGATAATGAGGAATTGGTACGCGGGTAATGCTACAATAGGAGAAGACATTACCCGCGCTAACAACAAGATAGGCGTAGATGGTCATGAAAGTACAGGAGGCAGGTACGAGGCACGGGTATGCTACCTATGTAGATGATGAATTGTTTGCGCTTTCCTTGATTAAGAATTTCCTTCTGAGTCCACGAAAATAGCCATGCAAGCCCAGCCTTGCTAACCACTTTTTGATATGTCCTGGAAAGGTGGTAGCAGGTTCGCAAGCACAAGGTTCTTGGCAAAATGCCAAAGGCGAGCAGGCAGAAATTTTACTACGAGGAATTATAGAAAAACGTATCAAAGGAAAAGGTTTAGCAAAAGAAATAACAGCCACAGCAATTGCGTTAAAAAGTGGGAAAATAATTGCTTTTTCTTCTGAACCAGATATTTCTGTTTTGGAAAATGGACTTATTCAAATTGCAGTAGAAGTAAAAGGTGGAATAGACACAGCAGCAGTTTTAGAAAGAGTTGGTGCAGCAATCAAGAGTTTAAGACGTGCCAAAGAAGAAAATCCTAACTCAATTACAATTTTGATAATGCAAGGAGTTGCCTTTTCTACCACTGCACAAAAAGACATTGAGTTGAATAAAGATGCAATTAACTATTTCTTTAAACTTGAACGATTAGTTGATAATGAATTGATTAAAGAACAGTTTTTCAATCTATTTGGCATATAGAAAATAACAAAAAACGGTATGTAAAATAGGTTGGCAAAAAATAGGCAGAGTGGAAATACCTGCAACCTTGCTAAATCTAACTCTTATCAATAGTTTCCCAAAGTGCATCAATCACTGGCAGTTTACGCATTTGCAGTCATTTTTTATCAATTTGTTGTCTTCGCGGTTATAAAAATCCTTCCATTCTTTGGGTTCTGCTTTTTGCTGTTTTAGCTTTTGACAAATTTTTTCATAAAAAACTTTAGGATTGGTGGGGCAGATATGTAAGTTTTTTTCATCACTAAAAAAGAAATACTCGTTTTTATTGTCAAACTGAACTGCCAAAATTTTGCTTTCATGTTGAATTTCCAAAAGAGGCTGAACAGTAAACATATTTTCGATTCTGACCTCTGTGGTTTCCCAAAGCAATAGCGAGCCGTCCCAACTGCTGCTTACTACATACTTTCCGTTATTGCTCAGGGTAATATTGCGAACGATTCCCTTGTGTTTTTTGTCGCTAAAAGCCTTGGGTACAAAATCATTTTTTTGTAGATTTTCGGGCGTAATATCTATGAGTGCTATCAGCCTTCCGCCTACATCTCCCGCGATAATACAATCTTTGGTAGGCAAATACGCCAAAGAATAAATGGGGCGATTGGGCTGCTGGTACAGTATTTTTGGCGTGGCGGTGGGAGCGTTGAGGTTGAACAACTGAATACTACCCTGCTCGTCCGCAAAGACCAAAAAACTATTGGCATTTCGTTCTATCAAGGTCAGCCCTTTGATGTTAGTGCTATTTTTAAAAATAATCGCAGGTGTGCGAGATTTGAGATTGTACTGATAGAGTGTGCCTTGTATGGCATAAAAAAGGCTGTTTTTAGTTTCTGAAAAGCCCATAGACAAGATACTTCCTGTGGTATAGCTGACCAGCGTTTCTCTTTTTTCGGGGGAGGCTAACTCCCAGCCTATGATTTTCCCTTCTGAGGTACTGCAAAAAACCTTGTTGGAGGAAATAAGTAGCTGACGCGGCGAAGTGCGTGCGCTTTCAGCATTTAGCTTTTCTATGCCGCGCAGGTTGGGCAAGCCTTCGGAATTGCCAACGACTAAGCCTTTGCCTAATCCGCCGTTTTGATTGTTGAAAATCAGTTCGTTATCTTTGGTAAATGCCAATGCCCACGATTCGTTATTGGGTAGCAAAACGGCTGGATTTTCAGCTATGTAAGCCTTTCGTAGGGCAGAAAAAATCTCAGGAGAAATGGTATTGATTTCTGCTAACTTGTTCAGGCGGTCTTGAAGCGTTAGTAGTGAGCCGTAACTTTTGCGGTAGGCGGGGGTTCGCCTTTGCTCAAGTTTGAAGGCAACGGTATCCTCGTAGCGTGTGCGAATGTTATTGCTATTTTTGATGGCAGTTTTGATGCCACTTTCTTGCAAAATAAAAGCAGTGGCTGACATACGATTTTTGAGGTCGAGATTATCAAGCTGGGCAATGGACAAAATTGCCAATTCCTTTGCCTTTGCTGTAAACTCACCCAGTTTTGATTCAGCATTTTGCTGTTCTGCCTGCCTGCTTTTGAGTTCTGCCTGAAAAGTGCCTTCCTTGGCAAAAAACTCACTTTCTTCGGCAGCTTTTTGCGCTTTTACGGCTTTTTCGCGCTGCTTACGTGCTGATTCGGCAGAATCTTTGGCAATGAGTTCTTGTTTTTGTGCTTTGAAGGCGGCTGAGGTGGCTTTCATTTGTTGCCTAAAAGCCTCTATGGTAGCCTCTTCTGCTTTGGTTTTTTGTGTTTGGAAATCATCTCTGGCTTTGATGGCTTTTTGGGTCTGGTCTTTGGCTACTTTTTGCAAACGTTCTGCGTCTTTGCGCCTTTCTACGGCTTTTTCGCGTTCACTATTGGCAAAAAGTCCCAATAAAGCAATGATAGCAGTTACTAAAAACACACTGAAAATGAGCAACCTACGCAGGAAAACTTTTCTACTTCTGTGTTTTTGGCTTACTTTTACCAACTGCTTTTCGGTGTCAGACCAAGACCTCATGCCCGCTTGTCCCGCCTCCACAAAGCCTAAATCTATCTCGTCTATAAATATCTTTTTTAATTTTTTTTTGCTAAAAACCTCTTTACTGTCCTCAAAATTAGCCACTTTGCTTTCCAAAATACGTGCGGCACGCTGCCCAGGGTTATCAGAGTTTTTGTATTCGTTGCGAATTAGCGGCGCAAGCGTATCGTGGGCAAGCCCCGTAACCTCGTTGCTGCGGTCTGTGAGTAAGTACAAATCCTTGCAAACGTCCAGTAAATCAATCACTTCGGAACGCCCACCGTAACGTTGTCCTATTTCTGAAAACTCCCGCGTGTCTGCCGTTCCTAAGTTGGTCGTATGAAAGTTAAGCAAGTCCAACGCCAAGCCCGATTCCACCAGTGCAGGATTCCATGCACTTAACTTGCTCATTTGCTGAGAGAAAAAATCGCCAAGCAGTACGCCTTCCTTCCGCAACTCTTGGTATTTATCTACGGAAAAAATCTTAAATTCATCTTGGGTAATCAAATTCCACATCTTGGTCAGCAGGATTTGCAGTACAGGCGCGATAGAGGAATCCTTGTCTTCGAGCATATCATCTGCTATCACTTCGGGTAGCTTGTCGTGGATTTCCAAGCGGTACTTTTTCTTGAGTTTCTCCGTACGCGTCAGTCCTGTAACCACATCAGCAATGTCTTTGCGGTCTAAGTGCGTCAGAAACACATTTTCACGCGGAATCGCGTGGATTTTGAGTAATTCCTCAATTTCGGGGTGATATTCCTTTCTATAACTCAAAATTACCTTGCCTTGCGGACGATTTTGTGGATTTTGGAAAATAAGGTCTAAATCCTCTAAAAACATTTCTAATTCCTCTGGCAACGCAAAATTAGGTTGCGTAAAAACTTCTTCTACTTGGTCTAAAATGATAATGACAGGTTTTTTTACCTTTTTTTCTTTGGCTTTCCAAAAGCGGAGCAATTCATTTGACTCGTCATTTCCATTTTCTGAGGCTACCTGCTGAAATCTTTTATCCCCAAAAATGGCATTGGTTTCGCCTTTTCTCTGTACGCGCAGTTCGTGAATGTCCTCTGCCACTGCCTTTGCTTTTTCAAAACGATTTCGTTTGTTTTGAGCAGCAAAAACCTCTTCTTTTTGTTTTTTTAAGCGACTGACCACTTCCAATAATTCTTTTTGAAGCTCATTGTCAGCATTTAAGGCAATATTTTCTAATTGTGCTACTTGTTCTAAGGTTTTCAAAAAATTGGCATTTTGTGAAAACTGATTTTCTATCTCACTTTTTTGTTGCCCATTTTGTTCTTTGCCGTCTGCCGTAGGCGTAAACTCCAAAGCCTCGCGCAGTGTACCAGACAAGCCCTGCTCGCGCACGCGACGTATGTACGAGATGTGGTATTCACTCTCTAAGCGCGGCAACAAGCCCGCATCGAGCAGGGACGACTTGCCCACGCCCGACTGACCGTAAAGCAAAATGACAGGAGCAGAGTTTTTGGACGAAATGCGATTGTATAAGTCCCTGATATAGTACGACCTACCAAAAAAAACTTCGGCGTGTTTGCGTTCGTACCTGCCCAAAAAAATGAAAGGTTCATCGGGCAGATTGTAGGTAGAGGGAATCTCTGGCAAGCCAAATAGCGGATTATCAACGGCTTCGGGCAAGTTCCATTCTCTGACTACCTCTGCGCCCGTTTTGAGGTGCATTTCCCAAGGCAGGCGGTCTTCTCCTTCCTGAACGGCACTTTTGCGGTAAAGTCCACGCGTGTTTTCTCCACCTTTTTGTATTTTTATCAAATCAATCGCCTCCGCCCACGCCCGCCCAATGGACGCACCATTGGCAATGCCGCTATAAAACCGAATGGAAAGCGAGGTTGCTACGTCATCACTGATGGCTTGCGAAGTGCCTATCACGATAGGCACGCCGCCCTGCACCAACTCTAACGCCTGTTGCTGCGTACTACACCCATTAAAAAAAATGAGTTTTAGCCCCTTTTGTTTTGCCAGAAACGATACCAAACCTGCCCCATGCGCGACCGAATGAGAGCCGTCCAACTGCTCCAATAGCAACTGATAGCCGTCTGCATGACCGCCATAATGAAAAACGGCGATGCGGTCTTTGTAGCGATTGTCTTGGAATATATCTAAAATATCCTCAATTGTGGCATTGGCGCGCTCTACCACTTCGCAGAGTTCTGCATCTTCGGCTTCGTATAATGCCTTGCGAATACCACTCATCTCCATAGGTAAATTCCTGAGATAGCGGGTGTTATCTACTTTGTCATTGGCAAAAGCAAGAAATATGACAGGTCTGTCGGGCATAGTATAAGGGCTAACTTAATGTAAAACAAAAATAGCAGGTAATTTCCTCAAAAAGAAGAAATTACCTGTTATTTATTTCCTATCAAAAGAAAAAAACTATTTCTTAAACCTCAAAAAGTGATTGCAAAATATAAAACTACTAAAAACTTTTGTAATCTTTTTTTAATTGATACTTTTGTATCTATAACTATTCCATACCAAAACTGAGGAATAGTCCCTTCAAAATCACAAATAGAAATGAACTTAAAATTAAGAAATCCGCTTGCTTTTTTTGACTTAGAAACCACAGGCATCAATGTTGCCACAGATAGGATAGTAGAGATTGCTGTCCTCAAAATTATGCCAAATGGTGAGCAGCACAAATATGTGGAAAAAATCAACCCTACCGTTCCTATCCCACTCGAAACCAGCCTGATTCATGGTATCTATGATGAAGACATCAAGGACAAACCTACTTTTAAGCAGATTGCAAAAAATTTAGCAAAAATGCTGGAAGGCGCGGATTTGTCGGGTTTCAATATTATTCGTTTTGATGTACCAATGTTGGTGGAGGAGTTCTTGCGCGCAGGCGTGGAGTTTGATATTAGCAAGCGCAAATTTGTTGATTCTCAGCGTATTTATCACCTGATGGAGCCGCGTAATCTCTCTGCCGCCTACAAGTTTTACTGCCACAAGGACTTAGAAGACGCGCACACTGCTGAGGCAGATACGATAGCCTCCTTCGAGGTTTTAGATGCTCAAATAGCCCTATATGAAAATCTCGTTCTCAAAGACAAAAAGGGCAAAGAATATGTGCCTATCCAAAATGACGTAAAGCTATTGCATGACCTTACCGCCTCTTCTATTGTCGATTTTGCAAGTAGAATGGTGTATAATGACAAGGGCGTTGCAGTTTTTAACTTTGGCAAATACAAAGACCAGCCTGTATTAGATGTGTTGAAAAAAGACCCTTCTTATTACGACTGGATGATGAAAGGTGATTTCCCACTGAATACCAAGCAAAAACTTACTGAAATCAAATTGAGTCAGTTTAATCTGAAATAAATGCTTGAATTTTTAGCACAGATAGACAAAGCTATTTTCCTATTTTTGAATGGCTTGCACCAAGATTGGCTTGACTCGTCTATGGCGTTCATTACGGCTACTCCTTCTTGGATTCCTTTTTATTTGTTGATTGCGGCTTTTTTGTTTTGGAAATTTCAAAAATATGCTTTGGTGGTGTTGGTAGCAGTAGCTTTGAGCATTGCCGCCGCCGACCAGTTTACGTCGACCTTGATGAAGCCCACTTTTCAGCGTTTGCGTCCTTGCTATGACCAATCCATTCAGCACCAAGTCTATCACTATGTGGGCTGTGGTGGGCAATACGGATTTGCTTCTTCTCATGCCGCTAATTCCTTTGCTTTGGCAACGTTGCTTTGGCTGGTGGGGAGGCATTTACCAGAAAGGAAAAAAATAGGACTTATATTGTTTTTGTGGGCAAGTTTGGTTTCATACAGCCGTATTTATGTAGGCGTGCATTATGTGGGTGATATACTCGTGGGCGCGCTGGTGGGCGCGATGCTTGCCTACTTGGTCTTTCATTTATTTAAAAAACTGAAAATCAAACCTTTTCACCATCATTAAAACTGCCCTTCGTCATAGCAATAGTCTATCTTGGTATAAAATTTTATTTTAATTTGCTAATTTAGACTATGTTTATGAAATTTATTCCAAAACAAAATGCTATATTTATGTATTGATTTTTCTCAATTTTATTTAGCTAAACTATGGCTGCAAAAGTCAAAAATCAACAAACTCGTAAGCTAAGAAGGGCGTATATTTATTCGTTGGTCTTTTTGAGTTTTCTTACCTTTTTTGCCGTTTATGTGGTAACGGACGCTATTTTTCAGCATCGCTTGGACAGTAGCATCATTAACTATGCAGGCAGGCAACGCTTACTTTCGCAGGTAATTACCAAAAATATCATTTTTATTCATCAGCGTGATTTATTTTTTTCTTTGCAGGATAGCCTGCAAATGATAGACGAGCTACAAAAAGCAACCAGTCAGTTTATAGACACACACCAAAGATTACAAGAACGAAAGGTAGATTCTTTGCGAGGTCAAAATTCCGAAAAAGTAAAGATGCTTTTCAAACAAGCCCAACCACATTTTGATATGCTTGTTACTGCCGCCCAGCAGTTTTTACTGTACCACAAACAGGAAATAAGTGAAAAAAACCTTGCTCAGGTGCAATCTGAAAGCACTATTTTTCTGGGTATGATGGATAAAATTGTGGTGCAGTATGTGGCTGATGCTGACCAAATGCAGCTTATAGCTATCTACAAGACGATTGGCTTAGGCATACTTTTTTTAGGCAGTTTTTTATTGATGTCATTTTTTGTTTTTGAGCCAGCAGTAGCCCAGATAAATAAATCCATCAAAGTAATACAAGAATCCACAGAGGAAATTGCTACCTCGGAGGAAGAACTCAGACAGCAAAACGATACACTGCTGGACACACAAAAAGAACTGGAAAGCCGCCGAGATGCGCTGAGAGCATCACTGGCTTTTCAAAAAGGCATTTTTGACAATGCGGGCATGGTCATTATTAGCAGTAATGAGGAAGGAGTAATTTCTGCCTTTAATGCTGCCGCCGAAACGCTACTGGGTTATCGCGCCACAGACCTGATAGGAAAAGAAAAAATGGAAATCTTTTTTAGCCCCGAAGAAATCAAAAAACAAACAAAATTAATTGGCGTTTCACGTAATAGAATTGTCAAATCCAGTTTTGGATTATTTGCTGCTGATGTGAATGAAGGAAACAGGGTAGAACGAGAATGGATTTTTACCACACAGGCAGGTGAACTAATTCCTATTTTGATGAGCATTACTACCATCAGAGATGCCGAGCAGCAACTGATTGGTTATCTGGGTATTGGCTCTGATATTAGTAAACGTAAGGTTATGGAAAAACAGCTACAAACGGCAATGAATGACCTCCAAGACCTCTATGACTATGCCCCCTGTGGCTATCATTCCATTGACAAAAACGGCTATTTTGTACATATAAACCAAACAGAACTTCAGTGGCTTGGCTATACTCGCGAGGAAGTAGTAGGCAAAATGAAGTTTACAGACATCATTAATCAAAATGACCATACATTTAAAGATAAATTTGAAACATTCAAGAATCAGGGAAAAATAGAGAATGTGCAGTTTGACATTATAGGCAAAGGTGGGCAAATTGTTCCCGTAGTTCTCAATGCTACGGCAGTATATGACGAAAAAGGCGATTTCCTCATGACGCGGTCGGTGATGCTGGACAACGCCGACCGCAAAAGACAGGAAGCCATTATTATCAAACAAACAGAAAAACTCCAACGCTACGTAGATAGCCTAAACGCCTTAAATACACAATTTAGTGAGGAAAAAGAAAAATATAACCATCTCTACAGCGAACTCAGGGCAAGTATTAACTATGCCAAACGTATCCAAAGTGCTACTCTGCCCGAAACTAATATGCTTTCTTGGTTTTTCAAAGACCATTTTGTACTGTTAAAGCCTCGCGATGTGGTCAGTGGTGATTTTTATTGGTTTAGCCAAAAACGAGAAAAAATCATCATCATTGCCGCCGACTGTACGGGGCATGGCGTACCTGGCGCGTTTATGTCCTTGATTGGCAATAACTTACTCAATAGAATAGTCAATACATTTGGGGTAACTTCGCCCGAACTTATCCTTTATGAATTACACAAAGAAATCAGAAGTACGCTACGCCAGCAACACACAGACAATCGCGACGGCATGGACATTGCAGTTTGTGTGATAGACAAGGATGCGCGAATGATGGAATTTGCAGGGGCAAATAATCCTCTCTATTACGTTCAAAAAGGAGAATTACAAGTCATCAAAGGAGATAAAAAGAGCATTGGCGGCTTGCAGCTGGAGGAAGAACGCCTTTTTACCAAACATACGATTCATTTGGGAATTCAAAATGAGGATAAAGAAACGGAAAATATTGAACCGCCAGCGGCAAACACACAAGAAACTGTATTTTATTTGTTTTCAGATGGTTACAAAGACCAGTTTGGTGGTGAAGACAACAGAAAGTTCATGTCCAACCAATTCAAAGAGATGCTTTTGCAAGCGCACCAACTCCCCATGTCCCAACAGAAACAAATCTTAGAAGAAGTTTTTGAGGAATGGAGAGGCGAAAATAATCAGATTGATGATGTACTGGTATTGGGGATAAAAATTTGATTCACTTGCTTTGTTGTTGGTGTTGCACACAGCGTTCAACACACAACAACGGCATCAAAAGTTTGATTCACTGTATTTTGAACCTTTATAATTTATCCCCAAACTTATTTATTTCATGGGCGAAAAATCCGTAGGTGTCATGTACTCAGACACCACGCTAACCGTCAGCGAACCACCACCCTTTTCCTCAGAGGCTTTGCGCGTAGCTATCCATTCGGGGTCTTGGCGAAACTTATCAAAAGCCGCCAAACCAGCTTCCTTGCTTGGGTGCGACAAAAAATAAATCAGCATATCATTATTGGCGACAGTGGGAGTCCAGTACCAAAGGTTAGTCATGCCGTATTTGGCAAAAGTCTTGACCGTAAATCCACGAAAACGCGTCAAAAGATTTTCGAGATTGTTTGGCGTAGCTTTGTAAGTACGCAACTCAAAAACCCGATTGGCTACTCCTTTCTTTTTGATTTTTGAGGGCGAAAAATCAGTAGTTTTCAAGAAAAAATAATCTATTTTGCTAATTAGTTTTCCATTTTTTTCTGATGCTGCCGCGACCTCTTTCCAGTTTGGGTCTTCTATAAATGCTTTCCACGATTTTTCTCTTTCTTCTTCGTTTTTATAAGACAGTACATAGACTAACTTGTTGTCTTTGTTGTCGATAGGAAGCCAATAGCCTTCGTTTTTCATGCTATGTTTCTTGAATAGCTTGGTGGTATGGTTGCGAAAACGCGCCAGCAAATCTTCTAATTTGCCTTGCTCGGCATAATAAACACGCATCTCGTACAGGCGTGTATCAGTTTTGGAAGTAGAAAATGAAAGACAAAAAAGCGAGAAAACAAAAAGGAAAAAATATTTTTTGATAATTTTCATGGATTTTTGGGTTTAAGTTTATAAAACATGACAAACCTACGCAAAATTATTAAAAACTATGCTAAAATCATTTTGCTCACTTTTTCACCTACCTGCGAGCCAATGGCTACGCCCATGCCGCCCATGCGAACTGCCAACAAAATATGAGGGGAATGAAACTGTATAATGGGCTGTTTATCAGCACCAAATGCCATGATGCCTGCCCAAGTGTGCGCGATGTCAAACTTTTGTTTTGGCAAAATAATATTTGCTAATTTTGCTTCTAAGGTATTTATTATCAGATGAGTATTAGCGATTTCTGAGGTGTCTTCACCTTCAAAGTCCAAATTGCGCCCACCGCCAAAAATAACGCGGTTTTCATAGTTTCTAAAATAATAATAACCTTCGTCAAAGTGAAAAGTGCCTTTGAATTTGAGATTTTTGATTGGCTCGGTGATGAGTACCTGCCCGCGCCCTGCCACAATGTCAAGCTCAGGAAAGAAACGTTTGGTAAAAGCATTGGTACAAATAATGAGCTTTTGAGCAGAAAATTTGATATTTTCATTGGCTAATTGATTGCTTACACTCACCTTTACGCCATCATTTTGCTCTTCAAACGCTGTAACCTCTGTATGATTCAAGACTGTAACTCCTCTTTCTTGGACATATTGCAATAGGTTTTTCATCATTTTTCCTGTGTCAATTTGTCCTTCGTACTGATTGAAAATCAATGCTTTCACCAAGTTTTTATCAAAACCAAAAGATTTGATTTTATTGTTTTTTAGTTGGTAAACTTCACGCCTGAATAGAGGCTTTAGTAATGTATTGACTTTCTCTAATTCACTCAAAGCATACATTTCTTTTTCAGAGATTAATTCATAACCACCAAGTGGCTGAAAATCAATAGTTTTGTCGCCGAGTCTTTTCCTAAGTTTTTGTAAGCCATTGTTTCTTTCGCTTACCAATCCAATGACTTGATTTTCAGTCATTTTCTTTAAATCAGCCAAAATTTCGGTAAGACTTCCAGTGCAGGCAAAGCCCGCATTTTTGGTACTTGCCCCTGTAGGAAAAAGTCCGCGTTCTAAGACCAGCACTTTTGCTTTTTTCTTTTTCTCAATGATAGAAGCGGCGCAGGAAAGCCCAACAATTCCACTGCCAATGATGATGTAATCGTAGTTCAAAAAAGATTGTTTTTCCCAAAAACTAAGCATAAAAAAACAAGATTAATTATATTGTGTTGGTGCAGCATCTAAGGGTGCGTTGTGGGTGTTGAAAACTAATTTTTTAGACCTTTACCGTTGCTTATTTTTGACTTGCTGGCGTTCTACTAATATTTTAGCAATTTCGTTTCCATTGTCTGCCAGTTTCTCAATATGTTGATTTTGAGGAGGAAGGCTTTGGTATTGAGGAGTATTTCCTTCACCAAGTGTAACGATAGTTTCTACATTTTCCACGCGTTTTTTTAGTTCTGCATTTTCTTTGACCAACGCGCTGACTACCTGCAAGAGCTGGGGGTCATCTTTGGTAGCCTTGTCTATCTTTTCTAACTCTAATTTCTTGATTTTGAGGAGTGTATTGCTCAGAATCGCCACAATCGGGATAGAGGACAGTATGCCAATCACTAAAACAGGTTCCATGGTCGTAAAAGTTTAATTATCCTAAAAAAAGTTGAGCTAACAAATAATCTGCTATCAAAAGTGCGATACAGCTATTGGTTACTGCTTGGGTGCTTGCGATACCTACTTCGAGTGCGCCCCCCTCAGTGTAATAGCCTTTGTAGGCGGAGATTGTCGTTATTAAAAAAGCAAAAGTAAATGACTTTATCAATGCAAAGGTAACTGTAAAAGACTTAAAATCAAGGCGTATGCCGTAAATGTATTGGTCGGGCGTGTAAAGGTCTAAGCCTGTGCCTGCCAAGTAGCCACCCAAGATGGACAGGAATCCCGCTAAGACTACCAAAAGCGGATACATTGCCATTGCCGCCAAAATCTTGGGCATGACGAGGTAAGAAACTGAGTTAATGCCCATTACCTCGATAGCGTCTATTTGCTCAGTGATTTTCATCGTCCCTAACTGCCCTGCAATGTTTGAACCTACTTTGCCTGCAAAAACCACCGCCGTAATGGTGGGCGCAAGCTCAAGCAAGGTCATGTCGCGCACTACCGTACCAATAATGTAGATAGGTATAAGCGGACTAACCAAGTTATAGGCGGTCTGAACGGCAGAAACTGCGCCAATAAAAGTAGAAGTAATAATCACAATCGTCAGCGAATCTATGCCAATGAGCATACATTCATCAATAAATAGCTGCCAATAAACCTTGAATGGCTCTCTGTGTGTGAATACTTTACCCAAAAAAATGATATATTTCCCTATACTTCTCATTAAAAGTCGTCATTAAAAAATGGTTGAAGGTTTTTTGATGATTACAAAGCGTAAAAGCATGGAAGTTTGCAAATGAGTGAATGAATTGTTGTTTTGACCTTCTTGACTAACAAACATTTCGTGTATAAAATCACCTTGCAAATTTAGACAATAAAACAAAAAAGCCAAAGTTTTTGAGGACTTTGGTGCGTTAAGTAAGGTTAATCTTTGATAATTTGCTTGTTTTTTTATCATCATTACAAAGAATTGACTAAGAAAGGCGCGATTTCATAGGAAGGAAGCACAAAGCGCGCCGCGCCTTCCTCGATGGCGGCTTTGGGCATACCAAAAACTACGCTTGTTTTTTCATCTTGGGCAATGGTTAGCCCTGATGCCTCATGGATAGCGTTTAACCCTTGAACTCCATCGCGCCCCATGCCTGTAAGTAATACGCCAATAGCCTTATTTTCAAATACTTGGGCTACTGACAGCATCAGTCCATCAATGGACGGATAGTTGTATTGGGTATATTTTTCGTCAGAAAAAGTAATGCGAACTCTGTTAGTTTCCTTATTTTTTCTCACAATGATATTTTTATTACAAGGAGCAATATATACTTTTCCACCTTGTAGGATTTCGTCTTCTTGGGCTACTTGGACTTTGAGCGGCACTAAATCATCTAAACGACGTGCAAAAGAATGGACAAAACTTTCTGGAATGTGCTGGGCTATCAGAATGGGAATAGGTAGATTGCTGGGTAGGTGTAGCAAAATGCTCTCAATCACGCCTGTACCGCCTGTAGATGCGCCTATCACGATGATTTGATAAGCAGATTGTAGCTCGAAAGTATGTGGGTGATTGTTTTGTGTTTTTGTGATTTGCCCTATTAATTTTTCAGGTAAAACTTGGGCTGTGATTTTGACTTTGGTAATGAGGGCTTTGTCTATTTCCCTGATTTTGGACTGTACGATTGCTTTGGGTTTATTGATAAAGCCAACTGCGCCTGCATTTAACGCCTCCATCACCATTTCTGGGTTTACGCTCCCCTCCGAACTCAAAATG
>JAAFJS010000175.1 GCA_013298985.1 Cytophagales bacterium
GTTTGTCTAAACTTTCTGTTCCCCAAAATTCAGCACGTTCGGGATAATTTTCGGTTTGTGTGAGTCCACAATTCTGGTCTGCCCTACCAAAACTGGTTTCTACCACTATCAAATCGCCCCCACTCATTTCACTGCCCTGCACAAAGTTTTGATGCCCCACTTTTACGCCCTTGTTAAAATCAATTACAGGGCTTGCCAACTCCAAGACCATTTCTCCCCCAAAACCCAAACTGAAAAAGTTGTACGTATCATTTTCCTGCGGCGCACCCAAGGCATGGGTGGCGATTGACCTGCGATTTTCTATGGGTTTATCGTCTTTTCTGCTTTTTTGGGTGTAAGAAACGACTGCACTGGCAAAATCTTCACACCCTTGGCAAATTGGGCTGAGTTGTAAGTTCAATGTTCCTTTGAAATCTGGGTCATCTGCTGTTTTTGACTTCTTGAAAGAAAATCCTGCTTCTACTTTGCCTGTCAATTTGTCTATTTTCAAAGGCTGCAAACAAGTAGCAAGTGATGGAATATCAAGGAGATAGACCACTTTTCCACTTTCATCAATGATGTAAGATTCTACTGCCTTGACGGTCAAACAACCGTCTATTTTCTCAAAAACAAATTTGCCTTTACCGTTAAAATTACTTGCTTCGTCTGTGATTTTTCCACACATACTTGCCTTGGTTTCGGCTTCGTCCATGTCCAAAATACCTTCCACTTTGAATATTTTGCCGTCCAAACTCACCGTTCCCATGACCGCAAATCTTTGGTTTTCACCCTTGTCCGCACAGCCTACGGGACAGTTTATTTCTGTTTTATCTGCCAGATTGCGTGTAACTTTTTGTTCGTCCTTGCTTGTTTTTTGGCAAATACTGATTTCCCAGGCAAAAATATTTTCGCCCATTCCTAAGTCCTTGACCTTGGTTTTTGGGTTTTCTGCATCAGCAAAAGTGCCTGCGCCTTTGACTACTTTCCAGCGTCCTGCCCCCAAATCGGGTTTGTTGGCGGTGAGTTGTACTTCGTTTTGGTCGGTGGTAAAATCTTCTCCTGCCACTGACTCGGTCGGTGCAGTTTTGTCATCACAAAGGGCAAAATTGGTAGGGGCTGCCGCAAAAGAAATCGGATTGCCAATGGTGCTAACCACTTCGTTGGTGATGATGGGACTATTAAAATCAAAGTAAATGCCTGCTTTATTTTTTAAGACTGTGCCAAAAGGATTGTCTGCTTTTTGCTTGATTTTGAACTTGATAAAACCAATGCTGCCTGCTTCATCTACTTTTTTATGAGGCAAATTAATTTTGGCAAATGTCCAAGTGATAATGGGTTTGCCTTTGCCTGAAACCGCCCAAGTGTAAGAATGTGAACTTGCGCCTGTTTCAAAAGTAGCAAGGTCTAAATTCAAGTCCAAGGTATCTCTCACGACCACCGTATAAGCAGTATCTGAACCTGTGTTTTGGAAGCGAATCATGTATTCGAGTTCATCTGTTTTGGTAATGACGCTTTCCACGCCCAAAGGAAATACTTGTTTGTCATTGGGGTCGTAGCTATCTCTGATTTCCATGCAGGAAATTGCTTCGTTGTAGTTTGCTTTTTCAGGGAACAAACTTGCTGCGCTTGCTGCTGCTTCGGTGCGGGCGAAGGTCGCCACAATAGGTCTGCCACAAGCCTCCAAGGTCGCAGATAAATACGAGCCTTGCGGGTGGAAAGCGGGCTGGTCTGCCTCGATGCGAACCGTTTTGCCAAAAGTGGGCAATTCTATCATTTGACTTTCGCCTTTTTTCAAAGAAACTTTGCCTGTTTTGATGACCAAACCTTCCAAGAAAATGCGGTAGGAAGTTTCGGTGGTCATGTCTGCTTCGCCTGTGTTTTTCAAAGTGAGTTGCGCCAAGGAATTAAACAAGCAGTTGGCAGAAACGCTGACTTCGGACTTGTTCCAAGAAGGGGAAGTGCCGCAAGCACTTTTAGGGAAAATCACCGCCTTGGTGCATTGGGTGAGTCCTCTGATGCTTTCATCATCACAACTTACGATGTCGGTGATGGTAAATTGACCGCTTTCTCCTGCTTTGACCTTGCCAATGTTGAAGACAAGCAAGGAATCTTGCTGGGAAGTCCAGTTGCGAGTGCTGCGAAGGGGACGCACATATTTGGGAAACAAAACGTGAATGACCACATTTTCTGCATCGGCAAAGCCTGAATTGGAATAGCGGACGGTGGTGCGATTTTCAAAGCACCTTCTTCTCCTGTCCGAAGCAATATCTACGGTCAAATAAGCACAATCCACGACTTTGTTGAAAAAGTCAAAACCTGACTTGCTTTCCCCAGTGCCTGCAAAGGTGGCGGTGTAACTTTTTTCGCAGGTGGGAACAATGATTTGTTTTTCTGCTAACTTCTTGGGTAAGAGGTGCATAATAGGATAAGTGCCAGCAGGGACTGAGATTTCGTATTTACCATCTTTGTCTGTAGAAGTATAAAATTCTCCTGCTTTCACCATAATATTAGCTATGCCTTTTTCTAAAATATCCTCTTTACAATTTTTGTTGTCATCATAGACTAAGTTGCCTTGGATTTTGTTAGGTGAATTGTTTTGGATAATTGTAAAGTCTTCTTGGCTGGTTGCTGTTTGTCCATAAGCAACTGTAATTTTTCCAGTAGTGGCTGTAGATGGCACTATTGCTGTAATTTGAGTGGGACTATCTACTTTAAAGCTACTCGCTTCTACTCCGTTGAATTTCACAGAAACTACTCTTTCAAAATTATTACCCATAATCACTACCTGATTGGTGTTTTGGTTATTATTAGGAGAGAAAGAGGTGATTTGAGGAGCAGAGCAAAGAGTTTTTCCACAAGAAGAAGAAAATTGTGGATATGTGGGAATATTGGGCAAGCAGGCGATTTGGGTTCCACTACACCCCAAAATCTGCAAATTATTAGGTAAAGTAGGCAAAGAAGTAAGTTGATTACCATTACATATTAGAACTTGTAAGCTATTAGGTAAAGTAGGTAAAGAAGTAAGCTGATTACGCTCGCATCGAAGGTCAGGTAAATTAATAGGTAAAGTAGGTAAAGAAGTGAGCTGGTTAGAAGAACAATCCAAAGATAGTAAACTATTGGGCAAAGCAGGTAAAGAAGTAAGTTGATTATTAATGCAATGCAAAGATATTAAATTATTGGGCAAAGCAGGTAAAGAAGTAAGTTGATTAGAATTACAATAAAAGAGTTGTAGGCTATTAGGCAAAGCTGGCAAAGAAGTAAGACTATTATTAGCACAATCAAAATATTGCAAACTATTAGGTAAAGTAGGTAAAGTAGTAATTTGATTGTTATTACAACTCAATTGCTGCAAACTATTAGGTAGTGTGGGTGAAAAAGTTAATTGATTTCCGTCAATATACAAAAAATTTAAAGCATTAGGTAGTGTAGGTAGAGATGTAATGCGATTAAAACTACAAGCCAAATACTGCAAGCTATTAGGTAAAGTAGGTAAAGTGGTAAGCTGGTTAGAACTACAATTCAAATTTTGTAAACTATTAGGTAAAGTAGGTAAAGTGGTAAGACTATTATTAGCGCAATCAAAATTTTGCAAGCTCACAAAAGCTTCAATGCCTGTTAGATTAGCAATAGTTTTATTTGAAACATTTAATGTAGTTTCATTCAATATTGCACTACACCCAAAAATCAGCTTATCCCCACTAAAGCAAGTAGGGTATTTTTCCTTCAAAACAAAACGGAAATTTGCATCAGGAATTTCTATTGTTTGCTGTTGTGCGTGCGCGAATTGCGCCAGAGAGAGGAATAGTAAGTAAGCAAAGAAAGCTCGCCCTTTGTGTAAGATTTTTTTCATAAAAAGAATAATTGATTGTTTAAAGTGGTTTTAATACTTCATTTTGTTTCTACAAAAATCTGTATTTATTCCCTTTTTTACAAATAATTTGACTTTTTTTAGTAAGAAAAGTGGAAAAATGAAAGTAAATCTTACTTAAATGCAAAAAAAGATAAACCACTATCTAAATCTGCGTCTGTTGGGAAAGGGCTTTTAATATAGTTAGGCTTAGAGGTAGGTGTTGATGATGTGGTGGAAAACACCTAAAATCTCTCTCAAATCGATATAAACTCGATTATCGATATAAAAAACATTGTTTTCAAAACGCATAAACTTCCACTCTACACCATCGGTAGCACAGCCATACAGGATAGGAATATTCTTCCCTTCTTTTTGGTTAAAAAGGTAAGCCCCATACATCTGGGCGGCACATTGGGCTACTCCCCATTCCATGTCCTCGTCTTTAGATTCCGCCAAAGAAATAATGGGTGCGTCTATATAAGGCTTGGGTGGGTGCAAGGCAAAGAAAAAATCGCAAGCACCAGATAAGTCATTGGTTGCATCAATATCTATGTTTTCTCCTGAAAAAAAAGAAATCTTGCCAGCATACGTTTCTAATACTTCCATGAGAATAGGAGATACGATTCGTTCTGCTTTTGATTTTTCATTGGTAGGAGGAGATAGTTTTGCCCTTCTTAGGCTTTCACTAAGCCAAGCGGTAGGTTGATGCGGGATAATAGAAGGAAATAAAACATCATATTCCACATCAAGACTAAACCTTTTTGTTACTTGCTGTATTTTCTTAAAATTGCTGTATCCCATGTTCTTAGAAGGTTAATTTTAGACAAAGATAGTGAATTTTTACTTAAAATGCAAAAAATACAAGTCCCTCTGAATCTGTATCTATTGGGAAAGACTTTTTAATACAGGGACAGGACTTTGGTAGGCTTAAAGGTAAGTTTTGATGATGTGGTGGAAAAGGATAGCGATTACGGCAAGTCAATCACTGCCAATACGTAGTCCTTTACTTTTCTTAAAATAGCAATGATGCTATAAATATCGTCATCGGAGGCATTGTAGGCATTGCTTACAGCATACTTATTTTCGTTTAGAATGACAAAAAACCAGCTTCTACCCAAGATGTAACAGCCATAAATAGGCATCTGTATTTCATTTTTTGCCTGTGCGACCAGCATTTCAGAGAGCAGTTGCCCTTTGGGGTCGGTGCTACCTTTCTTGGTTTCCTGCTTGTATTCATGAATGAAGAAATAGGGTTTGATAGGTTTTTGTTTACCTTTGGAGAGCAAAAAATCAACTCTACCGCCAATTTCTATTCCTTTGATAGTGGCAGAGAGTAGGCGTTGAGAGAATACTTTACAGTTTGGAAGGTTGTAATCTACTATTAATAAAATCGGGGCGATAAATTGCAGTTTTAGCTCATCTTCATTCCAAAAATCAGCGTTGTTTCTAAGTGCTTTTTTTAATTTTTCTGCTGTTTCCTTTTCCGAGATAGTCAAAGAAGTCTGGCTGCTTAACCAAGCTTCGAGTATTTCCATTTCTTCTACTTGTTCAATGCCAAATTCTATTTCTAAGTCCTGTGTTTCCCAATTTTCAAAATTTCTCATCTGTTTCCTTTTTTTGTTCTTTACAAAAATACGAATTTTCTTAGGCAATTCTCCATTCTTTTATAAATAAGTTTTGATGATATGATGCCATACGCCAAGAATTTCTTTTAAGTCTGTGTAAATTTTGGAGTCTATATAAGAAACATTGTTTTTAAATGAAATTGAACTATACGCCATCAGTAGCTACAGCTTCTTCAATGCTCGCTTAAAATCAGCAATCAAGTCAGTAGGGTGTTCCAGCCCCACCGATACGCGCAGTAGGCTTTCTGGCGTTTGGCTGAACTCGCCTTCTATGGATTTGCGATGCTCTATCAGGCTTTCTACACCGCCCAAGCTCGTGGCGTGAACAAATAGTTGCAAGGAGTTGGCAAGTTTCATTGCCGCCTCTCTGCCGCCTTTGACCTCGATAGAAAGCATCGCGCCTGCGCCTTGCATCTGTTTTTGGGCTATTTCGTGGTGTGGGTGTGTAGGCAAAAACGGATAATGGACGGTTTGGATAGCGGAATGGGTGGCTAAAAACTTGGCTAATTTGCTGGCAGTTGCTGTTTGAGCCTTCACGCGCAGGGGCATGGTGCGAATCCCGCGTGCGACCAGCCAGCAGTCAAAAGGTGAAGGCACTGCGCCCCCTATCTTTTGAATTTTGCGTAGTTTTTCTGACAAAATAGGATTTTTTTTGATGACCAAAGCTCCACCCAGCAGGTCAGAATGTCCCCCAAAATATTTGGTGGTGGAGTGCATCGCGATATCTGCGCCCAGCGCAAGCGGATTTTGCAAAATAGGTGTTCCCCAAGTATTATCTACAGCGCACAAGGCGTTTGTTTGGTGTGCCAGCTTTGCCAAGGCATAAATATCGACAATTTTTAACAAGGGATTGGAGGGCGTTTCTACCCAAATTAGTCGTGTTTGTGGCGTAATTGCGGCAGCTACTTTTTGCAAATCGGTTTGGTTTACGCGTGTGCATTGTAGCCCGAAATCTTTGAAAATATCTTCTGCCAATACCATTACGCCATAATAGGCATCATCAGGCAGAATAACGTGGTCGCCTGCCCGCAATGTCTGGAAAACTGCCGCCGCCGCCGCCAGCCCCGAAGCAAAGGCAAAAGCGTCATCACCTCTTTCCATCACTGCCAAACTTTTTTCCAACATTCTGCGATTGGGGTTGTCCAGCCGATTGTAAATATAATCGTCCTTGTCAAAAGTGCCGTCTTCCTTTCTCTCGTAGGTAGTTGTCAGATAAATAGGCGGAATAACTGCCCGTTTTTCATCATGTAGCGTCGTGCTGGTGATAGCCAAAGTTTCTATTTTCATTTTTATTTCCTGAATGTGTACCAAACGCGCTCTCTGGTGCGTGTGGCATCTTTGTAAATCCGTAATTTATCGCTTGTAAATTCGTCTATACGCCATCTTTCGGCAGGAATCCCCAAACTTTCAAAAAAACCTTTGTCAAAATGAATCGTGCCATAGTTGTCGACAAACTCCCACAGTCCACCATAAGGCGAATTGCGACTCCAGCCTCTGTTAAAATCAAGGCGCGCAAAAAATAAAGTCCCGCGATTGGTAGTTCTGTTATAGGTGGGGTCAAAAGCCTTGTAGCTTCCCTCGACCTCAAAGGTAAGGGTGGCTTTCTTAAAAATTTCCGCAGAAGGATTGGGTACAGTATCCCATTGGGTGGTATTGCTTGCATTTTGCCTCAATACAAGCATTTCATCTAATGTCCAAGTGCCTAATAGTCTGTTTTTTAGCTCTTTGGGCAAGGGGTTTTCAGCAGGCGTACAGGCTGAAATGAAAAGACAAAAGACAAAAAAAAGGCAAAAAAAAGCCCGAAATTCGAATGGAACTTTTGGCTTCATTTGCAAATAGATTAGATTTAAAATATCAAAAAATAGAGCCATAAATAAAAAACCGTTTGAAGGGAAATATAGAGATAGAGATTGCTCTCCACGTGTGCTTCCATCGTTTTTTCTACGTCTTCATCACTCATTATTTCTTCGTCATAATACCTGATAAAAAAGAGAAAAACCCCAATAAATACTACGGGAAAAATATACATACTGACTACTTTATCTACTGCTTCTGCCATAATTTTTATTTTTTATGATTCAGATTTCTTGCAAAAAAACAGTTTTGCACAAAAACCTATTGTTGCATGAGCAAATAAGCAACATAACCAATGTAAATACAGATAAAAATTCCACCTTCTATTTTGTTAATTTTTCTGCCGCTACCTGTAAACAAAAATATAAATAAAAGTGTACTTGTAAAAATATTCATCAAAATATCCACATTTGCCTCTGGGCGAAAGGGCAAATCATAAAGCGTAGAAGTAACACCCAAAATAAAGAAAATATTGAAAATATTAGACCCCACCACATTGCCAAGCGCGATGTCAGAATTGCCTTTGTAAGCTGCTACCGCCGAAGTCGCTAATTCGGGCAAGGAAGTACCCGCCGCTACTATCGTTAAGCCTATCACCGCCTCGCTTAATCCCGCCGACTTTGCCATCATCACTGCACCATCTACTATCCATTGCCCCCCAAATATTAGCCCTACCAAGCCCACCGCAATATACCCGATTGATTTCCAAAGAGGCATCACATTAAACTGCTCCGCCTGCTCCTTGCTATTTCTGGCTACATCTACAATATAATACATAAAAATACCAAAAAAAGCAAGTAATATCATGCCATCTGTGCGCGTAAGTTGCGACTTTGCTGCCCCATCAAAAAGCATATCATTAGCACAAATTCCCAAAACAATAGCCGCCAGCAGTGCCAAAGGAATCTCTTTCCAAGTCGTGTTTAGCTGTGCATTGACGGGCTTCAATATCGCCGCAATCCCCAAAATAAACAAGACGTTAAAAATATTACTTCCTACTACATTCCCAATCGCAATGTCCGTCTGCCCACTGGAACCCGCCAGTAGGTTCACCACCAACTCTGGCGTAGAAGTACCAAAGGCAACAATCGTCAGACCAATGATGAGGTCAGGAATATTGAGCTTTTTTGCCAAAGAAGAAGCCCCCTCGACCAACCAAGTAGCACCAAAAACAAGCAAAACCAGACCAACAACGAAAAGAATGTATGTGAGCATAATGATAAATGATTATGTTTAATATTTTACAATTTTAACACCATTTTCATAAAAAACAAAGGATTAATAGGTAATTTTATCAAAAAAAATTATTTTTGAGCATGAAAATCTTACATACTGCTGATTGGCACTTAGGGCATTACCTGAGAGGACAGGAAAATAATCGCTATGATGAGCATGATGTTTTCCTGCACTGGCTCTTAGATACGATTGAAAATCAACACATAGAGCTGCTTGTGATTGCGGGCGATATTTTTGATTCTGCCAACCCTCCTCACTGGGCAGAGGAACAGTATTATCGATTCTTAGCCAATGTTACGCGGACAAATTGTAAAAATGTGGTGATTATCGCAGGCAATCACGACTCTCCTAACAAACTCAATGCGCCCAAAGAACTATTTAAGTACCTGAATATCCATGTAGTAGGACGCATCACTGACCGCCCCCAAGATGAAATTATTGAAATTTGTGAACAAAAAAATAATCCTTTGTTGGTGGTTTGTGCCGTTCCTTTTCTCAAAGATGCGGACATTCGAAAGGCAGTTATTGGCGAAAATCTTACAGAAACAGAACACCGTATCAAAGAAGGCATTTTGAATCACTATCATCAAGTCAGCCAATTAGTGGTAGATTATAAAAAGAATAATATTCCTATTTTGGCAACAGGACATTTGTTTGCCGCAGGAAGCAAGGATTCAGAAAGTGAGAAGGAAATCCACGTAGGTAATCAAGGAAACATTGATGCCAATAAACTGCCCCAATTGTTTGATTATGTAGCTTTTGGACATATTCATCGCCCACAAAAGGTGGCAGACAAAAATCACATTCGTTATTCGGGTTCGCCCATTCCTTTGAGTTTTAGTGAGCATGATGACAAAAAAATTGTCCTGACTTTTGACCTTTCCGAAAAAAGATTATCCGAAGTACAGGAAATTCCTATTCCGCTTACCAGACCTTTGCTAAGGGTTCATGGAAATCTGGAACAAATTGAAAATCAGTTTATTAAAGTACAATACCAAGCGAAAATAGCGGATTATAAGTTTTCAGCTTGGGCAGAAGTCAAGGCAATTTTGAAAGAATACGAACCTAATTTGAGTGAAACTATTTATAAATTTGGCAAACAGTACGACATAGACATTTTGAAAATAGGCACTGAATACGAAATGCAAGATAATGGAATAAATATTCAAAATCCTGTCTTACAGTCGTTGAATGAACTTACGCCCATGGAAGTTTTTCGTCAAAAATGCGAAATTGACAAAATAAATTTGGGAGATGAAAAGTACAAAGATGTATTGGAGGCTTTTCAACTATTGCTGGAAGAGGTAGATTCAGAAAGCTAAAAACACTCAATGTAGGTTATCAAGTTCTATATTTTCTTGCTCAAATAATTCGAAACTATCCAAATCCAAACATAGAAGATTGCCCAAAAACCACTTGTTTTTATAAACACAACCATTGTCAATACAGATTTTTTGACTGCGTTTTTCTATATCTTGTTTGATGAGCATTATCAGCTCTGGCGTATGTCCATGAATGATTTTTTTGTTTTTAACTATTTGATTATCAATTTCAAACTCACGAATCCAGAGCATTTTATCATATTCTTCTAAGGGTTTTTCGGTGGTAAAGTCAAAGCCACCATGCACGATATAGCAGTTATCTAACTCGTAGTAATAAGGAAGATGAGAGAAAAACGGGAGATACTGGGGGAAAATCTTTTTATGCTCGTCCAAGATGCCTCTTGCCCTGAAAATGGAAGGCAATGCTGCGTCCCAATCTGTGTTTTTAAAATGTTTATCCAAAAGCATCTGTTCGTGATTGCCGCGCAGGGGAAAGATTTGGTAATCATTTTCCATCAGTGCTAAGATGATGTCTATGACATCCTTGCCGTTCTTGCCCTTGTTGATAAAGTCACCCACGAAGAAAAGTTGGTCTGTTTTGGTCAGACCAATCTTGTCTAAAAGTGCCTGAAAAGAGAGAGGGCAGCCATGAATGTCGCCAATGACTAAGCGGCGACCACTGGCATTTTTATTGATGTAAAAATAAGATTTAAAGGTTTGATTATCATTAAGTTCTAAGATGGACTTGTAATTCATTTCGAGTTTTCTTTGATAAAATCAATCGAGAATTGGTTAAAAAGTTCTGGCTGCTCCACATTGCAGACGTGTCCGCAGTTTTCTAAGATTTTGAGTAGGGAAAACTTATGCTGTTTAACCAGATTTTTGACTTGGGGTAAAAACATATAATCTTCGTCGCCCATGATGTAAAGCGTGGGGACGGGAATGTCATTTTCTTTGAAATAGCGCAAAAGCGGATTGACCTCGGCAGTGAGTGTAAACCAGCGCAAAAATTCCGATTGGCGCAAGTTAGTTGCTTCTTTGATGAACAAACTCCTTGATTCTCTGTGCCTTCGGCGCGGCATGAGTATATGAGCAAAAAGGGTGTAAATCCAGATGAAAGGGACAAATTTTTTGAGCCAAGTGGCACTTTTCATCAAGAAACGAGAACTGACATTGAGCCTCGTGATAGCACCACCCAAAATCATGCTTTTGATTTTGCTGATGTCCTGCTCTGCGATACTACGAATCACTATCGTTCCAAGCGACACACCAATAAAATGCGCTGACTTGATGTGGAGATGGTTTAGCACTTCTATCACGTCTTTGCTGACTTCCTTGAAGGAGTATTCCTGATTCCAAAACATATCTTTGGACTTTCCATGTCCACGCAAATCGACCAGCAATACGTTAAAATGCAATGCCAGTTCTTTCAACTGCTTAAACCAAATAGTAGAACTTCCGCCTGCACCATGCACCAGCACGACCCATTCCTCCGATTTGTTTTGTGTATATGTTTTGTAGTACAGCATAAGGCAAATAATAATAGATTAATTCCTAACTAAACGAAAAAAATATGAGATAAGTTTAACAAAAACAGTGATTTGTATTCTTTTCAATTTATTTTTTCATCACTCCCAAATAATTTCTATCACCTTATTTTGATATAGCACTGTGCTGCGTTTGGCGTTTTTCTTTTTACTGATTTTGTATTTACCTTTTTGGGCATTTACATAGTCTTGGTCAAGAACAATAGTGGCGTTTTTCTTGTGGAAAACCAATATTTTGCCATCAGTAGCGCGTACTTTTTTGAGGTTGTATTCTGTGCCTTTTACCTTGATTTCCTTTTTGTCTTTGAGGGATATTTTTTGGTCGCCATCTATCATTTTCAGGGCAACTGCGGCACTTGGCACGCCGTAGCCCACGTAGTTATTGGCGTAGGGATAAAGTGATGAGGATTGCTCGATGATGTTAAAAATATCTTTATTACTTGCTTTTGGGTTTTTTTGCATCAGACAAGCCGCAAAACCTGTGATAACGGGCGCGGAAAAGGACGTACCTGCGGAAACCTGCACTAAGCACGACACGTTGGGCTTGATGTAGGGCAGGGATTCACTGCCAATGCTACTGTAATACGATTTGAGTCCGTTGCGGTCGACCGCGCCTACGGAAAGCGCGCCTTGGGCATCGGCAGGCGCGGAAACTATCTCCCAACTGGAATCACCACCTTCATTGCCCGCCGCTACGATAATTAAAAGTCCTTTTTCATCAACAGCTATCTGCACACCCTTGCTCACCACGCTTGTTTTTCCGTCCATCTGCGCGGGTTTATAGTTTTCTTTGGGGTCGTCAAACCCGTTGGAATAACCCAAAGAAGTATTGATGAGGCGCACCCCTAAGCTGTCCAGCCATTCCATAGAGGTAATCCAGTAGTCTTCTTCCGCCCTAAATTCCTTGTCGCCATGGTCAGTACGTGCAAGATAAAACTTGGCTTTGGTGGCAAATCCATATTGCTTACCTTTTTCCGAAAAACCTGTAATCATTTGCAAAACAGTTGTTCCATGGTCGTCAGAGGAAGTACGCTGATGTGTATATTGGTCGGCGGCATCGGGGTCAAGCATATCTTTCAGCCCCAATACGCGGTTTTCAGCAAACAAATGTTCCAAGTAAGAATTTTCTCTTGCGCCATAATAACCCGCGTCAATCACGCCAATCACCACTCCATCACCATTGAGGTTGTTTTGGGTAAAAGCGGCAATACTCATTTGCTCTAAGGCAAGCCCATATTCTTTTCGTGTATCTGCGTTTGGGAGGGTAGTGAAATGTTGCTTTTCTTTGGCTTCGTTTGCGTTTTCATCAATTATTTTCTGCACTTTTTCCTTTGTTTGCGCCACTAATTGTAAGGTTTGCATAGGTTTTCCTATCCATTGCACTTTTTTGACAAAAGGTAATTTTTTAATTTCTTCGACTTGTTCTTCTGAAATATAGGCAGAAACGGCATTGAGCCATTTGGATTGGCAAACGGTTTTTGCACCTGTTTTTTGCAAGGTACTGATGTAGCTTTGGTTGAGGGGAATATCTGTAAATTGTACCAAAGGCAGGTTAAAAGTGAGGCGATTTTGGATAGTTTGCGCGCTGAGATGCTGGCGATAATCGTAACTTTCTGTGTTTTTATCACTTAGAAAAATCCAATATTTAGCTTCCTGATTGGATTTCTGCGCCAGCGCAAGGTTATTGAGCAGGCAAAGGAAAATGGCACAAAAACCTACAAACTTGGTCAGGGAAAAAGCAGACCAACATAAGAAAGTGAAGTGAATAAGTAATGTTTTTTTCATCTTTTTGAAAATTTATAAATCCGATATTGGGCTATTTTGAAGGTAATGATTCTAATTATATAATTAACCTCCCCCTACCCCCAGTTGCACTGCGCCTCCAAAGGGGGATATAATACTATTTTCCCCCTTTGGAGGGGGTAGGGGGAGGCGAAGTTAAGCATCACATATTTGAAAGCACCGCCTATTTGAAAAGCTACTAATAAAGTTTACTAAAA
>JAAFJS010000176.1 GCA_013298985.1 Cytophagales bacterium
AATCTATGCTCGTATTCAAGGCGTAATCGATACCATCAAAAAACAAGGACTTAATGTTTTTCAAACACTCAAAAATATCAATCTGTATCAAAATTTCTCCTTTTTGCAAAACGGCTGAATAGTTACGAAATATTTAACTGTTCGAAAAGCATTTTTACTAACTCCAAATGCTTATTATTCTCTAAATTCGCTATTATTTGCATCATGCTAAAAGGTTAAAATGTAAAAAAGCCAAAAATATTACAAATTTTCAATACGAAAAGTATTAATTTTTATCCTAATAATTTTGTTTCTATAATGACTTTTAAGCCTTTTAAGGCACTAAAAATATCATATACATTTTGTTCGGCAGCATCATATTTTTTGCTAATACAGTATTCATTCCCATTTAAAACCATAAATTGCCAAATACTACCCACAATAAATAAACCGTAAATAGGTTTTTGATTACTATTTTGTTCCCTTGCTACCAACATAGCTACTAAATTTTGTGCATTGGGGTGCCCTTCGTTATCTATGGCTCTTTTGTACTCGTGCTGGGCGGCATTCCGCATACAAAAAAACGGAATATTAGGACTTCTATAACCTGTGGCAATAAGCCCATCAACTATTCCCGAAAGGTCATAATTACCAATAACAGACCGCAAATTTCTTTCTAAAAAATAGGCAAATTTGAGGTTATCAAACTTAATTAAATTGAATAATGGACTAATAAACTTGTTTTCTAATTCTACTTCATTCCATTCATCACCACCTAAATTTAAGATTTCTTGCAAATCACTAATATATCGTTTTTCATACTCGTCAGGCGTATAACTCATAGCTAACCATTCCTGCATTATCTTACAATTTCGTACTTGTTTTAGCCCAAACTCTGCATCGAGTCTGTCTAATGTCCATTCTTTAAAAGTTGCTTTTATGATATTTTGCATAATTTTAAAAGAGTAAAATGTGGAAAAACTAAAGGTAGAGCCAAATATGTAATGCTATGTTGGTGGTGTTGCACACTGCGTTTAACACACACAACAATGGCATCAGGGCATTACTTGTTTAAGACTACCAAACTAAAAACGTATCATACACAAAAATACGAAATTTTTTCATTGAAAAAAATCTCATCGCTTTTTCTCTTTTTTCACCAAAAACATCAAAGCCACGCCTGTTTGTATCCCAAAAACATTATTTTTTGTTCCCGAAATTTTAGGATTTGCCCGTACATCTGATTTTGTATCCACAATAATACATTCATCAAAATCTCTTTCTATAATTTTGCGAAACCCATCAAAAGTTTTGCTATCAATAAAACTGCGATTCGTAACAAAGGCAATAATTCCTTTTTCTGCTACTCTATCCATTGCCCAGCGGTAAAAACGTGCATACATATCATAGACTTTCGTTTTCTGTGCGGTACTTTCCTTGATGTAAGTATCTTTGATGCGTTGGTCTATTTCTTTGTAAGTACGGTTTTTATTGTTGTCATTTTCATTCTGTTGGTTGGCATTGTACGGCGGATTACCAATAATGACCGAAATCTTTTGTTCATTTTGGTTTTTAATCCGCAGCGTATTTTCTGCCGTTACCCCAAACAAATCCCCTTTTTTACCTACATAAGCCAACCCTCCCGTACTGTCCAAGGTATCTACCCAGCACAAGTTTCTGAACTCTACGTATTTTCCCATGCGGTTTTTGTAGGTATATTCGATATTCAGATTGGCGATGTAATACGGCAGAATAGCGACTTCGTTGGCGTGAATTTCGTGTTTGTACTTGTAGTCGAGGTCTTGTTTGGGCAAATAATTGAGCAAATCTGTAATAAAAGTGCCTGTTCCTGTGGCGGGGTCAAGAATATGCACATTTTTATCACTCAAAGTTTTGCCAAAATGTTTTTCTAACAGATAATCAGTGCTTTCGAGCATAAAATTGACTATTTCCTTTGGCGTATAAACGATTCCCAGCGTATCCGCCGCTTTGGGGTTATACGCCGTATAAAAATTCTCATAAATGCCTTTGAGAAACTCTTGTTTTTGGCTATAATCTTGCATTTCGCTTGCCCTTGCCTTGATTTGGGCATAGTAAGGACGAGAAGCGGCTAAGGTTTGGCGTTTGGTATCACCAGAAAAAAAAGTTTTTTCAATATTTTTCAACGCCTTAGCAATGTTGTTTTCTTCGTGAAAAACCTCATCATCAAAGACTGCTTTAAAAATATCTTCCGTCAAGATATGTTGTATCAGCATTTCGTCAATGTCTGATAATTTGATAGTTGGGTTGATAGCCTCTTGACAAATGGCAAAAAAATCTTGTCTTGCCTGAATGAAAAGCCCCTGCCCCTGCGAAACGTCGCACCGCCCTGCTGGGAGGGGAGTTTTTAGCCCTCCCAAAAGGGGAGGGTTGGGTGGGGTTACTTCGGGGCTACTTGTTTGTTTGGCTATCATTTCTCGCAATACCTCAATGATTTGTGGTAAATCTGTCTGGAATTGTGCAATAGCCTGCTTAAATTCCCTAATTTCAATTCTTTCGTAAGCGATAAATTGGGAAATAAGTATATGTAGTGCTTGCTTATCGCTGAGTTCTATTTTTTGCTTATTTTCCCCTTGGATAAGTACCGCATGGATAGAGTTCTCTATCAGGAAGTTAAACATGGGATACTTGCTTCTTTGCTTATTTTCTATCTCTTTTTCTATGTCATCATTGGCATCTTTTGCCTCCCAATAGCCGTAGCGAAAACGAAAGGCATCTACGACCACCCCATCAGGACGCTTCGAAGAACCTATAATAGTCTGTTCTTCAATTAGTTCCAAATCTTTGCTTCGGCAGTAATCATTCAATAGGTTTTTGAAGGCAGATTTGATAGCAAGTTCGTTTTGTGTACTTGCGCGTTGTTTGATTCTTTCGAGGTCTTTGTAGTATTGATTGATTCTTTGGATAGACATGATTAGAGATAGTTTTACATTTATTTTGCGAATATATATAAATCTCTGTTAGCACTATGTCAAGAATTAGCATCACTCGAAAAAGAAATTCCATTTCTGCGAGAAAAGGAGTGTTTTCACTCCTTTTTCATTCATTATCAGCAACTTACCAAAAGTGGTAAGCAAGGGTGTAACCTCTGGCGAGTAACCTTAGCTAAGTGAAAAAGAACTTTCTAACACTATGCGCTTAGAATAATCTAATTCCCCAAATACTAACGCCCCGCCATCGCTTCCGAAAGCTACACCCCTATACTTTCCCAATTTTTCCAAATTATCTAACTTCTGAAATGCTTGGGAAAAACTGTTATTGACTAAATTTTTTAAAAAATCAATAGTCGATTTTTGTTCTTCTACCTGATTTTTTAATAATTCAACGACTTCATTTTTTTGAGTTGAAACTTTGTTTTCTTGAATTTCACCTGTAAAATATGAAGTAGAAACTCCTAATATTTCTGCTATTTTGTCTAATTGCGACATTTTTGCATCGTTTCTTGTGAGAATATTATGCAATGTTGGTTCTGCTATTTCAGATTTATATGCCAAATCTTTAAGCGATAATCCCCTTTTTTCTGCTAATTCTCTAATTTTTTTTCCAATCATAGTATTGATTATTAATGGGTTAAAAATTATTTTAAATTATGACTTAAAATAATTGAGTCATAATTTGGATTTTATATTCAAACTCCTTTACTTTGCATCAACAAAAACGTTACAAATTACTGTAAATATAGCAAAAATAATTCCATTATTTTGTAACGATTTTAAAAATATTAATAAAAAAGAGCAATGGTATATCGAGGTACTCGAAGAAAAAAAGAAGCAAGCGAAAAAAACGAGGCGCACTTTCCGTTCAGGGCAAGTAAAAGGGTAGTTAGCGACTTTATAATGCTGAAAAACCCAATGAAAAAAAACATCAAGCAGGAAGTTAGACGAATTTTTGCTACTCAGGTGCAAAAGTACAAGACCTTGCACCCTCAGCTCTTTGTTAAAAGCGACATAGACCAGCACGCCCTCGATGGTATTATTGGGGGTTATAGGACCGAAACGGTAGAAGAAAAAGAGGACGCGCTTGTGGTTTGAGCATTGCCATTATTATTTGAATTTTGAGAATTGTTCAGTTTCATAACTTATAGTACCAATGACATAAGAAGCCTTTGCACCTTGCTATCAGTGATGGTAAGGTGCATCAGAGGGCAGGAATTGACTAAAATTAAATAAATTTTTTGACTAAAAAACAGTAAATCAAATGGAATTATATCAAGGTCTGATAATTAGTTTAAATTCTATTAGTAATGAATTTGACAGAAGCGACATCACTATTGACTTAGAGTCTGTAGTTTCTTTTGAAAAAGACAAAGGAAACAAATTCGCCACGATTATATATTTTAGCCATCGAAGCATCACGTTAGATGTTACTTATGAAAAGTTTAGAAATACAATGCTCAATTTTGAAGAGTCGGGAAAAAGCACCTTGAAAAAAGCAATGGAGCTACAGATGGAATTTTTGGATTACATAAAAAAATTCAAACAAGCACAAAACTAACTGTATTGAGATGGAAAAAAACGAAAATAGTTAATATGTAATTTAGGTGTATTGTTTTAATTTATTGTCTTCTCAATCAGCTTGAGAGCAGTGCATTCAAGCTGATTTTTTTGAAAAAGATTGTTTTTGGAATATTGGTAGTAGATGACAAGTACCTGCGAGGTCTTGCTTTACAGGTACTTTTTTAAATGCTCTCATAGAATAGTGGTTAGTTCACCGCCCTTTCACGGCGGGCAGTTGGGTTCGATTCCCAATGGGAGTACAATTTAACGATTTAGTCAGATTTTTTTACACTTTTTTAAAAGACACTAAAGCACAAAAAGTGAAGGAGTAAACCTCAAATCCAAAGAAGGAAATACTTTGCAAAGGCAGACTAACGAGTTTTTTTGCCTTAAAACGTAGAAATAACTATGGTTAGAAAAATCAGGTGTGGGAGCGACCGAAAACGCCCAAACTGGAGAGTCAGCCATTGGCGTGGCAGCCTCATTGCTAATGAGGTAAACGTAAAGTGATGTAAGTTCAACTCTTGCACTCTCCGCAAATTTAATTGATGCAGTTATGAAAAAAAAAGATTTTTTTTATTTTCTCCAACCATTTAACAATTTAACAATTATAGATTTATGTTAGGAATCGAAAAATTAAAAGCTGTAACGCTAATCATACTTACAGCAGTGAAAAGCCTCGAAGAGGTTTTTGAAGACAGCAAAGTTACGTGGTGGGAAGTCTTAGGGCTGACCCCTGAGTTAAAAAGTCTTATAAAGGTATTTGAGATGTTGCCCGAGGTGGGCAAAGAACTCAGAGATTTGGAAGTGAGTGAAGTGATTGAGTATCAGCAATTTTTGGTCTTAAAGCTAAACTTTTCGCCAAATACTACACACTTTCACGTTTCTGGTATGCTCAACAGTGCCACGAATCTATATTATTCAGTTATAGATTTAAAACTCGAGATTGAAGGATACATGAACAAATAATAATCCTCAAAACAAAAAAACACACTACCAGCCCTGAACAAGTTTGTAGCGTGTTTTTAAAAAAAAATCGCATGACAAAGATAGAAGAAAAAAACAAAAAAACAAAATTTTCTAAGAATTTAGAAGATTTGCCAAAAAATGTGCAGGAATCGGTGAATTACAATACCGAAGCACACGAAGGAATCAAGGCATATTATGCCCAGATGCGGGCAACGTTAAGCCAGCAAGTGCAAGTGTTGAGCAGGCGGTTAGAAGCCGTAGAAACGCCAAAGCAAGCAGGCAAATTAATGGTTTTAGTGATTTTTGCAAGTTTTTTTTGCTCGTGCAAAGCAATAGAAAAAGCACACGAAATGGATTATTCTTATGCCTATCGCCAGCTTCCCAGCGAAGCGGAGGCACTGAAGGCGGATAGAATCTGGGAAAAAAGCAAAGCCCCTACCCTACTGGGGAGGAAAAGGGAGAAAGGAGAGAAAGAGCAATGAGAAACTATTTTGCTTTTTCAAAAAGCGAAAATTTGGAAAGTTACCGCAAGGAACTGTCCAATCAACCGTACTATACCATGATGAGAGGATTTTATTTTTTTGCGTATGCTGTAATTTTTGCTTGTCAGTCGGTAAGCGCGTATAGCGAATATATCTATTTTACAGGTTTCCTTTCGCACCTACTTACAGGCGTGTGGCTCATGGTGGGCAGTGCATCGGTGGCGTTGGTCATTGAAGGATTCAAATTTTTCTTATTTAATATCTTATTTTCTGCACTCTATAATGTACAGGGCAGGTCCCAGTTTAGCCCGATAGTTTTTGCTTTTTGCTTGTTGGTTTCCTCCATTAGCATTACTACTTCTATCATTGGCGGCGGCACTTTGGGCATAGATACGGCAAAAGCCCTCAGCACTGAGAGTAAGCACGACCGCGCAATTTCTGCACTCAGGCAGGAAATTACAGAAATCCAAAAGCGCAATACTTGGCGTGGAAACACCTATATACAGGGCAAAGAAAAGGTACTGCTGCACGCCAAAGAAGACGAACTCAGCAAGGCAAAAAACCTCAAAGAAAACAACCTCAAAGAAGTTGAAACAAGTAACAAGGAGCAAGAACTGAATTTCAGGTATGGTTTTGCCAGCTTTGAAATTACCTATATACTACTCACTCTTTTTACCTACTATTATAAGAAACGTAGCTACGTAGAGGAAGGATTAGAGGTTACTCAGCAGGTTAAGCAACCGAAAGAATATACCCATATACCCACGCCAAACGGACAGCCACAAAGGTACGTACAGAACGCTACTAATTTTCGTATCGCGCCTTACGTTAAGCAACAAGTTAAGCAACCCCCAGACAGCAGCGCAGAAATTACAGAGGAAGTTGAGCAGGCGGTTAAGCAACAAGTTAAGCAACCTAAGATTTTTCAAAAAGTATGTGCCAATCCTGATTGTAAGAAAGATTTTGAAACCAATATTTCCAATCAAATATATTGTGATTTTAGATGTCAAAAGGACTTTAACGATAAGAAGTTAGCAAAGAAAACTTTAAAACTCTTTTGAAAATGAATTGGATTAAAAAAATTCTAAATAATACATATCGTATAACCGTTTCAGGAGGAAATGAAAAGTATGTAAAGGACCTATGTCTTAAGCATAATTACATACCTATTAGAATCGTGCAATATGACGTGTGTGATTGGTGGCACACAGATTTCGACATTGACGGCGACATCATCCCAATGGAAGAAGCTATCAGTTTTTTGGATATAAAAATACAAGACAAGGATAAACATATAATGAATCTTGAGTTTTTATTGAAGCAACAAAAAGAAAAAAATCAACAAATAATAATGTATTGCGAAGATTTTTTCAAAGAATGCAGCAAAGCAATGGTTGATGATGACTTTAAGGAGCTGAAACAAAGAATTACATACTTTGGAACAAAAATAGGATATTGGAAAGACAAATAACCTACCGTTTCAACGGTAGGAGCAAAAACACAAAAATTTTTAAAAATGGAATTACAGAAATACATACCTCTACTTTTTCTTGCTTTTGTGGCAATGGCTATTTTTATTCCACTACGATTTGTTGAGTCTTATCATAGAGCAGTTGAGCAAGACACAATGAACCAAATGATTATTTTTCAGAATGATTCTTTGAAAAAAGAACTTTCAGAGTGCAGGCACGAAGCGGGTATAAAAAATCAAAAACTCGAATACGTACTGGAAAAAAACAGAGAGTTAGTAGAAATTTTAAAACAATGATACTCGCCACCATCATCGACACCGACACAGGCGAAATCCTACTGGATGGAGTAGAGGTGTTCCGAATGTATAAGGCATACACGCTGTTTAGAGATGACGTAAAGCTGAAAGAAACCATGACTTACAACCATCTCATCAGAGCAGTATTGGACTTAGGACTGACAGTAAAGAGCGGCACACTGACCGCACAGGGCGCAAAGGCTACAGTAGATATGGCAATCAAAATGCAAATCTTACAGCCCACCGCCAAAGCCCGAACGCAGGGCGAGCAGCAGTATTATTTGATTAACGAATTACCGTTTTAGAAAATGAAAAAAATAGGAGCAAAAGTCCTAATAATAGGATTAGGATGCGTTGGAGAGGTTACTGCGTACACAGATGAAGGGATGTATTCCTCTTTCGATGTAGAATATTTTGATAAAAAGCAGAACTATAAAATTATTAGGAGTTTTTTTAGAAACCAAATAGCATTAATTTCATGAAAAAATATAGCTTAAAATTTGCAATTTACATTTTCCTTTGTATGTTTGTAGTGCCAAAGTTTACCGATTGTCCATTTCAAACCGAAAAAAAACAATCACATTACAATCATATATCAGGTAAGAATTTAAAAAGTCTTGCCTACGCAGAAAGGGTAACGCCCTTTGATTCTTTCCGTTACTTCGGTTTCGGTGGACTTTGGCACTGCGTAGGCTTTAATTTTTGTTTACAAACTTTAATTCTTGAAAAAATGCCAAAGTCCCAAGAACAAAGGTTTGAGAGGGGAGAGCAATTCCATTGTGGACTATCTCCCCACCAGACCACCGCATTAGCAGCAATGCTCACCCGCACTGAGGCAAGCAGCCTACGTGCCACACTACACCAATTCTTGATAGGCTGGGGGATGTCCGACACCTGCGATGCAGAGGTGGGCATCGAGCGCAGCAGCCATCTCTACAACTTCGTGTTGTTAGACAGTTTTTTACTTTCTATCCAGAAAGGAGGGGAGGAGGTATGACCGCAGAAGACCTTGAAAAAGAAGAAAAAGAAATCAACAAGCTGCACAGCTTTCTATTTGGCGCATATTATATTCCTTATACTGGCGTAAGTGAAGCAGATTTCAAAAATTGTGTTGCCGCTGTATCTAAGTGGCTTGATTTGCCCAAAGGCAGACTTGCTGCCCAAAAGTTACCAAAAACACTCAAAGAGTTAAAAAACAACCTTTTGAGTGAAAAAACCAAAGAAGTAGTCGAGAAGCATATAGACTACTGGCAGGGTAGGGGCGCAAGCTCTACGAACCTCAAAAATTGGCAGGAGATTCACAGGCGATTGGTAGAGCTTCATTCGCAGGAGCAGAAAGGAGCAGAGGAGAAATAATGATGGAAGTTGACTTTGACGAACTGAGGTTAAATGTAGTGAATAGCTATATTGAATTAGTAGATTTACTTCACAGTTGTAAGAACTTTGAAGACTTTTCAGTCGAGATAAAAGACAAGGATGTAGAAAAACTGGGAACTACTTTGGACGAATTGCGCTATCATCTTGTTTTTCTGTGTGGCATAGAAGATGAAAAAGCAGGCATAAAAAACATACTGGATGAGCTATTGTTTGACGAGGAAGGCAATAGTAATTTGCTTGTCTTTAATACTGATTTTGACGAGGAAGGAGGAGATGGCGATGAGTGAGGTAACAAGCATAGGGCAGGCAATAAGTACGCAGTACCAAGAGAGCAAGTTCAACGGGTACACACAGGACAGAAAGCCAAAAAAAGTAGAATTAGCGACTTACAAAAGCCCTGATTGGTCTTGGCAGGTAGATATACCTGCTTCATTTGAAAAGGCAAAATTTGACAACCTAAGCGGTGAATTGGGAACATTACCAAAACTCACAGCACCTTTTTTCAGCATAGAACTGGGCAATTTGTACCTTCAGCAGCAGGGCGAGAGCCTGAGTAAGTTTATCAGAACCACAGAAATCACCGTGGTAAATGGCATGATAGACATAATTTATAATCTGTTTAAGGAAACAGATACAAGGAACAAAACATGGGCGGAGGCAAAGCGAATGATATACCATGAGGAATTGAAAGGTATAAAAGATGGGGAAGAAATAGAAGATAAAAGTAATCCGAAAGGCTTTTATTACCTTTTTAAACTCGATGAACGCAACTACTACAAATCAGTTTTTGGTCGACAAGAAGATAGAAAGGATTTAAAAGGTTGGTTAAATACCATTCACCACCATCCTTCTAAAATCATTAGATTCAAAAAACCCAAAGGTAGAGAAGAACACAAATATCAGCAAACCATCTGTGTAAGTACGCAAATCATTGTGCCGATATTGCCTTTGTACTAAAACCGTAAGCCAATCTAATACAGTGGTAGTAGCTACGCCACTTGCAGATTATTTTAGTGCCACATTACTCACCCAAAAGTGAGGCGGGAGAACTTTGAAGTTCTCCAAAAAAATACGAAAACCGCATATTCTGCTGACCTTTTTGAATACTGTATTCAAAAAGATACTCTAAAATATATACAAAAAGGTACGCAAAATGTGCGGAATTATTTTACGGACAAAAATTTATACAAAAATAAGTTTTTTGCACTTTCAAGCAGTAAAAGCCTGAAAATGAGCAAGTTACGTAAAAAAAGAGGGTTTCTAAAAGAGAAAAAAATACAAGGCACTGGGCGCAACCGCATAATGTGCGGACTTTTTTAGGAAAACATCAATAAAAATGCGTGATTTTTTACCGCAGAATGTGCGGACTTTGATTTGAAACCGCAAAATATGCGGACTTTGGAGGGAAATAAGCAAATCTGCTCTCAGTGGTCATTGTTGCGCTTCCGCAGAGCATTGACAGGGGCAAAGATAAGCAATCGAAACAAAAACACAAGTAATCTAACACCTTTTTTTTATGGCAAAGTACAGTAATTTATGGGCCTTGTTTTATTTCCAAGACAAAAGAACCCTTAACGGCATAGATGAGCATGGCAATCCTTACAGCGTAGAGAAAGACAGGCAACGAAAGATGAATAAAATGTTGAACTTAGAGAGCATAGACGAGTTTTTTCTTCCGCAGCACTTTGTAGGACATACGCTCTACGACGAGGAAAACAAGTACCCACACCAGATAATGAAGACTTTACTCATATTCCAAGGTGGGACAATGATAAGAAAGTGGACGCTTTGGGAGTATTTTCTCGACTTTCCGCTGAGGCAACTGATGGGCGTGGTATCTCACCCTGAGCTGGAAGTTATCAAGGGCAGATTACAGCGAAAGCAGCAGCTTGCCTTTGGGCAAAGTAAGCTACTTTCAGACTTATTGGCGCAGCACAATATTCTACACCACCGCAACGCGTTTAAGTTTTTTACTCAAAAAAATACAGCATGACACGCACATTTATCGTCCGCGTTTTAACAGAAAAGGAAGGACTCGACCACAGCGCACCCGAGGTAAAAGGGTACATCAAAGGTGTGCATTTGATACCAAGCTTGTATAAGTTTGAGTACAGAGGAAGTAGAGAGCAGGCAGTAAAAAACGCTATACGAATCATAGCGTATTCCGAAGGCATCAGATTAAAACAAGGTCAGTACGACATTATTGACCCAAACGCACTAAATTTTTAAAAAAAACAGCAACTCAGCGACATTCAACGTGCGTTTTCGACCGCAAGCACCGAAGAACGCGTTAAACTAAGTATGTCAGGCTTTACCTTGTTTCGAAAATATTCGAACGATAAAACACCTCACATCAAATATTTTGATGCTTCGAATTATTCATGGAAATTGCTTGAAAGATTTGAAACAAAACAAGCCTTAGAGGATAAGGTATTATTGCTGAGGAAGGAGCTAAAAAATATTTTTGAGTAAAAAAATAATTTTTCAAATGAATATACCATATCGTTTAATCAACGACCCATCGAAAGCTGAATTGTTAGCAATGATTAATATCGCCATAGAAACTTTGAAGGACTATGATTTTGATATTGCGTCAAATCCAATGACAACGGAGAAGTGTATAATCCTTAAACAAGCATTACCAACAGTGTTAGTGCCTCTTTTTTATAAAACGCTAAAAAATTTTTACGAATTCCCAGAAGGAGAAAAAGGAGAGAGCAATTCCCTTTTTACTGCCTATGTTCGTGCGGCACAAGTTCGATTAGATGCTATAAATGGATTGTGATTGGGCAGAAAGGCGTTAGCCATTTCTGCCCAACGGTTTAGGGCTTTATGAAGTTGGGGAATTAGAATTCCAAATGTTCATATCAGCACAAAAGCTAAATAGTATTACAAAAGTTGAGGGTTAGCACTTCCGCCCCAATTTCATAAAACCCGTGTTATCTGCATCTGCGGTTATCTCGGTAGGAAGTTTTAAATTATTCACTAATAAATTAAAATAAAATGTACAATTCTAAATTAAATTCAAGTTTTGGTAGAACGCCATTAATGTTCAAAATTATTCCTGCAATAATTGTTATTGTAATTATTGCAAGTATATATTTGACTGTTCAAAATCAGTCAAAAGTAGATATAGTTCAAAGTTGTAAAGTAATGGATTTGCAACAACAGCAACTTATAAATGGAAGCGGTAATAATATGAAAACAGAAATTCGTTACTTGGTTATTACGGACAAAGAAACTTTTGTTTGTGAAAGCTCATTGCTAAATGGGAAGTTTAATAATTCAGATATTTTTTGGAGACTAAAAAAAGATAGCACCTATACTTTTCGTGTGGCTGGTATAGGCAAATCAATTTTATATGACTATCGTAACATTTTAGAAGTAGTTCGGTAGCAGTTGCAGATAACGGAAAGGGCTTGGCGAAGGCGGGGCAATTCATTGGACTTTTTAAAGCCACCATATACGCCAAACCCAATGTTGTATGAGGTGGCGGTCAAATTTAAAAATTTAAAAATTTAAAATTATGAATGACATAATTGGATTTGTGCATATAAGTGGGAATGCAACGACTTGTAAGGGGGCAAAAACTCCTAATGAATTTATTGGTCAAACTTGTGCAGTAATGGAATTTGACAGCGAAGGCGGTGTTCTTTGTCTTAATCCACAAGGTACAGCTTTAGCAATGTTTGATAAGGAAGATGTTTATAGAAGTTTCAAATGTGGTTACTCAAATGGAATTGTTACACCGCCAAATTTAGAAATGATTGAACAAATGACGTATGTAGTCAAAGCACAACAACGCAAAGGCGGTTACAATTGGTTGATTCGCAATATGGTTATACAGGCTAGTTTAATGAAGGGAAAATTTCACGATGGCTTATTGTGGGAAATGCAGTAGCCATCTCATACAACGGGAAACTTACTTACGAAGTGCGAGCGCAGCGAGAATTTACGGAAGTAAATTGTTGGGCGAAGTGACTTTGCAGTTTAAGCCCAACCGCTTTGTAAGTAAGTTTCCCGTTGGGCAGAAAGGCGTTAGCCA
>JAAFJS010000177.1 GCA_013298985.1 Cytophagales bacterium
TGCCTTGTTTGTCTGTAATCGTGAAAAGCAAGTAAGGGTCGGGCTGCGTATCTTCCATTTTGAGGCTGTCAAAACTTGGATAAAATACCTTTTCTTTCTTGTCGTATTTTGCTTTTTCTGCTTCGGCACGCTTGTCTTTGAGTTTCTTTATCTCATTTTTGAGGTAATAAGTAAAAACTGCGCCCACTTTTGGGTTTGGCGTGTTGAAATAGCTACTCCCCAAATGCCCTTTGTCCCTCAATCCCAAGGGGTAACGTTCTATAAACATCAAACTTTCTTTGATAGGAAAAATAATTGCCTCTTTTTCCAAATCCTCTTTTTTGAGGTTTCTAAGCGGCGTATAATCGTCCAAAATGTAAAAACCTCTGCCAAAAGTTGCCAAAACCAAGTCGTTTTCCCTACGCTGAATTTCTATGTCCCTAACCGCAATCGTAGGAAGCCCCGCTTTCAGTTGCAACCAAGATTGACCGCCACTATTGGAGAAAAATACGCCAAATTCAGTGCCTACAAAAAGCAAATTGGGGTCTATGTGGTCTTCGGCGATGGAATAAATGCTTCCTCTTTCTGGTAAATTCGCTTGGATAGGTTTCCACGTTTTTCCTGCGTCAGATGTTTTGAGTACATACGGTTTAAAATCGCCGTAACGGTGATGGTTAAAGCACACATAGGCAGTATTTTTATCGTGCAAAGAAGCAATGATTTGATGCACATAACTTTGGGCGGGAACGGTAGGCAAGTTGTCGAACTTTGCCCAATTTTTTCCACCGTCAGTCATGAGGTGAATCAGTCCGTCATCAGAGCCAGCCCAAAGCAAATTCGGGTCGAGTTTGGACTCCGCAATGCTGGTGAGTTGTCCGTAAATGTCTGTGCTTCCGTTCTTTGCAATCGCATCTACTGACCAGATTTTTCCCATGACTTCTATCTTATTTCTGTCAATTTTGCGGGTCAAATCTGGGCTAATTACCGTCCAAGAATCGCCTCTGTTGTCCGTTCTGAACACTTTATTTGCGCCAAAATAAAGACGAGTATTGCTATGCTGACTGATGAGCAGTGGTGCGTCCCAATTCCAGCGATACGCCTCCTCACCTTCGGGTTCTATGGGCTTAATGGGCAGATATTCACCACTTTTCCTGTCAAAACGATTGAGTCCACCGTACTGCGATTGAGCATAAATAATGTCAGGATTGGACTGGTCTATTTGCGTTTCAAAACCATCACCCAAAGAGGTAATGTACCAATCTGCATTCACAATGCCATTGGCAGAAGTGGTACGGCTGGGACCGCCCAAGCTCAGGTTGTCCTGCGTGCCGCCATGCACCCCATAAAAAGGATAGGCGTTGTCCGTTGCCACTTTGTAAAATTGGGTAACAGGCAAATTTTCCTTGAAATCATAACTTTTGGCAAAATCCCAAGATTCGTAAATTCCGCCATCGCAACCTACCAAAATGTGGTTAGGGTCGTTAGGGTCTATCCAAATACAGTGATTATCAATGTGTTTGTTGATTTCCCCTAAGTTACTGACCGTTTTTCCACCATCAGTGCTTACCTTATAATACGTGTCTGTGATAAAAATGCGGTTTACGTCTTTGGGGTCGCAGGTGATTTCTTGGTAGTAGTTGCCCGAAGTGAAAAATCCATTGCGTTTTTCCCAGTTTGCGCCCCTGTCCGTACTGCGGTAAATGCCTGCGCTTTCTGTTTTTGCCTCTACTACGGTGTAAAGCACGTCAGGATTTACAGGGCTGATAGCCAAGCCCATACGCCCAATGTCGCCACTTGGCAAGCCTCCTTCCAATTTTTTCCAAGTTGCGCCGCCATCTGTGGATTTGTAAATTGCCGATTCGGGACCGCCGCCAATGTAGGTAAAAACCTTTCTCATTCTTTGGTGGAAAGCGGCGTACAGCACTTTGGGGTTGCGTGGGTCTATCACCAAGTCGTTGCAACCTGTGTAGGCACTCACGGACTTTACGCACGCCCAAGTAGCACCGCCATCTGTGGATTTGTAAACGCCTCTTTCGCCGCCCTCGCCCCAAACGGGACCGTAAGCACCCACGTAAATTGTATTGGGGTCGGTCGGGTCGACTACAATTTCGGAGATGTGTTCGGAGTTTTTCAACCCCATGTTTTTCCAAGTTTTGCCCCCGTCTTCGCTTTTATACACGCCATCACCGTAGGACACAGAGCGTTGATTGTTGTTTTCGCCACTGCCCACCCAAACCACATTTGGGTTGCTTGGGTCTAAGGTAACGCAACCAATGGAGTATGAGCCTTGTCGGTCAAAAAGGGGAGTGTAGGTTACGCCTCTATTCGTGGTTTTCCAGACACCGCCAGAGGCAGTAGCTACATAATACTCGCTGTGATTCAAGGGATTAACTGCAAAGTCGGACACCCTGCCCGAAGTTACAGCAGAACCAATAGAACGGAATTTTAAACCCGAAAAAGTTTCGGCTTTGTAAGGATTGTTATCGGGTTTGTCCGTTTTGTTTTGGGCAAAGGCAGGAAAGCAAGCCAAAAAAGCAAAGTAATTAAGTAATAAAAATACAGATAAAGATTTTTTCATGTGCTATATGGATTTTGATAAAGTGAAAATGAAATTTTATTTGATGAAGAGAAATAGTGATTAGATGTTTTTAAAATCTTGTTTATCAATTAATTAGTGAAAAAATAAAAGCAATAGGATTGGAAAGCTAAACTCGTTCAAACTTACTTTATTTTGGGCAATCTGCAAAATATTTGTTTAATTTGCAAAGGAAAGTTTTTATAGCAAACGTTGTTTTGTGGGGATATAAATAACGGTTTTAGCAGTCATTCTAAACAATAATCCGTATGAAAAAACTATTTTCGTTCTTAATCACAATCTTTATGGCAAACTTATTATTCTCCCAGTCTGAAAATTATACAGCAGCAATTGACAATTTTCAAGCAAGCTATAACGCCGAAAAATATGCTGAAATTTTCAACAGTTTTTCGCCTGAAATGCAGAAGGCATTGCCTTTGGAAAACACAAAACAGTTTTTGTCAGGCTTAAAAAAACAAGTGGGTAATATAGAAAGTAAAGAATTTATCAAGTATCATCAAGGAACTTATGCGATGTATAAAACAAAATTTGAAAAGGCTATTTTAGCAGTAAATATCTCGCTTGACAATCAAAACCAAATCAATGGACTTTTCATTAAACCTTACGAAGAACCAAAAGAAACGAAGCATAAAACGGTAAACGCATTGAGTAACTATCCAAAAGAAATTGCTGAAATCATCTTTGCAAAATGTAAAAACTTCCTGAATAATACGCAACTTTCCATCGCCATAGTTCAACATGGAAAAACAAATTATTATGGAGCTATAAAAGTAAATGATACCATAGAAGCTATTGAAAACCAAAAGAATATCTTTGAAATTGGCTCAATTACCAAGGTATTCACCTCAGCCGTTTTAGCTTCGCTGGTGGAAGATAAAAAAATCAAATTGACAGACGAAATCAATGCCTATTATCCTTTTAGTTTTAAAGGAAATATCAAAATACATTTTGAAAGTTTGGCGAATCATACTTCGGGCTTGCCTCGCTTGCCCGAAAATTTGGATTTATCAAACGAAACCAACCCATACAAAAGTTATGGTAAAAAAGAAATTGAAGAGTATCTCAAAAATTTGTTGAAACTTGAAAATGAGCCTTCCAAAATTTCTTCTTATTCAAATTTGGGTGCAGGGCTTTTAGGCTACACACTTGGTTTATCTCAAAAAACAAGTTTTCAAGAATTATTACAAAAGAAAATCTTTGATAAATACAAAATGACAAATTCATTTACAAGTTCTCAAAATTTGGGGAATCAGCTTGTAAAAGGGTTAAACACAGATGGAGAAATAGTAGCTAATTGGGATTTTGATGTGCTATTTGGCGGAGGCGGAATATTATCAACCACAGAAGATTTGGCAAAATTTGCTGATGCACAGTTCAGTCCTGAAAATAAAGAACTTGAATTGACAAGAAAACCTACTTTCAAGATAGATGAAAATATGAAAATTGGTTTAGGTTGGCATCAATTAAAGTCTGAAAATGGAAAGGATTTGCATTGGCACAATGGGGGGACAGGCGGCTATTCTTCTTCGATGGCAATCAATGCAGAGGAAAAAACGGCAGTCATTATTTTGTCAAATATGTCTGATATAAATGATGAAATTGATGATTTGTGCTTTGGATTGATGCGCGAAATAAGTAGAAAATAATAGTTTAAAGCATTCCCCCGTTGCAGGAGTTAGCGAAGCGCACCTTTTTTACTTTTGTTGGTGCGCTTCGCTAACTCCAACAAAGGTAAAAACGGCAGTAAGGCAATCTTCCCACCAACCAAAAGCGATTTTATTATCTGAATGAAAATGCAAAAATCCCCTGCAAGACATTCAAGACTTTGCAAGGGATTAATGAAATAAGCAGGTAATTAGTTCATTTTCAGTGCATCATAACTTTTGAAAAGTTTGGGTGAGCTTGTTTCTACTGCTTGTTGGTACTTTTTCCAATCGCCCTCAAAAAAAGTATTGACCTCGCCCAAAAATTGGCTAATGTCTGCTTCGGCGTGTTTCATTACCAACTGTGAGGTAGGCGTAGGTTTGCCTGCATAACCCATGTAATTCATCGCACCAAACAGCTTAGAAGTCAAAATGTCCGCACTGCGGAAGATGCCCTGCACATCATCTTTGGCAATCACTTTTTCTATCAAGTTCTGAACGGCAGTTTCCATGTCTTTACCCATTTTTTTGGTGTCTTTTATTTTTTGGTCTTCGCTGTCACCTAACTGCCTGTTTACCATAGAGATAGTTTGCTTTGCCTCACGAAGTCTGTCCATCGCTTCTGTAACAATGCTCACTTTTTGATACATGGCTTGCATCTGCACATCGCGTGCTTGCATATCCGCCTGCGTAATGGGCAGGCGTGGGTCGAGCTTTACATTGACCATGGCAGAGTCCATATTTTTGCCGTAAGTGATTCGCACTTTGTAAGTTGCGGGAAGCACATTTATTCCTTGTGGCTCAGGAGAATCCTTCATCATGGGCTTGGGCTGGGCTGGAAAACGCGTTCCTTTTTTGTTCAGATTCCAGCTAATGCGATTCAAGCCTGTTTTGCCTTCTGCCTTGAAAGTGCGGATTTTGCTGTTATTCATGTCAAAAATTTCCACTTTTACCGAATCAGATTTTGCATCTTTTTTTTCAGGATTTAGTACAAAAGAAAGAATGGCACCTTGTTTTTTGTTTTCCCCACCAAAAGTACCATCACCAGGAAACTCAACGCCTGGATTGTTTTTCATATTTACCAAATAAGCATCAGGTATCTCAAACATTTTCAAGGGTTTATCCAAAATTTGTGTGCCTTCTTTTGCCAAAGCTCTTAACGGTCTGATGTCGTCAAGTACGTACAACGCACGCCCAAACGTACCTATCACCAAGTCATGTTCTCTGGGGTGAATCACCAAATCGGCGGTGGGGACAGTTGGGTAGCCATTTTTCCACTTTGTAAACGTTTTTGCACCGTCAATGCTTGCATAAAGCCCTGTTTCTGTGCCAACAAATAGTAAATTTGGCTCTACGGGGTCTTGGATTACCGACCAGACGTAACCAAATACTTTTTTGTCATCTACAATTCTCTCCCAAGTTTGTCCAAAGTCTTTAGTTCTGAACACAAAAGGAGTCCAGTCATGGCGGCGGTGGTTATCAAAAACCACAAACGCCTCACCAGCATTGTATTTGGAGGCTTGGATTTGTGGAATCCACGTATTGGCAGGTACACCTTTTACGTTTTTAACTACATTTGTCCATGTTTTTCCGCCATCTTGGGTAACTTGGAGGTTGCCGTCGTCAGTACCCACCCAAATCACGCCTTGCTTCACCGAACTTGGGGCAATTGCCATAATCGTCGTATAATTTTCTGCAAAAGTGGCATCAAAAGTCAATCCACCGCTTTGGTCAGCTTTCTGTTTGGTCGTATCATTGGTGGTCAAATCTGGCGAAATCGTTTCCCAAGAGTCGCCTTTATCGCTACTCTTGTGCAAAAACTGACTTCCATAATAAATCGTGCTTTTGCTGAAAGGGTCTTGGGCAATGCCTGCGTTCCAGTTAAACCGCAATTTTTGCTTGCTTTCAGGGTGAGCAGGTTTTACAAATTTATTTTCTCCTGTCAAAATATCATAACGCACCAGATTTCCGCCTTGCGACATAGAGAAACCGTAGCGGCTATCTTCGGGGTCAGGAATTACATCAAATCCGTCCCCAAAACTGAGCATTTCTGTATAAATATTTTTGATGCCCTGCTCGCGCCACACTTGGCTTGGCGTTCTCCACGAGCCATTGTCCTGCAACCCACCGTAAATATTGTAGGGAACGTCCATGTCTGCGTTGATGTGGTAATACTGTCCCAGAGGCAAATTATCCATAAAAATCCAAGACTTGCCACCGTCGCGACTGATAGCTGCGCCGCCGTCGTTGCCATCTATCATGTAATTTGGGTTTTCAGGGTGAATCCAGAAAGCATGGTGGTCAGGGTGAATTTTCTCGTATGGAATCAAATCTTTGAAAGTTTTGCCGCCATCTTCGCTTACACGCACGACAGTTTCAACCTTGATAAGGCGATTCTCATTTTTGGGGTCAGTATAAATTTCACAATAATAAAAAGGTCTGTCCATCACATTTTTGCCTGTATTGACCGCTGTCCACTTAAAGCCGCCATCTTCAGACTTATACAAGCCATTTTTCTTTGCCTCTACCAGCGCATAAATGATATTTGGTTTGCTTGCTGAAATTGCCAACCCCATTTTGCCAAGTTCGCCTTCGGGAAGTCCGTCTTCTTTGGTGCGCTGTTTCCAAGTTTTGCCACCATCAAAGGTGATATACATTCCAGAGCCTTTGCCGCCAGACTTGAAGAACCACGCGTCGCGATGAAACTCCCACATTCCCGCAATGAGTTTATTAGGATTTTGCGGGTCAATGACAAGTTCGCTAATCCCAGTTCTTTCATTGACGTAGAGGACTTTTTCCCAAGTTTTGCCGCCATCAATCGTCTTGAAAACGCCACGTTCGGGGTGGTCGCCCCATGAAGAGCCTTGCACGCCCACATACACAATGTCAGGGTTTTGTGGGTGTAAAAGTACGCGATGAATGTTGCTTGTTTTTTCCAGCCCCATCAGTTCCCAAGTTTTGCCGCCGTCCAAGCTGCGGTAAATTCCCTGTCCGTTATTTTGGCTATTGCGCGGATTGCCTTCGCCAGTACCTACCCAAATGATGTCAGGGTTGTTTTGGTCAATCGCGATTGCGCCAATGCCCGATACTTTTTGGTCATCAAAAATGGGGGCAAAACTAATGCCTCCATTAGTAGATTTCCACACGCCGCCCGAAGCCGCGCCCAAGTAAATGACATCAGGTTGCTTGCTCGCCACCGCAATCGCCGTTACACGCCCACTCATGCCTGCGGGACCTATGCTACGCGCCTGCATACCTTTGAGCTTGTCCATGTCAAGGGTTTGAGCATAAATAGTGGTCAATGAGGATATTGACCACAGCAAAGGGCATAATATAAAAATAGAACGTAATTTTTTTAACATAAATATTGGATTGTTAAAAGGTTTGATGAAAAAAAAACAAATGGTAGGTTGTACGTTTTTGTGTTTTGAAGTGTAAAAGTAGGATAAAAGTAAGAAAAAAAATATTCTACTGATTTTTTTTATGTATTAGCCCCCCAAAGATAGCTGAAGGCAGTGGATAGGATAGACTATATACATCTTTGCAGAACAAAATGAGCAAATTACATATTTTTCTTTGATGAAATTGATAATTCTATTATCTTGCAACATAAAATTTTAAAAACTATGGCTTATTCAGAGTTTACATTCAATCGGTTAAAGAAAGAGTATGGTATTGGGCAAAGTGATGTTTTTTTATTTGAAAATGTTGCTTTAACCCCTTTACCACCAAGCCAAAGACTGCAAGATGATATTCAAGAAGCCAAAAGCACACCATTACTTAGCGAAAAAGCCAAGTCAGAGTATATCATTGCGCCTATTGCCAGAGAACTTAAACGCAATAATCCACATATTACCGTTTTTTCAGGCTATACTCTCAATATAGCAAGTGATAAAGGCTTGAGTGGTACACCCGATTTTATGATTTCAGCGAAACAAAATATTGTAGAATTACAAAGCCCCATCTTTTGTTTGTTTGAGTCCAAAAATAGAGACCCAGATGAAGGTTTTGCCCAATGTGCTGCTGAAATGTACGCATCAAGACTGTTCAATCAAGAAAACAACGAGCCTTACGAAACTATTTACGGAGCCGTAACGAATGCTTATGAATGGGTATTTTTGAAACTGGAAGAAAATACAGTTTTTATTGACAAAGAACGTTATTTTTTAAATGATTTGCCTGTGATTCTGGGTATTTTACAATTCATCATTAGCCAATATAATTAATGCTATTTCATTCTTGCCTCTGTGCTTTGTGGCGCATAAAAAGCCTCCATGTAAAATGATTAAAAAACAAAAAGCAGAACGTTTTTAAAAACATTCTGCTTTTTTTCTGACTATCAGTCCCATAAATACAATTTCCCAAAAAAGAACCTTTGATAATCAGTTAGTTAAAGTCGGAGTGGCAAGATTTGAACTTGCGACCCCTTGCACCCCATGCAAGTACGCTACCGAGCTGCGCTACACCCCGTTTTTTTGTGGTGCAAAGGTAGGGAATGAAAAATTAATTTCCAATCAAATAAATATTTTTCTAAATCATTTTGTAAAACAATTTAAAATACATAATTTTGCACTCCAAAAATTAAAATTTTGGGTTAAATCACTTATTCTAAGTTTTTTATAAATGCCTACAATACAGCAGTTAATTAGAAAAGGTCGTGAGAACAAGTCTTACAAGTCTAAATCTCCTGCGCTGGATTCATGTCCACAGCGCAGAGGCGTATGTACGAAAGTATATACGACCACGCCCAAAAAGCCAAACTCTGCAATGAGAAAAGTGGCAAAAGTTCGCTTGACGAATAAGAAGGAAGTCCTTGCTTATATACCAGGTGAAGGACATAACTTACAGGAACACTCTATCGTGTTAGTAAGGGGCGGAAGGGTAAAAGACCTTCCAGGTGTACGTTATCACATCGTCAGAGGTGCATTGGACACTGCGGGTGTGGGCGGAAGAAAGAAAAGCCGTTCTTTATACGGTACTAAAAGACCTAAGCCAGGAGCAGCTCCTGCCGCAGGAAAAGGTGCGCCAGCTAAAGGTGGTGCTAAGAAAAAGTAATTTTTAATCTGTAAAAAATCTAAAAAAGTAACCCCAAAGGTTACAAATCTTGAAGCAAAATGAGAAAAGCGAAACCAAAGAAGCGTTATCTTTTGCCTGACCCAAAGTTTAACGACGTGTTAGTTACCCGATTCGTTAACAACTTAATGGAAAGAGGCAAAAAATCAACAGCCTATACAATCTTCTACGAAGCCGTAGAACTGGTAGAGAATAGGTTGAGTAAGGGTGGAGAAAAAGTAAGTGGTCTTGAAACTTGGAGAAAAGCATTAAATAATGTAATGCCCGCCGTAGAAGTGCGTTCACGCAGAGTAGGTGGTGCCACTTTCCAAGTCCCTACCGAAGTTCGCCCTGATAGAAAAGTATCTGTAGGCATAAAATGGTTAATCAAATACGCCAGAAATAGGGGCGAAAAAACCATGACAGAAAGATTAGCAGGCGAAATTTTGGCGGCGGCAAAAGGTGAGGGCGCAGCAGTGAAAAAGAAAGACGACACGCACAGAATGGCAGAAGCAAATAAGGCATTTTCACATTTTAAGTTTTAAAACACAGTGGCTAAAGATTTAAAATACCTGAGAAATATTGGCATCATGGCGCACATTGATGCTGGGAAAACAACAACAACTGAGCGCGTACTTTATTATACAGGAGTTACGCACAAAATAGGTGAAGTGCATGATGGCGCAGCAACTACCGACTGGATGGAGCAAGAGCAAGAGAGAGGCATCACCATTACTGCGGCAGCTATCACTACCAACTGGAACTATCCTACTGTTCAGGGCGACCCTACTGCGGATACTAAAGCCTATCAAATCAACATCATCGACACCCCAGGACACGTGGACTTTACCGTAGAGGTTGAACGTTCTTTGCGTGTATTAGATGGTGCTGTGGCTTTGTTTTGTGCAGTTTCGGGCGTAGAACCTCAGTCAGAAACCGTTTGGAGACAAGCTGATAAATACAAAGTGCCACGCATCTGTTTCGTAAACAAAATGGACAGAGCGGGTGCAGATTTCTTTAATGCAGTCAAAGAAATTAAGGAAAAATTAGGCGCAAGACCTGTTCCTTTGCAAATACCAATTGGCGCAGAAGAACACTTCAAAGGCGTGGTAGATTTAATTACCAACGAAGCCATCATTTGGAACGAAGACGACAAAGGTAAGACCTATAAAGTAGTACCTATTCCTGATGATATGAAGGAAGATGTGATGGAGTGGAGAAGGCAACTCATTGAGTCTGTGGCTGATTATGATGAGGCTTTGTTAGAGAAATTCTTTGACAACCCTGATTCTATCACCAAAGAAGAAATCATGGCGGCGGTTCGTAAGGCGGTAATTGATATGTCTTTCTCACCTGTGCTATGTGGTTCTGCTTTCAAAAACAAAGGCGTTCAGGCAATGCTTGATGCGGTTATTTCCTATTTGCCTTCTCCAATGGACTTGCCCCCAATCGAGGGTCTAAATCCAGATACAGACCAAATGGTGCAAAGACACGCAAATGCAACTGAGCCTTTTGCTGCCTTGGCATTCAAAATTATGACTGACCCATTTGTAGGTCGTTTGTGCTTTATGCGCGTTTATTCAGGACAGTTAGCCGCAGGCTCTTATGTCTATAATATGCGTACACAGAAAAAAGACCGCATTTCACGATTGGTACAAATGCACGCCAACAAACAGAATCAAATTGATGCTGTAGAAGCTGGTGATATTTGCGCTGGGGTTGGTTTCAAAGATATTAAAACAGGCGATACACTGGTAAACGAAGACCACAAAATTGTATTGGAGTCTATGAGTTTCCCTGAGCCAGTAATTGGATATGCGATTGAGCCTAAGAAGCAAGCTGACCAAGATAAATTGGGTATGGCTATTGCCAAGTTGTTAGAAGAAGACCCTACATTGAAGGTGTTTACTGACCAAGAAACAGGGCAAACCATCATCAGAGGTATGGGTGAGCTTCACTTGGAGATTATCCTTGACCGTATGAAGCGTGAGTTTAAGGTAGAAGTAAACCAAGGTGCGCCACAAGTAGCTTATAAAGAACACTTTACAGGCAAAGTGGAACACAGAGAGGTTTACAAAAAACAAACAGGTGGTCGTGGTAAATTTGCAGACATCGTATTTGAATTGATGCCAAGAGAAGACGGATTGGAAGGATTGGAGTTTGTAAACGAAATTGTGGGTGGTGTGATTCCAAAAGAATTTATCTCGCCTATCCAAAAAGGTTTTGACGAGGCAATGAAAAACGGTGTATTGGCAGGTTTCCCAGTTACAGGCTACAAAGTGCGTTTGTTCCATGGGTCTTACCATGACGTAGACTCTGATGCACTTTCTTTCGAATTGGCGGCGCGTATTGGCTTCAAAGAGGCTGGTGCAAAAGCAAAACCAAAATTGTTAGAGCCTATCATGGCAGTCGAGGTAACTACACCAGAGGAGTTTACAGGTCCCGTAACAGGTGATTTGAACAAACGTCGTGGCTTGATGAAAGGCATGGACGGCAGAGCAGGCGCACAGATTATCAAGGCGGACGTTCCTTTGTCTGAACTTTTTGGTTATGTTACTGACTTGCGTACCATTTCTTCTGGTAGAGCTTCTGCATCTTTGACCTTCTCGCATTATGCAGAAGTGCCAATGAACATTGCGGAAGGCGTAATTGCACAAGTAAAAGGAAATAAGAACTAAGACACTTTAACTGTTAATAAAGACATGACACAGAAAATTAGAATTAAGTTGAAGAGTTATGACCACAATCTGGTCGATAAATCTTCGGAGAAAATTGTGAAGGCTGTCAAGGCTACAGGCGCAGTGGTAAGTGGTCCTATTCCTTTGCCAACTGAAAAAGAAAAATTTACTGTTTTGCGTTCTCCACACGTAAACAAGAAGTCAAGAGAGCAATTCCAACTTTGCACTTACAAAAGACTCATCGACATTTATTCTACTTCTGCAAAGACAGTAGATGCCCTGATGAAGTTAGAGCTTCCAAGCGGTGTGGACGTAGAAATCAAAGTTTGATAAACAGTCAAATCGTTTTTGATAATTCTTAATAAAAAAACAGCCCCAAATTAAGGGCTGTTTTTTTGTTGATAAGAATATTTGATATTGATAGTCATTAAGTTACCAATTCATCTACCAAAGCCATTGTTTCTACACTCACATAACAGACCTTTTGCAACAAATCAATCACTTGTTCTTTGTAATCTGCAAAATTGTAGTTATTAAATTGCTCTTGTATCGTTTTGTCATCAGATTTATAGGGCTTGTACTGGTCAAGAATCCACTCAATAGCACTACGATTTCCTAACTTATACGCCAAAGCCTGTGCAGGAACTCCGCACAAAGTAGTCAATTCGTCTATTTCTATACTGATGGCAGCCCCATTTCCGTTTTTGATTTTCAGAATTGGATAGACTGTAAAAGCTGTTTCCGTTTCAGCAACTTCTTTAGCTGCATCAATGTTCTTTTTCTTTTTTCCTTGCTTACTTGATTTAAAGACTTCTAAATCAATATCTTTTCTTTCCAAAAGCAGTTGAGATTTGTCATTAGTCATTACCAATTCGTAATTAATATGCAAATCCATCAGTTTTTTTCCTACGTCTGCGTATTTCCAAAAATCAGCATACAAAGGAATACGAGGAAATTCACGTTTTAAATTTTGTTT
>JAAFJS010000178.1 GCA_013298985.1 Cytophagales bacterium
TGTCCTGTAACATTGGAAAACTGTCCCAAAACCTTCAAGGTACAAGTTAATTTTTTTTCATTAAAGTCTTTCATAAACGCAAAAATAACCTTTTTTTGATAAATCAAGCAGACTGCCAAAGTAGAATTAAGTATTCATTAATTTTGTCTTCAAATAATTCTATCATATTTAATTTAGTATTTTCTCCCTATTTTGTTTCCACACCAAACAGCCTATTTTGCTTTCCCCTTGCTACTGATAACGGCGGAGTGCCGCCCCAATAGTGTCGCAAGCTCTCTCTCTCATCACCTGCCTGCTACAAAATTACGAATTAAAATCTGGAACAAAATTGTGGCGACGAACCGTGCAAAATTAGGAATTTGGTATGAATTTTTTGTATCTTTGTGGAAAGAAAAATAGCAACATGATAGCACAAAAATACATCAATCCATTCACAGATTTTGGACGGTTCGCCGTTGCGATTTAAGAAGATTTTTGGTGAGGAGGCAAACAAGGATTTGCTCATTGATTTTTTGAACGAATTACTTACTGACAAGGGCAAAGTCTTTTACTTGTGTGTAGCCATTCGTCATGTCCAATGTCCCCTGTTTCAATTTGTTGCATCGTTTCTTGTAATTACCACTATCTTATCACCTACCGAAACCTTGCCGCTGCCTTCTGCCAATACATTTTGTCCAAAAAGAATTTTATTGCCTTTTTTGCGGTAATAGGCAAGCGTTTTCAGTGGCTCTTTGCTGTCTATTTCGCCTGTGGCAGGGTTTACCGTCGTCAAAATACAACGGGCGCAAGGCTTCACACCGCTAAAATTGAGGTTTCCAATCACAAAATTTTTCCACTGTTCTTCTTCGTAGGGTAGCCCGCCCTCAAAAACAAAATTTGGACGGAATCTCCTCATTTCTACGGGGTTAGCCAGCCTATCATTCAAGTCATCTAAGGAAGCCTGCCCGATGATGAGGTATGGAAAAGCATCAGCAAAGCTCACCGTTTCACTCTCGAAGGCATAATCAGTATCTACCAAACGCTGCTCATCTTCTGCCATTCTGACCAAGCGACACGCCAAGCCCAACTGCTCGCTAAACCACGCATCAGCCTGCTCGCCCACAGGATTTGCCCTGCAAGTATCTCCCCAAATCGTTACATTTAGTATATTTTTCTCATATTGTCCAAAGCCAATTTGCAAGGTTTGGGTAGGCAAGTCCTGATGAAAAAAGGACAAGCCTTCTGCTGTCAAAGCTACTTTTAGCCGCGCCATTTGTGGGTACTCGCGCTGGGTAAGAAACTGATTTTCAGCGTTTACCAGTAGCCATCTGCGGTCATGCTCTAAGCCTCGCGGCTCCACGTTGGCAGAGGTAAGGGCAATGCCACTCAGCGATTTGACAGGGTAAATAAATATGTGGGAAAGGGTGTATGAACTCATCTGATTGGGTGATTATGTGCGAATATTTAGCTCACTGGTGCAAATTTAAAACTTATTTGCTATAAATTGCGACTTGATTGAAAACGATACGCTAATTTTTTTTCTAAAATGACTCTTTTTCAAGAAATCATTGCCCTGCTCAAAAAAGAAATTGTCTTGGAATGGCGGCGCAAATATGCTTTTAACGGCATTTTGCTCTACATTATCAGCACTATTTTTGTTTGTTACCTGAGCTTTAACCTCCAAAAAAGTCAGCTCAATGTATTGACTTGGAATGCCTTATTTTGGATTATTTTGCTTTTTACAGCCACTAACGCGATTGCCAAAAGTTTTGTACAAGAAAACGAAGGAAGGCAACTTTATTACTATACTTTGGTGAGTCCAGAGGCTATTATTTTGTCCAAAATTATTTATAACTCACTGCTAATGTGGCTCATGTCTATACTTGGCTATGTGATATATTCTGTGGTATTGGGCAATCCTGTGCAGGACAAAATCTTGTTTTTTGTCAATATGCTTTTGGGAGGGCTGGGGTTTTCGGCTACATTGAGCATGATTTCGGCGATAGCCTCCAAATCGAACAACAGTGGTACGCTGATGGCGGTTTTGGGTTTTCCTGTAATGATTCCGCTTTTGCTTTTGCTGATAAAAATCTCTAAAAATGCGATTGACGGCTTGAGCCTTAGCGTGAGCTATGATGAAATCGGGACGCTTTTCGCCGTCAATCTAATTGTTATTTCTGTATCTTACCTACTTTTTCCGTACCTCTGGCGCGGGTAGATTTATTATTTCTCGTATTTTTTCAAGTCTGCCTTGATGGTAACTTCTACTTCTTCGGCGATGTTTTTAATGACCACGCTGGGGATTTTGATTTTGTGGTCAGCTACTTTGATGGTAAACTTACTTTCCAGATTTGCTTTTCCTTCTTTGACATGAATCGTGGAAACAATGGTGCGTGGCTGCGTTACGCCATGAATCGTCAAATCTCCAACCGCTTTTACACTGTACGAGCCATCTTTTTTGAGGTCGTAGCTGCCCTCGATTTTGCCTTTGAAAGTGCCGTCAGGGTATTTGTCGCTTTCCAAGTAATTTTCGTTAAAATGCTCTTGCATGAGCGCAGAAGCAAATTTGAAGGATTTGATAGGAATTTTGAACAAAAATTCGTTCTTTGTAAAATCTACAATGCCTTTGGTGTCTTTGCTGGTAGCCTCGATGTCTTCTATGATGCCATCAGAAAAAAACATGACATTGGTATTTTCCAACAAAAATCTGTCTTGTGCTTTTGCTGTTAAAAAGCTCCAAATCAATATATTAAAAATCAAAAAAAGATGCTTTTTCATTTGTTTATAGTTTTTTTGTAAAAGATTCAAGTAATTGATAATCAAGTAGTTGTCAGTTATAAATTATGAGTTATGAATTAATCGCAATGGCGAACCGTACAAATATCTTATAATCAATTTTTTTAAAATAACTACCCTATAAACTAAGTCTGTTTAGTTATTTCTTTTTTCCGCCTACGGTAAAGTTTCTAATCAAGTTAAACCCAAAGTGAATATCGCCTGCGCCCCAGCTTCCTGTGGTTTCGACGAGGTATGCCTTGTCGAACATTCCGCGAGAGTTGCTGAAAGTAAGCTGGAAAACGTGTCCGCCTGTTTCGATGTCTATGCCCATGGAGAACGCGTCCTTGTAGTTGTCAAAAGCAGTAGATTTTGTTTGCGGAGGCACGCGCAAGATGTATTCTGCATTGAAAGTCAGCCTTTTAGTCATCTTTAATCTTCCACCAAAACCCAGTGCGATATTGCTTACACTTTTATTATTGGCATCAGCCACCAAGTTTCTGTGGACAAATGTGGGAACTAAAACCAATGATATTCTTTCGTTGAGCTTACTGCCAATGATGATTTGGTTTACGTAGGCTAACTTTCCATTGAAGTCAGGGCTTGCATCTTTGATGGTATTGACTGCTACGCTTCCCATGTACGACACGCTGAGGGGCATGAAGTTAGACTGCTTCAAGATAGCTGCTTTCACGAAGGCATCATACGTTTTTTGGTAGCTACTTCTACCTACGCCGAGGTGAATCCAGTCAGAAAGTCCATATTCGAAACCGAAGCGAATTTCAGCTTGGTCGAGTCCCCAAAGCTGGTATGCGCCAGAGTTGAGCTTGCCAAATCGATGGCATATTCTGTATTCCAGTGCGCCTTTTGCCAATCTTTCTGTATTGTGCAGGTTTATCAGGCGTGTGGATTTGAAGGCGGCAGTCGTATATTCTTTCTTTTTTTCCTTGCCTTTTTCTGACTCGTTCAGCGCATCTTCTAAGTCGTCTTGGGCAAAAACAGGAAATGAAAGCAAGAGTAATAGCTTGAAAATGAGTAAAAATGGTTTGTTTGTTTTCATCACGTTTAGTTTAGAAAGGTTTGTATATAAACTTTGCCAAAGTAATACATCTTTGGCAAAGTTTACTATCTGATTTATGCAAAAACTCTCAAATTAGTACCACTCAACGTAGTATTAAATTTTTTGAGTGCGCTTAACGCAGGTCCTTTGGTTACGCCTCCATTTGCATTGAATTCTGAGCCATGATTTCTACATTCAAAATCATTACTTCCAGCCCTAAAATTGACAGTAGTACCTTGGTGCGTACAGGCTTTGGAGAGTGCCACAAAATCGCCATTGTTGTTGCGTGCAATGATGACATCGCCGCTTACCAATGAAGTGCCATTATTTTTGAGATTGGCATTGGAGGCATTGTTCAAATCAAGCGTAAAATCAATATTACTACCTGTGTTTGTGCCTGTAACGCCAGTTCCACCAGTGGGAGGAGTCGGTGTAGGGTCGTCATTGCCTTTGGAAGAGCAACTTTCTAAGGTACAAGTTGCCAATACTGAGAACAACGTTGCGCCGCTAAGTCCAAGACTTTTCAAAAATTCGATTCGTGTCATAATAAAAAGTGGTTAATTGTTAAACGGTTTTTGTTACGTAGTTTTGAAAGTTTAAAAAATATGCTAAAAAAAATATCATTTCTTGATTTAAAACAACTTAATTAAAAGCATCTGTTGGCAAGGCAAGCTGCCAAAGATGTTATCTAATTACCTGATAACGAATACTTAAAAACATTCCTGTACTTGATAGGTCTATTTTGCCCCAGCCCACGCCGCCCAAAGGTAGCTTCACAAAAGGCTCTACTTGCCAAAAAGTGCGTTTGCCTAATTTGCCCGCGTAGCCCAAAGAAAAATTAAGAATACTAAGATAGTGTGTATTTTTGTTTTTTCCACGCCAACCATCTACCAAATATGGCTTTGTCGCATAATATTCATATTTGTAACTTTCGCTTAACATCCAATAGGAGGAAATACCTGAACTGATAAAAAATCGCTTTCTATCATTTTCAAATAAGGCATAGCGCAGATTGATAGGCACTTCTAAGGCATCACAAGCTCCCCAAATTTTTTCGGGTGCTTTGCGTGTAGCGTTCCAGTAGCCGTAAGGAACAGTGTATTCGCCGCCGCCCGCATTGTAAAGTAAGCGAGAAAAAGTAGCTCCTGAACTAATACTCAATCTCTTAAAAGGCTGATATTCAATCTCAAAACCTAATTTATAACCTGTCTGATTGATATTTTGGAACTTGACCGAACTCCAATCAGGCGAAAACAGCAGCCCAATATTTAGCCTACCAAAAGGGAAATTAGTAGCTGAGGGAGATATTAATTTGCCTGTTAAAAAATCAGTAGGAACAATTTGCGCTGAAATTTTTATTTTTGAAAGAGAATCAAAATCAAACTTGCTTACCAGTAACTGCTTCTCTATTATATGAATAGAATCAATGGCAATTAGTATTTTTTGATAATTTCCTCCTTCTGTTTCCTGAACGCCAGTCGTATGGTCATTTACTTTTTGTATTGTAAGTTTTTGATTATTAATTAGTTGTTCGCTATTTCGTGTTTTTGGGGAGTCAGTTTTCCCGTCAGACATATTTTGAGATTGTACGTCTGACGGTGCTGCTGACTTGTCCTTTGTTTGCTTGTTTAGCAATAGCTGGTCGGAAGGTAATAGCTGGTTGAATTTTCGCCTGCCATCGCTGACAGACGTTTCTGCTACACCATTGTTATTATCTTTAATTTCTTTATTTTCGGTTGTTGGTTGTTGGTTGTTGGTTGCTGGTTGTTGGTTGCTGGTTGTTGGTTGTTGATTGTCATTTATTGTTTTTTGTTCTTTATTTACTGCTAACTGTTCATTATTCTCTGATGACTGCTCACTGTTCTCTGATGACTGCTCACTGTTCTCTGATGACTGCTCACTGTTCACTGATGACTGCTCACTGTTCTCTGATGACTGCTCACTGTTTACTGATGACTGCTCACTATTCTCTGATAACTGCTCACTGTTTACTGATAACTGATAGATGATGGCTGAAAAACTGAGGAGCAAAAACAATAGCCCAAGCACAAGTCTTTTCCACAGCAAGCGTTTTTTGCGTGCTGCCTCTAACTTTGCTTCCATTTTTTCCCAAGCCTTTGGATTAAACGGAATTTGCTTTCCCCCCAAAGATTTCTGAAAAAAATCGTCTAACTCTTTTTCACTCAAATCTTTCATTGATACCCTTTAATTATACTTTTTTACGTATATTTTTTATGCTATTTTAAATTTTTCTTTGACTAATGCTTGCAGTTTCTCCCTTGCCTTGTATAAATTGGACTTTGACGTTCCTACGCTAATGCCCAGCATATCAGCTATTTCTTCGTGTTTGTAGCCATCAATCACATGGAGGTTAAACACCGTTCGGTAAGCGGCGGTCAATGTTTGAATCATCGCTACTACCTCGTCGTAGGCTATTTTGCTCAAAATATCGTCGATGGCGTGGCTTGCTTCTGCTTCTTTCAACAATTCGTTTTTCATGCGTTTTTCGTGTTTTTTAAAGTGATTGATTGCCTCGTTGATGATGATTCTTCTGAACCAAGGTTTGAACGGGCGGCTCAAATCAAATTTTTTTAAGCCATGAAACACTTTCAAAAAACAGTCATTTAGAATCTCGATGGCATCTTCTTCATCTTTGGCATAGCGGATACAGACACTCATACCATAGCCATAAAACTTTTCGTACAAAAGTTTTTGACTTTGGCGATGGTCTTTGAGGCAACCTTTGAGTACCTCGTCCAAATCTGTGTCAAGCGCGTGTATCACCTATTACAATAATGGAGTCGTTCGTAAAGTTTATTTTCAGTAGTAATTACCTTTCTATACAAGAACGGAGTAAAAAGGGTTGCCTTGTGGTGAAAAAATTGTTTTTCAAATATTTAATTCGCCTAAAGACGAATATACATTTTGCATCTATACTTAGTTTTTCAAGAAGTCTAATAAAACAAAAATGCTGTTGCCCACCTAAGCAAGCAACAGCATAAATGTATCAATTATCTGGGCAACTGCCAATAAACCAACTCGTTATCTCGCTTGCTTTCCTCGAATCCATTTTTCTGCAAGACCTTGTGCGAAGGCGTATTTTCCAAAGGCACTGTCGCTATAATAGACTGCAAATCAGGGTGCTGGAAAGCCCACGCCACCAATAACTGCAAGGCTTCGGAGGCAAACCCCTGATGCTGAAACCGCCTGTCAATGTGATAACCCGTCATGGTTTGTCCATTTTCATCAGGCAAGCCCATCAAGCCAATGCCTCCAATGATGACATTTTCTGTCAGGTGGATAATCTGCCACGCCGTAAACCACTCATAATGAGCAGTATTCTCGCGTACTTTGGGAAGCCAATAGTGCTGCAAAGCGTCCTCTATTTCCACCTGATAATCCTTGTCAATATCAGGAATGAGGGGCAAAACTCCTAAAGATTTTTCCAAATCTGCCCAATTTTTTGCCCATAATTGTAAATGCTGATAGTCCAGTGCTACCAACTTGATTCTTTTTGAAGATAAAACTAACATGAGAATAAAAAAATTTTGTTTGATAAAAATAATATAAAATGATGGTCAGTAATGAAGCTGACAACCGCAAAAAAATGCAAGCTAAATACTTGCTTATCAAACAATTCCATTCATCAGATGAATAGAGAGGAAATGTAAATTAGTCAGAGGCGTTTATTTGTTTTTATATTTTGCCTTACAAAAATAGTATAAAAATAAGGAAAAAGCTATGTTTTATTGCAATTATTTCTATTGTCAAGCCCTGCGATGATTCTTTTCCTTTCTCTTGGCTGAAAATCTCCAACCTTATATTAAACCCTGCGTTCTTAAAACTGTCTATATGCTATTACTTTTTGAGAGAAAGACAAAAATATAAATCATTCAAAAAATTAATTAAAACACGAAAAAACATGAAAAATGTATTAAAAAAATCAATCTTTATTTTTTCTTTGGGTCTGTTGGTTACTTTGGCGAGTTGTAAAAAAGACGATAATATTGCCAGCCCAAACACTGAGGTAGATGAAACGACAGTAATGCAAGCAAGCGAAAGCGACCAAATCGTAAATGATGCACTCGCGACCATAGATGATGCGATGGACGGCAGCTTTGACGGCATTGGCAATGGCAGGGTCGAAGCCTGCGGAACGGTTAGCCTCAATCTTCAGCAAAAAAGTGTAGGGATAGACTTTGGCGCAGGTTGCCAAGGTAACTTTGGTAGGAATCGCAAGGGAAAAATTACGGTAGCTTTCACTGACAGTCAGCGCAGTATCACCTTCCAAGACTATGCAGTAGAGGGTTATGCTATTTCTGGAACAGTGGTGCAGGGCAATATCGTCCGTACCAGAGCGCAGATTTCTTATACTACTTCTGCCTCTAACCTTGTAGTAACTACCCCCAACAGGAAGTTCACCATTACGAATATGCAGCGAACTACCCAAATCAACTTGGGCAATAACCCACGCCAAATCATTGATAATGAGGTAAAAATCACAGGCACGAGCGCAGGTATTAATAATAATGGCGAAAACTTCACGACCGAAATTACTTCGCCACTGATAATTAAGCAAGCGTGTTTCCAAAGCGGTGTTTTTTATCCTGTCAGTGGAGTGGGCATCGTCAGAGTAGCTGCTAAACCTGCGATTACTATTGACTACGGCAATGGCACTTGCGAAAAACAAATTACAGCAACCATGGGAAATATCTCTAAGACTATCACCCTGCCCTAATTTTAATTTAAAAACCTCATATAGTAAAGTATCAAACTTGCGAGTATCGTACCGTTAGAAAGTTTGATACTGTGATTTTAATTTATAACTTTGGAACAATTATTAAAAAATTGTTCCATTTTTTTTTTCAAAAACTAGATACTCTGACAATTTTTGTGGAAAGTTCCCCCCGCTAAAGCGAGGGGTTAGATTAACCCCTCGCTTTAGCGGGGGGAACTCGTAGAAACTCAGTCTGCCACAAAAATTGTCAGACAACCAAAAACTATTGCTTTATGATACGAATCATTTTTTTGTTTTTCTGTTTTTATGCTTTCTTGAGTTTGCAAACTACATCTGCCCAAACGCCCAGCAAGCAAGCAAAAGTGGTAATAGGCAAGTTTGCAGGCATCGAGCAAGGCGATTATTCCTATTTCACCATCATCAAAGACGACAAAACTGAAATGAGCTTCCGAGTGGATAAAACTGACGCGCTCTACGAAAAAGTAGAGAAGAATCCCAAGAGTTTTATTGGTAAAAAAGTAAAGGTGTATTACAAACACCAGAAAATCTATACGCCAGAGGCAGGCGGAGAGGTCGAGGTGGATTTGTACGTGAAGGCGGAATGGGTGAAGTAGGAAAATAAATTAGCTGTTGCAACGATACGCGCGCTCATGTCGTATGGGAGTAATCAAAGTTTTTGGCTGTTTATTGAGCATTTTAGTAGATTTTTATTCTGTTTTTTAATTTAGAAAGGTTAGCTTTGTAGTACATCTTCACTTATAAAATCATATCTAATTAAAATTTATTTTTTATGGATACAATTTCTCAAAATAGAATTTTACTGATGGAGCAAACATATACTCCTATCAAGCTAAATCAAAATCGTGAAAATCTTTTAAACCCTAAAACTATTAATATTGAAATATATATTACGTGGATTATAGGTCTTTTTTATGTAGCTATTTGTTGTATTATCAGCTATTTGGCTGTGATAGATATTTTAGGAATACAACCTAAAGTGTGGGACGCAAAAGTAGGAATGGGACTTGGTCACTGTGTTGCTTTGCTCTTTTACTTTTTTAATTCTTCAAGAAATGGGGTTATTTTGAAGCACTTTTTGAGAATACGAGATTTGACAGAAAAGAATGTAAAGACAAATAATGATGTATCTAAGTTAAATACCGCGTTCATAAAACTACTGAAAGCCAAAGACATACGATATGATTTGATAATTAGTGTAGTCATTTGCTTTTTTAGTTTATTTGTATCTGTTTATGGAATAGGTGACGATAATAAGGTTATTCCAATTTGGGAATACATGAAATATATTTTGCCTTTCGCCTTGTGGGGATTAATTTTTAGACAATTATATTATTTGAATGAAATCAATAAAAACATCAAAAACTATGAAGGTCTAATGAAATAATAGATGCGTAAATGATAACACCTTACTAAAATCCATGAAACACCTTTTCTACCTTCTGTTTTTCATCTTATTGAGCAATTTCGTTTTTGCTCAAAGCACCTCATTTGCAGACTATTGCAAGTCCAAAATACTCAAAGACAGCGTAAAAATGAGCCTCATGTATGGAAATATCAATGTGGGAAGGAACTACAAATACCATATCGTGCAGTTCCAACGCCCCAACTTGATGTATAAAACGACTTATTATTACCCTTTGCTCGAAAAAGGATTGAATAAAGACGTGTATCGCACCTATTCGATTGATGTACGCAATGTGGCGGGGAACACACCTTACAGAGATAGCTTTAATCCATATAGTTCGCGGAATTTTAGTGCGGCAGTAGTGAATGGCTTGTGGGGAATGTTTTTCAAACAAAGTCAATAACATACAAAGAATAAATCACCATGCCCAAGTGCATTTTTACCTATTTATTGCTTATTTTTTCTCCTCTCGTTTGCAGCCAAAGCATAGAAAAGTTCGTATTGGACGATAAGGATTCCTCCCTGTACTACTTGGCGGTCAAGCCCCTTTCAGGCGAAATAAAAGGCGTGTTAGTTTTGTTACCTGGTTTTGGGGAGCAGGCAGAGGCTATTTTCCCAGAAACGAAGCTACACAATGTAGGCTGTGTGAACAATATCCTGACCATTGGCATTGGGGTTGGGAACAAAATTTATGTAGATAAAGCAGTGATAACAAAAATAAATTTGGTTTTAAATGATATTTTGAAAAGATTTAAAGTCAAATCTAATAGCTTTGTAATAGGTGGTTTCTCTGCGGGGGGAACTATCTGCTTGCGTTTGGCGGAATTAATGAATGAAAGCCCTCAAAACTTTCCCATTTCATTAAAAGGCGTTTTTGCGGTGGATTCTCCCGTAGATTTAGTAGGTTTGTGGAGTTATTTTGACAGAGAGATAGCCAAAAACTTTTCGCAAGTGGGCATGGCGGAGGCTAAGTTTGTCCAAGAAATGATGAAAAAAGAGTTTGGCACGCCTCAAACCAACTTGGAAAACTATATGCAGTTGAGTCCTTTTTATGCAGGACAAAAAGGAAGTGGGAACGAGCAGTTTTTAAAAAATATTGCGGTCAGGGTATATCACGATATTGATGTAGCTTGGCAGCTCCAAACCAGGCGCAGGAGTCTTTATGATAGCAATCAGCTCAATAGCTCAGAAATGATAAATAGATTGTTACTTTTGGGCAATGAAAGGGCGGAGTTTGTGCAGGGAAAGACAGGCTACAGAAGCAATGGCGCAAGGCACACCCACGCTTGGTCTATCATAGACGAGATAGAGTTGGTGCAGTGGATGAAAAATTTACTTTGAAACATGAGATTGATTTATGGCTAAACTCATATGTTTTGATTGGGCAATGAAAAAATTGCTACGAAACAAGGCAAACTTCGAAATCCTTGAAGGGTTTTTAAGCGAATTATTGCATATAGACATCAAAATTAAAAATATACTGGAAAGTGAGGGTAATCGCACAACGAACCGTAAACAAGATGAGTATGACAAGTTCAATCGAGTAGATATTTTAGCACAGACTGAAAACAGCGAATTGATACTGATAGAGGTACAAAATGACGTAGAAAAGGACTATTTTCATAGAATGATTTATGGTATTTCCAAACTTATCACAGAGTATATCAAGGAAGGAGAGCCTTACGGAACGCTAAAAAAAGCATTTTCTATCAATATTGCTTATTTTGGTTTAGGGCAAGGAGCTGATTATGTGTATGAATACAAAGGCAATTTTATAGGCTTGCACCACAACGACATCTTGCGCCCATCAAAGATTCAAAAAGAAAACTTTAGAATAGAGCATATTGCAGACATTTTTCCTAAATATTTTATTCTAAAAATTAATAACTTTGATGACATTGCCAAAAATACACTTGATGAATGGATTTATTTCTTAAAAAATAGTGAAATCAATGATGATTTTAAGGCAAAAGGGTTAAAAGAAGCAAAGGAAAAAATGCGAATAGAAGCAATGCCAGAAGAAGAACGCAGTGCTTATGAAAGATTTAGAGAAAACCGAAGAATAGAAAGAGGTGTGTTAGAAACAGCAATTTCCGAAAAAGTGAGAGAAATCGTAGTAAATATGATAGAACGGGTGTACGAAACTTTGCAGATTTTTCAAGTTAAAGACAATTTCGCTATTTTATTGCATTGGGAGCTGTTTTAAAGTTTTCTGCATTTATTCGTACACCCGATAGAACAGGGCTTTGCCGATGAAATAATAGCCAAAGTTACAAATTTACCTGTTCATCATATTCAGTTGATAAGAAAAAATGAAATCTAAATTGAATTAAAGGCTAATAATTAAACGAAGAAACCATCTCTAACATTACAGGTCTTTCTATCAATGAAATCAAAGAACTAAAAACAAAGCTATAAAAAGCATCAAATTTATATGAAAAAACTATTCTTTCAAATCATATTGCTTGCGTCCGTATTTTTTGCGAGTTTGTCAGGCACACAAGCACAGCAGGACACACAGTTCAGCCAATATATGTTCAATCAGCAGTATCTGAACCCCGCCGTAGTGGGCTTAGATACCAATTTTATCCATTCGGGCTTAATTTACAGGCAACAATGGCTGGGCTACAAAGCAACTTTTGATGACGGTGGCTCTCCTTCCTCTACGGTGCTTTCCATCAACGCCCCCATCAAGCGACTCCGAAGCGGCTTAGGCTTACACTTGGTTTATGATGTGATTGGACCCGTTACCAATACCGAAATCCAGCTTTCTTATGCCTATCATGTACCTATCAAAAACGGTCGCTTGTCTTTTGGCTTGCGCGCAGGAATGTATAATCAGTCGACCGATTTTAGCAAGTTCCGCCCAGTAGATAGAGATGACCCTTTACTTTCTAACACAGGCAGAATCAACCAATTCGTTCCCGATTTTTC
>JAAFJS010000179.1 GCA_013298985.1 Cytophagales bacterium
TTATATTTGTAAAATAGGAGAAAAAGAAGAGCCACCCCCTCAAAAATCAAAAAATGGAAGGTTGAAGTCTTCCAAAGGTAGAAATTTACTTCATCGTTTGAAGGCATATCAAGCAGATGTAACTGCCTTTGCTTGTCAAGAAAATATCCCTTTTACCAATAATGAGGCAGAAAGGGCAATCAGACACGTTAAAATCAAACAAAAAATCGCTATGTGTTTTAGAACTTTTGAGGGAGCTAAAATCTATGCTCGTATTCAAGGCGTAATCGATACCATCAAAAAACAGGGACTTAATGTTTTTCAAACACTCAAAAATATCAATCTGTATCAAAATTTCTCCTTTTTGCAAAACGGCTGAATAGTTACAAAGATTTATCGTAGAAAGAAGTTTTGCTTGGATAGATAAATTTAAGCGACTATTAATACGTTTTGAACGAAAACAAAACCTATTTCTTGGATTTGCACTTTTAGCATATGCCTTAGTTAATCTTAGATATTTTTCCAAAATGTGATTTCGCAATAAGTTCACTTATAATCTTGCTTAATTCATAGAATTCAACAGCGCAGAAATATACAAATAAAATATAAACCACTGACTATCAATAAAATAACAAAAATTGGGTTACAAATCCTCAATAAAATAGGGCGAGATTACAAATCCCGCCCATCAGGAAATGCCGTTTCGTGCCAGTGGAGGTTCAGCTTTGTTTCCTTCTCGGTCTGCCCATTGAAGGTGAACTTATTCTCTTTATTCGGACTCGCCGCCGTATAGTCCAAGCCTCGCATACTTAGTCCAAAGGGATAGTAGTGGTTTTCTTGTATCACCACTGCCGTAGGTCTGTTCATGATTTCTATTTTCAAATCATCAAACCATACCCATTTGCTTGCAATTCATTGTTTATCAATGAAATAAAAGTTGTCAGTGAGGACACTGACAACAGCGCAAAATATTGATTATTAATGCCTTGTATTAACTAATAACTCATAACTACTTGGCACTATTTAATCTCTTTTACGCACCTGAACCCGATGTGCATCAGCCCAGTTTCGGGAGAGGTGAAAGAACGGGCAGAAACTCGGTAGCCATGACAGTAGGTTGGCTCACAAAGAAAAGAGCCTCCACGCATCACTTTTTCTTGTTTTTGCACCATCACTGGCTTGTTTTTAAGGCTTTCTAAGATATTTTTGTATTCATATTTCCAATCTTGGCACCACTCCCAAACGTTACCTGCCATGTCGGTCAAGCCCAAAGGCGTTTTGCCAAAATGACCCACAGGCGAGGTAAATTTGAAACCGTCTTCGACCAAGTTTTTGTTGGGAAACATACCCTGCCATATATTGGCTTTGAAAACGCCATTTCCACCAATCTGATTGCCAAAAGGGTAAATAGCGGAGTCGTTGCGCGCATTACGCGCCGCGTGTTCCCATTCTATTTCGCAGGGCAGCCGCTTGCCTGCCCAAGTGCAGTAAGCAAGCGCATCATTCCACGAAACTTGTGTAACTGGGTGATTATCAGGTGCAACAGGAAAATCTGTTCCTTGCGGATATTGCCAATTTGCGCCATCTTTGAGTGTCCATCTATTGTCTGTGCTTTGGTCTATGACTCCCGAATTACCGAATTTTTCTGCCTCAGTTACATAGTTTGTAGCTTTGACAAATGCTCGAAACTGGGCAACTGTTACGGGCGAAATATCCATCAAAAATGGCTTGACTTCCACCCAAAACATAGGTTGCTCGTGCGCCAATCCATCATCAGCACCTATTTTAGTAAATCCACCATTTACCAAAATCATTCCTGCTGGTATCTTTGCTTTTCTTAACTCAATGGATTCATTGTATTGGTTTTCAGGCATTTGAGAGCCTATGATTTTGATATTACTTGGCAAGTCCAGCACTTCGCTACCTACATTATTCGCTGGAAACACCGCTAAAGCAGGAGGCGTATGGCAGGTAGAATCTTGGGCTACGTCTGCTACTGACGTTGTATCTGAGGCAGACTGGCAGGAGAGTAACATGAATAGCCAAAAACAAAAAACAGGCAAATTTCTCATTGATAGCATGATTAAAAATTACGGTGATGCTTATATGATACTCAAAATTTTACCTCCCCCCTGCCCCCCAGTTGCACTGCGCCTCCGAAGGGGGAAAACAGCCTTTTGTGTATTTCTCCCCCTTTGGAGGGGGTTGGGGGAGGTTATCATACAATTAGAATCACCACCAAAATTACTCATAAAAATGAAATTTAATACATTTGGACTTTAAAATTAGGCTTTATTACGAAATTCTCTTACCATTTTACAAAATTTTTAGTTAGAAATAATAATTCCCTGCTCTTTGGAAGGAGAGGTTTGTATTTTATTTCTTCTTTATTCGAAATTGTATTTTTCTTTTATTAAATTGCACAAATTTAAGAAGCACACATACCAAGATACACAACAGCTCAGGTTTGTCGTTTAAAGTTTATGGATTCGAACCACAAATTTCAAATGACAAACCATTGGCTTTATATTTTATTTACTCATAAAATCAACTCAAAAATGAAACAGCACTTACGCATTTTGGCTGTTTTGGTATTTATTGTATGCTTTGGTGATTGCATAAAAATGAATGCTCAGACACTTGAATTTACTCCACTCACGATACAAAAACTCCCTCAAAGTGTCGATGATTTTCTCACACTTCGCGACGCGCTTGGGCAAACGCCAAATAGCGGCGCAGCGTGTTTCCTGACTGCCTTGCTGGTCTATGCCAATAACACAGACTTAGGGACAAAACTGCTCACCATGTCCATAGACCGAAATTTGCTTATTCAGGGCAATGGCTACAATGGTTTTCAGCCCAAAATCACTGATTTGGCAAGTTTTCGTACTGTATTGGTGCAAAAATCTTATTTTTTTAACACCTTTGTTTCAGGTACTTTGGCAGAGATGAATTACCAACTGCCAAGCGCAAATCTGGCTTTTGACTTTGTTCGCAATCCGCCAGCGATGTATAAGGAAGCAGGTGAAAACTATCGGGTCTTGGTGAAGTGTGGCGCAGATTCCAAGCCGCGAATGTTAAAAATGCGAAAAGATTACAAAGGTTTTTGGAAAGTTTACGATTGGAGTAGTATATTAGCGGAATTTCCAAAGAAAAATAACGGTTAGCTGACTTTAACTTTTGTTCCCCCTTTTGTTTTTCAAAAAAAAACATCATAAAGTTTTGAGAAGAGATTTTTGGTACATAAATTTCTATCAAATTTAGTCAATGCCTTAGTTAGAGGTGATTGAAACTATTTCCATTGCACACAAGCATTTATGAAACATATTCAGCAATTTGCTTTCTTATTTTTTTGCCTATTTTCTTTGCGTGTTTCTGCTCAGGAGTTCACCCTGATTGGCAAGCTAAACGACGAGAAGGGGAATATCATCACCGAAGCAAAAGTTTCTGTTGATGGCAGTGCTTTTGTTACGACCAACAAACTTGGTCAGTTCAAAATCACACTTCCTCAAAAAATCAATAATCCAGATGAGGTGATTGTTCTCAAAAAGCATTTTCGCGTCAAAGAATATAGCTACAAGCAAGACAAAGGGCAATTATTTATCACCATGAATACGTCCACGCGCTACTTTCAGGGGCATGTCAATGACAGTCGTGGCGCAGTCAGGGGTGCAAAAGTGATAATAGAAAATGCAAATGAAAAATCGCCTGCGATAACGGACGGCAGAGGTTTTTTTGCGCTGAATCTGCCTGAAACCTTCCCCATGAGTCGCAAAACAAAAATTACTGTCAATGGCGAAGAACTGGAAACGGAAGATACCCAGCTTTTTGATGAATACGATTTTATTTATATCAAATTACATAAGAAAAAGGAAGTAGTTGCTGACAACAAAACAGACAATCAAAACAAAATAGACAAGCCTCTCGCACAAGGCACATTAAGTGTAACTACGTATCTGGAAGACTATACACCTGCCAAGAATATCAAATTTATGGTGGAAGGGCAGGAATATACGACCAATAACGAAGGCAAATTTATGCTTAACCTGAGTGAAATTGATGTGAGTCGTTTTGTGGTTTACGGATATGATATTTCTAAGTTTGACTTTGATAATCAGGGAAATTACGTTTTTATTATCGTCAAAGGAGATACTGAAAACCCTACGCCCGTCATGCCGCGCCGCGAAACGCTGGACTCGATGATTATAGATTATCAAAAGGATTTTAATGCCATCGTCAATGAATTAGAGCTTCGCAAACAGCTTTTGCAGGAAAAAAGTATTTATATCCGCGATGAAATAGAAAAGGTAAACGAAAAATTGATAGAAGAACCAAGCATTAGCCAGCTCCAACGCGCTAACCTTACCAAGTATTTGAGTACGCTGGAAACTGCGCTGATAGCTACTGACGTGGAGTACGAAATTACCCAAGAAAAATCAAAAGTGCTGGTAGATAAACTCAAATCTACCATTCTGGAAAAAGATGCAGTGATTGTGGAAGAGGAGAAAGAAATCGGCTTGCTCAAAATAGAACTGCTTGCAGCGATTGTGCTTGGATTGATAGCTCTCGCGCTAACCGTTACTTTTTTCCGCCAAAACAAACAGCTACACAAACAGCAAGCAGAGATTAAAGCACAAAAAGATGAAATCGAACATTCTTATAATAACATCAAGACTATCAGCACGATAGGGCAGAAGATTACAGCTACACTCGATTTCAAAAACCTGATTAACATTGTCAATACACATTTGCCTTCTTTGGTCAAAACTTCCGTTTTTGGCGTGGGCGTGGTCAATGAAACTGACCAAAAAATAGAATTTATGGACTTCCAAGGCAAAGACCAGCTTTATCACTCCGAAGACTTAGCTGACAACAGAAGTTTTGCGGCATGGACAGTCAAAAATCAGAAAGAGGTCATTATCAGCGATGTAAGCAAAGAGTTTCAGAAATACCTCAATATTCCTTCGTACTATGTAGCCAAAGACCAGCCCAACTCTATTATTTATGTGCCTTTAATCAATGAAAATCAGGCAGTTGGCGTAATTACCGTTCAGCATCAAGACATAAACTCTTATACAGATATTGATGTAAAGATAGTAGAAACTTTGGCGGCGTATGTATCAGTAGCCCTCTCCAATAGCAATGCTTATGAGGTAATTAACCGCAAAAATACAGACATCACAGACAGTATTCGCTACGCACGTACTATCCAAGAGGCTATTTTGCCTGATGACAAGCAACTGGGCGAGTTGTTCAGCGAGCATTTTGTAATTTACCAAGGCAAAGATATTGTTTCTGGTGATTTTTACTGGCTTGACTATGTGCCAGCCTCCGTTGCCAATGCAGAAATAGACAGCGATTTGCCACCTACCAAGTTTTCAGATGAAATCTTTATTGCCGTAGGCGACTGCACGGGGCATGGCGTTCCTGGTGGCTTTATGAGCATGGTAGCCAATCACTTACTTAGCGAATTGGTCAATATCAAGCGTATTTATGACCCTGCGATTGTACTGGAAAAGCTGGACACACGTGTACGCGAATCCCTCAAACAGTACGACAAACTCAATGATGATGGACTGGACGTTTGCCTCTGTCGCATCGAGCGCATCGAGGAAGGTTATACCAAAGTTACCTTTGCAGGCGCACGCAGACCACTTTTCTATTATTCCCAACTGACTTCTTCTTTTGAGGTTATCCAAGGCGACAGGCACTCGATAGGTGGAATGCACCGCAAAGAGAAAGAGTTTACAAACCACGAAATTATCCTCAAAACAGGTGATATTATCTATCTTTCCACTGATGGTCTGGTCGACCAACACAATGGCGAGCGTGAAAAATTTTCTACCAAACGCCTCCAAGATATTCTGGAACGCAATGCGATGCTCAATACCAATGCCCAAAAATCCATGATTGAGGAAGCTCTCAAAGACCACAGAAAAGACGAGGAACAACGCGACGATATTACGCTGGTAGGAATTAGAATATAAATATGCTTGACCATGAATCTGATTTTCTTTGATACACCTACCCAACACCTTGATTTGCTCCCACTTACCTTTACTCGCCCTATCGCTGACCTGCGTATAGGTATTATGAAAATTGCCGAAAAATGGCAACATTGGTTTAGCAAACATTTTGAAGAGGAGGAGATTAAGATTTCTTTTTTGACAGAAAGTTATTTGAGTACCAAATTTCCTCTCCAAACTGATACAGCAAATTTTTACATCAATGGAGGCTTGTTGCCCAATCAAGAAATTACCCGCCAAATTTTCCAACTTTTTAATAATGAGGTGATTAGTAATGAGGATTTTCTCTTGGCAGTTCGTACAGATAAATTTTACGAGAGCTATCAGGCTTTGTTTGACGGGATTCCTGTTGTGCAGCAAATGAACGAGGAAACGACGATTATCAGCCAAATGTGGCATATTTTTGAGCAAAATCGCAATCAAATCATTGCCGATTTTGAACTATTGACCAAGGGCAGGAAAAGCCAGCCCATTACTGACCCACATACAGCGATTTATGGGAAAGAAAATATTTTTTTGGAAACAGGCGTAACTATCAAATCCGCGATTTTGGACGCTGAAAACGCGCCGATTTATCTGGGCAGAAACTCAACCGTAGAACTTGGCTCAATGGTTCGCGGTGCATTTGCCCTTGGCGAAGGCGCAATGCTCAATTTTGGGACAAAAATACGCGGCGATGTTACCATTGGTGCATACTCTAAGTTTGGCGGTGAAGTCAGCAATGTAGTCGTGCAGGGGTACAGCAACAAGGCGCATGAAGGCTATTTGGGCAATGCAGTCATCGGGGAGTGGTGCAATATTGGGGCAGATACCAACGCCTCAAACTTGAAAAACACCTATAAGCCTGTAGATATTTGGAATTACCGCGTCAAGGATTATGTAGCGACAGGCAAGCTATTTTGCGGAACTTTTATGGGTGATTTTGTGCGCTGTGGCATCAATACCATGCTGAATACGGGGACGGTGATTGGCGTGGGCGCAAACGTTTTTGGTGCAGGTTTCCCACCTAAGTTTGTTCCTGATTTTGCGTGGGGAGGGGCTGAAGGATTTGTGCAAACCAGATTAGACAAATTTTTGGAAACGGCAAGCGAAATGAAAATCCGAAAAGGGAGCTTACTTACCGCAGAAGACCAAGAAATTTTAAAATTTATTTATGAAAAAGCAAAAGAGGAAAACGTATGAGCTTCTATAAATTACAGATACAATTTAATAATTTGGTGGAAAATACCAATAATTTTAGATAAGTCTGTCAAATAATAGGTGTTGAGGTCAATAAAAACTTGTCCATGAAGCAATTTCATAAACTTCCATTCTCCACCTGTAACTGCACAGCCATATATCATTTCTTGTGGGTGTCCTTCTTGCTCATTAAAAACCTTGGCAGCATACATCTGAGCCAAACATTGCCCCTGCCCGTAGTCCATATCCTCATCTTTTGCTTCGACCAATGTGATAATCGGGGCTTGCATCACATTTTTGAAAGGGTGCTTGGCAATAAAAAAATCACACGCACCAGAAAGGTCTTTTTTATCGTCAATATATAAGTCTTCCCCTGAGTACAGTGTGATGTGGGCTTGGTAAGCCATCAAAATTTCCATCAAAATAGGAGAAATGATTCTTTCTGATTTGCTTTTTTCATTGGTGAGCGGTGCTTTTTTGGCTATTTCCAAACTGGTGAGTAACCACTCGGAAGCTTCTACTGACTCGATATTTACAAAAAGATTGGCACTCATCTCCTCTATCTCAAGCCTTTTGAGTGCCTGTTTGAGTGTTTTAAAATTACTATAGCCCATAATCCATTTTATTTTACACAAAGATATAGAAAACCATGTAAATAATATCGTACTTGAGATTATTTTCCCCAAAATCAATCTTTCTGCTTTCGTTATTTTATCTTCATTTTTTGCTCTATTTCCCAAGTTTGTGTCCTCCAGCACTGCTGAATATTAAACGTTATTTTGTAAGCCTCCATTCAAGCAAAAAGAAGCGTAAGAACACGCTAATTCCAAAGCAAAATAGTGAGATTTGACAGCAAGAAAATTTCTTTTCATCAGCACAAGATGAATCCACAAATCCTTTTACCTTTGCAAGTATTAAAATGAGTAACGTAGGGATAAATCAATGGGGTGCCTAAAAATATAAAACGCTTTACAAAGACTGTAATTTTTATGAAAAATATATTTATTAAATTATTAATTATCAGCATTTTAGCTTCTTGTAATCATACCCAAGAAAGCAAAAATACCAATACTCAAACAGATAGCTTAACTATGAAAACCAATGAACCAACCCCAGAGGCTAACTTTGGCACAGATGCCAATTTCTTGCAAAAATACGATACCACTGCTATCATTCTTGCCAATGAGAACGCCCAAATCGTGGTCAGTCCACAGTTTCAGGGGCGCGTGATGACTGCTACCGCGCAGGGGTTGGCTGGGCAAAGCACTGGCTGGCTAAACTACGAACTCATCAAATCGGGCAAATTAGTCCCACATATCAACGCCTACGGTGGTGCAGACCGTTTTTGGCTGGGTCCAGAAGGTGGACAGTATGCTATCTTTTTCAAAAAAGGAGAAACTTTTGATGGTGCAAATTGGCAGACACCTGCGCCTATTGACGCTGAACCTTTTGACTTGGTAAGCAAGGACAATAACTCAGTCAAAATGCAAAAAAAGATGCAACTCACCAACTATGCAGGAACGCAGTTTGACCTTCGTGTTGATAGAACTATTCGCTTGCTTGGTGCGACAGAGGTGAGTAAACTAATTGACAATGAACTTTTTACAAATATACAGTTTGTTGCTTTCCAATCCGAAAATCAAATTATCAATACAGGAAAAACCGCTTGGACAAAAGAAACAGGCTTGCTTTCTATCTGGATTTTAGGAATGTTTAACGCTTCCGATAACAATACGGTCGTAGTTCCGATAGTAGAAGGAGAAGATAAAACGCTGGGAATCAAGGTCAATGATGACTATTTTGGCAAACTTTCCGCAGAGAAATTAGTCGTAAAGGAGAAAGCTATATTTTTTAAGGCGGATAGCAAACTTCGCAGTAAAATTGGCGTTTCTGCACTAAGAAGCAAAGACATAATGGGCAGCTATAATGCTGATAAACAATTACTTACTGTTGTAAAATTTTCATACAATCCCCAAGACAAAGATTATATCAATTCACAATGGAAAATCCAAGAAAATCCATACAGTGGTGATGTAAGTAATTCGTATAATGATGATGGGAATCTGGGTAGAGTCTATGAACTGGAAACATCTTCGCCCGCCAAAGCTCTGAAACCAAATGAGAGTATATCGCACATTCACAGCACTTTCCACTTTACAGGTGATGCCAAAACCTTAGATGCGATTGCTCAAAAGTTGCTTGGTGTAGGGTTGGAAGAAATCAATGCTGCCTTGCCCAAATAAGCAAAAATCAATTTCTGGTACAAGCGTTTACATAATCGCATTAAATTTTCCTAATACTAATTTTTTTGTGGTGGCTTCTAAACCCATTTATAGAAGCTGCTATGAGCATATTTTGCAACCAGTTTTGATGATATAGCCATTCCATTTAGTTGTTCAAATCTATTTGCTTTTTTTACTTTTTTGCTTCTTTTACTAAATGGCATAAAGCGGTTCGCCGCCCGATGATAAATCATAGCCCAAGCCCTTATTTTTTGCTGGGCAGTGGCTTAGTAAGGCGTAAAAAATAAGAGGAATGATAATTGCTATTGTTTTAAGTGGTAAAACAGCCTCTGAAAATTATGGCAAATAAAGCAAAAGAATTTTACAATTCTTCTGAAAAGTCCTTGCACTTATCATTATATAAAAGTTATCCTGAGAAGATGCAGCGTCACTTTTTAGCCAAAGAACGTCTGCGTTTGGGTCTTGGTAGTGTAGCGTATCTTTGCAGGACATTTTCTTGTAGCCCCAAACGTATTTACAAAGGCTTGCAGGAATTGGAACTCATGCGTAGTATGCCCACCCCCTGTCAAGTGGATTATAAACGACAACGTAAATCAGGTGGAGGTGCAAAAAAAAAGAAGACCGAGAGCTAAACATTCTTTCCTACATAGAGATTTACTTGACCTCTCGCACTGCCTTTAGTCCTACTGACCCTACTATCAAATGGACACATTGCAATTCATTTGAAATACAACAGTGGTTACTTAAACCCTATGAGCTACCTGTCTATGCTGATAGTATGATAAAGCAATGAAAATCAATAAGTTAAAAAATTATTATATAGGGAAATAATTAATAACACTTACTTATGTCATTGAAATCTACATGAAAGCGAAGACTTACTAAAAACTATCCCTATTCATTTTATATTTTTGAAATTTATGAAAAAACAATATTTTTTCCTTTTCATTTTTCTTTTTGTTTGTACTTTTTCTCACGCGCAGATAGAATTTAAGCGTGTTTCGCATCATTTTGGCGAGGTCGAGGAAATGGGCGGTGATGTTAGCGTAACATTTGAATACGTGAATGGAGGGCTGGAAAGCAAACTTATCATGGTACAGCCTTCCTGCGGCTGCACTACGCCTGAGTGGAAAAAAGAAGCGATTTTGCCCAACGAAAAAGGACAAATTACGGTTCGGTTTTCGCCCAAAGGTCGGCTTGGTGAGGAATTTAGCAAAAGCGTAACCGTAATGACCAATTTTAACCAAGTTTTTTGGCTAAAAATAGAGGGCGTAGTCGTGGCAAAAAAAACCAAGAAAAAAGAATAGCTGGAATTTGGGGGAGTAATTAACTGTTTTTGTAATTTGATAATCATTGATAAGTTACTAATAATAAATGGCTTATATTAAATTCCTTATCCTAATTTTGTCAATAGTTACTACTGTAAACTTATTATACAGCGTTTTTCCTTTGTCATTCAATAAGTTAATCAATATTTCAATCATTATTTCTGTGTCTTTGAAGTCATATCTTAGCAAGATTACGCTAATATCAGTAATATTCTGGGCAAAGACCAAATCACCAAAATCCTTATCTTCGGTGAGGATAATGTATTTAATTTCTCTTGCTAATGCTATAATTTCTTCATCACTCAGTCCTCTATCTTTTTCCATAATAGAGTGAACGTCGTATTGATTTGCCCTTAAAGCACTGATAATGCGCCTGTCTATATTTTCGTCCGCTAAAATCATACCTCCACAAGTATCAATTCTTCATTTGCAACCAAATCTGCGGCATATAGAATCGTAGCAAGAATATCCTCTTTTGTCAAATGCGGATACATCATTATCAAATCCTCAAAGTTCGCACCCTGTCCTAATTTTCTTAAAATCAACTCTACGGTAATGCGTGTCCCTTTAATGACAGGCTTCCCCCGCATAATCTTGTCATTTATTGTAATACGTTCTCTATAGCTTGCTTCCATACTTTATTTTTACAGTAAATTTAATTGATTTTTTACTAAAACACAAAATTTGGAACAAAATACCAATGGTAAACCTTACAAAAAAAGTTAGCTTATTTTAGGGCAATATACTTTCTCTTTCTCTCTTTTCCAGCATTAATACTTCTTTTGCTTTCGCAATTCTTTATGTATTTTCTCTATATTTGACAAGAAATAAAACAACAAATCGCTAAACAAACTAAATTTCATGAAAAAATACATTGCATTTTTGAGAGGAATCAATGTGGGCAATATTCGTATCAAGATGACAGACCTCAAGCTGGCACTGGAGCAACTGGGTTTGGGGCAGGTAAAAACATATTTGCAGACGGGAAATGTGGTCTTCGAAGCTGACCAAACTCTCCAAGACCTCAAACCTCTCATAGAAAAAAAACTTTCATTCACCTTTGATTATGAGGCTTTTGTACTACTCTACGAATTTGATGCGTTGGTGGGAATCATCGTCCAGTACCCCATGGAAAGGGTAGAATCTCACCATGCTTACGTCCTTTTTATTGAAAGTGAGGTTATTTTTGAGGAACTCAAAGCCCTCGCGCAGGGGCTGACAGAGGAGGAACAAATCGCGTTTGGCAAAGGCGTATTTTACTGGAAAGTTGCCAAAGGTGAAACCACCGAAACCGCTTTTGCTAAAATTATAGCCAAAGCAAAGTATAAAAGCACTACGACCATGCGAAACATCAATACCCTTGAAAAAATGATAGCGGATTGAGATTTTTTTTAATTTAATGATTTTTAATTTTTTTTAACGTATTTTTGCATCACTTTAAATACACCAACAAAAAACTACAAATGAATATACTACCCAGAGTAAAAGCAGGAATGTTAATGACCAAGCCTCGTTTTTGGGGCAAAGATGTGGTTCGCTTTTATGGTATCCAAGTTACCAATCTCTTACTCACCATCTTGACCTTGGGTTTGTACTACCCTTGGGCAAGGGCGGCAACCCTCCACTATACTTACCAAGAAACCGAACTGGCAGGAAGCCGATTCATCTTTCATGGCACAGGCAAAGAAATGTTTAGTGGCTTCATCAAAGTTTTTTTGGCTTTTATAGCTACTGCGGTGATGTTTTACTTCGCTTTGGACAGTTTTGTTGCCGAAACCTTTGGAAAGTTATTTGGTAAACTTGAGCTGACGCTGTACCAAATCTTCTATGCTATTTATTTTACGAGCATCTCTTTTGGGGTACTCATTGCGCCCCTCGTCATTCATGGCAGCATGAAATATCGCCTCTCGCGCACCTCTTGGCGAGGCATACATTTTGGGTATAGAGGCACAGTGGGCGGCATTTACAAGGTCTATTTGCTTGGAGTTTTGTTTACAGTGCTTACACTTGGCGTTTATTATTTTTGGTTTATTGTCAGCCTGCGAAAAT
>JAAFJS010000018.1 GCA_013298985.1 Cytophagales bacterium
CACCAATACATCATTGCCTTCACCAAAATAATGATGTATTGGTGTTTTTTTTATAAAAAAGCCTTTCCTCAAACCGTCTTTTTTTTCTGAAAAGCGGTAATGATTAGCAATACAAAGATAGAGATAAAAGGAAGCAAGGCACTGATGAGCAACCATTTTTTGAAAGATTGTTTCAAAGTTGCTTGTGCATAATACGCCGCAACGAGGGTGATGACCACATAGAGAAACAGGAGCATCGGGTAAATGATAATTAAACCATTGAGTACCATATTTTTATGAGATTTAGTTTGAGATATATGAAATTTAGAATCTTTTGACAAGTCAAGTTTATGCTTTCTTTGTTGTTCTTATTTTAATATACGCAAAATTAGAACAAATGTTCTAATTATTCTAAAAAATCATAAAAAATAAAAATAGCAGGCTTAGGAAGACTGCTATTTTTCAATACTGGTTGAACTTTCTCGTTGCGTTCTATTTATTTTCAATCCCTAAAAATACTATATTATTGTCCTTGTGCGAGTGTGTAGCCTTTTTTGCCTTCGAACAAGCACAAGTTTTCTGTTTTAATAAAATCAAAACCTGCCTCATTTACTTTGCTCAGTAATTCAATGATGTCAGTGTGCATGATTGGCTTACTGTCAGGATTCTCGAATCTACATCTCCAATGGTCAGTACAGAAGGTTTCGGGCATACCGTCTGGATATACTTTGACTCCCCTGTTGCTAATAACCACCAGTTTTAGCTTATCTGTACTGCAAAGCCTTACTTTATCGCCGAGTTCGTTGGCACTGCTTCCGTCCCAGTTGAGGAATACATCTACGCCAATGGTGTCTTTGTGGTAGCGCGGGCGGCTCTTAATTTCTACTTTGATTCTCTTGCTTTCTGCGGGGTAATCGATTGTTTTGAGGGTAGTTGGCTTTTGTCCGAGTCGGGCAATGACCGCTTGGGCAAATTCCTTCGTCCCTACTTTTTGGGTACTTACGCCTTCGGCAAAAACATCATACGTATGCACGCCGTCTTCCATAGTTTTGAGCCAAGCATTATGCACCTTGCTGGCAATGTTGCCCTGCCCAATGTGGTTGAGCATCATCACGCCACCCAGCAATAAGCCCGAAGGATTGGCGAGGTTTTGCCCTGCCCTGCGTGGTGCAGAACCATGAATCGCCTCAAACATCGCGCAATGGTCGCCAATATTTGCCGAGCCTGCAAGACCCACAGAACCAGTGATTTGTGCCGCTACGTCAGAGAGAATATCGCCGTACAGATTTGGCATCACAATCATGTCAAATATTTCTGGTGTGTCTGCCAGCTTTGCCGCGCCAATATCCACAATCCAATGCTCTTTTTCTATCGTGGGGTATTCTGCGCCTATCTCATCAAAAACCTGATGGAAAAGCCCATCAGTCATTTTCATAATATTGTCTTTGGTAAAGCAAGTTACCTTTTTGCGGTTATTTGCTATCGCATACTCAAAAGCATAACGCACGATTTTTTCGCAACCTGGGCGAGAAATAATCTTCAAACACTGATACACTTCGCTGGTCTGGCGGTGTTCTATGCCTGCGTAAAGGTCTTCTTCGTTTTCGCGTATAATCACCACGTCCATTACGGGATGCTTGCTTTTCACGTAAGGGTGATAAGAAACGCAAGGGCGGACGTTAGAATACAAACCAAGCGTTTTGCGCGTGGTTACGTTCAAACTTTTGTAGCCACTACCCTGCGGTGTAGTAATCGGTGCTTTCAAAAAAACTTTGGTACGACGCAAGGACTCCCATGCAGAATCTGCGATACCTGTAGAAACGCCCTTCAAATATACTTTTTCGCCAATCTCGATTTCTTCGATGGCAAGCTGCGCGCCCGCCGCAATCAAAATATCCAAAGTGGCTTGCATAATTTCAGGACCAATGCCGTCCCCGTAGGCTACTGTGATGGGTGTTTTAGACATAACTATTTTTTGTTGAGTTTTTTATTAAAATTGCATGAATAAGTTAAACAAGACTAAATTTATCAGTGATTTGACAATAGAAAAGGAAACGATGTTTTTTTAATTTTTACAAAAGTATTTCATTTGTTTATATTTTGTATGTTTTAGCAAAAAAACATTAAACAAAAAACACATAAAAAGTAAACTATTGAACCTTTGAAATTGTTTAGAATAAGTCTAAATTTATTTCTTGTTTGTATAAAGTATCTTAAAAAAACGATTACAGGCATCTTAAAAATAGCAACAAAAACTAAATCTTGATGTATGGATTCAAAAGACCATTCTTTTTCCAGTATATTTTCCAAAACCCTTTTACAGCTTTTATTGGTGATAGGGCTTCTGATGGTCTTGATTTTGACCACGCTTGTTCCATGTTTTTTAGAAAAGATTAATTATCAATTAGTTAGCCCACGTGCAATATTACCCAATAAAGTGTTAATGTCTGCGAGCAAAGATGATTTTTGGAAAGCCCCAGACCTGAGTACACTGGAAAATCAAGCCAATAAAAATCAAATTTTGTATGGAAAAGAACTCATTGCCAATACTTCTTTTTACTTAGGCAAAAAAGGAACAGTTGCCCAAATCTCCAATGGAATGAATTGCCAAAACTGCCATTTGGAGGCAGGAACTAAGGTTTTTGGAAATAATTATGGGTCAGTTTTCGCTACTTATCCTAAGTTTAGGGCGCGGTCGGGTACGGTCGAGAATATCTACAAGCGCGTGAATGATTGCATAGAACGCAGTCTGAACGGGCAAGCCTTAGATTCGCTTTCCAAAGAAATGCAAGCCATCAAAGCCTACATCGAGTGGCTCGGCAAAGACGTTCCCAAAGGACAGAAAGCAAAAGGTGCAGGGCTGAAAGAATTGGCTTTTTTAGACCGCGCCGCAGATACATTGAAAGGAAAAATCGCTTACCAAATGCACTGCCAGCGTTGCCATCAGGCAGATGGGCAAGGGCAAGCAGACGCGCAAGCCAATACCTACATTTATCCGCCGCTTTGGGGAGAAAATAGCTACAATATTGGTGCAGGACTCTATCGAATCTCTAATTTTGCCAAATACGTCAAATACAATATGCCGCAGGGCGTTTCGCACGAAAATCCTATTTTGACAGATGAGGAGGCTTGGGACATTGCCGCCTACATCAATGCTCAAAGCCGCCCTCGCAAAGATTTTACCAAAGATTGGTACAAAATTGAGGCAAAGCCGTTCGACCACCCTTTTGCGCCTTTTGCAGATAATTTTGGCGAAGCCCAGCACAAGTTTGGTCCCTTTAAACCAATATTGGAGCAGGCAAAAAAAGCAAATTAAGGTTTTAAAGTGTGTTTTTAAAGGCAAGTAAGGTATTCTTAATCAGCGAGGTAACTGTCATCAAGCCCACACCGCCAGGCACAGGGGAAATATAGCTACATTTGGGCGCAACTTCCTCGAACTTGACATCACCTTTGATGGCAAATCCCGTTTTTTTGGTGCTGTCTGGTACGCGAGTTGTGCCTACATCAATCACCACAGCGTCTTGCTTTACCATGTCGGCAGTAATAAAATCTGGCTTTCCCATTGCCACTATCAGAATATCGGCAGAAAGGCAGACCTCTTTCAAATTTTTGGTTTTGCTGTGTGTCAGCGTAACTGTACAGTTTCCAGGGTACGCATTTCTGCCCATCAGTATGCTCATAGGCAATCCAACAATGTGGCTACGCCCCACCACTACGCAGTGCTTTCCTGCTGTTTCAATCGCATATTTTTCTATCATTTGCAAAATGCCAAAAGGCGTGGCGGGGATAAAACTGGGCATATTCAGCACCATTTTACCAATATTGTCAGGGTGAAAACCGTCCACATCTTTTTGAGGGAGAATGGCTTTGATGACCTTTTGCTCGTCAATGTGCTTAGGCAGAGGCAACTGGACTATAAAGCCGTTCACAGACTGCTCGCGATTCAGCTTTTCGACTGTATCGAGCAGTTCCTTTTCACTCACGTTTGCGTCCAATCGAATCAAAGATGACTCCATGCCTACTTTTTCACAGTTTTTCATCTTGCTATTCACGTAGGTTTCGCTTGCGCCGTCATTACCGACCAGAATTGCCGCCAAGTGAGGTGTTTTACCAAATTTATTTTTCAAAAGCGCAACTTCGGCAGTGATTTCTTCTAAAATCAGTGCCGAAACCCATTTACCGTCCAATAATTTCATCATATTTCGTCAAATTTGGCGCAAATATACACAATTAGGCGATACCAGTCTTGAAAAAAGCATGATAATCTTCCATAGATTGGGAAGAAGAGGTGATTTTGATGTCTTCTACTACATCATTTCGTCGGTTATAAAAAACCTCCACCAAGGCATTATTGAGCAAATACAAGCTCACTTTTGCGCCTTGCAAGGTTCTTTTGCAGAGGTAAGTTCCACCGTTCCAAAGCAACATCGCTTTATGAGAAGTCGATAGTTGCGAAAAATTTTGGTTTAACATGACTAAAAACAATTATAAGGTTAAAAAATAAAGTCTAAGTCATCTGAATATTAAATGGCACGCGACAAGCAAAAAATGAGTAACTTTATCACATCTATTTTAGCATATTTTTTCAGAAAAAGGCTTTTTTGGTTATATGCTACAAATATTCGTAAAAAAAAATGACATTAAAGAAAAATATCAGTTAAATCTTTATTAAAATAGTTGTGATTAGTTATAAATTATAAGTTATGAATTATGAATTAATACAAGTAATTGATAATCAAATTTTTATGTAAATAATTATAACTTTAACTAATTTTGTGTAGCTGTTTATTTATTAAAATAGTCATCTTTGGAGAAACAAGTAATTTGTATATTTTTTATGCCCAATACCTATTTCCAATTCAAGCAGTTTCGAATCGAGCAGGACAAATGTGCGATGAAAGTAAGCACTGATGCTTGCATTTTGGCGGCGTACATAGCCCAACGCCACGCACCTCTGGCGCAGAATATATTAGACATTGGTGCGGGAACGGGCTTGCTTTCGCTGATGCTCTCGCAGGCTACACAAGCGCAAATCACTGCTATTGAGATAGATACAAATGCCTACGAGCAGGCGAAGGAAAATTTTGAGAAAAGTGCTTGGGCTAATCGCTTGCACGTTTTTCATCAATCTATCCAAGCCTATCATGCGCCAAATCGCTACGACCTTATCGTGTGCAATCCTCCGTTTTTTGTCAATAGCTTAAAATCTGCAAAAAAAGAAAAAATATTAGCAAGGCATACAGACAGCTTGTCTTTTGAGGATTTGCTGGAATCTGCTGAAAGATTGGCAGAGGCGCAAGCGACATTTGTAGTTTTGCTACCTATCAAAGAATCACAACTATTTGAAAATGAAGTTAATAAAAGAAAAAATAAATTTTATATTTCAGAAAAACTATTTATTCGAGATAATCCAAGTAAATTGCCTCATAGAGTTATATTAGTTTTAAAATCGCCTGTGGAGCGGCAAATAGAGCCAACATTGACAGAGAAAATACTGTTTGTCAAGGATTTGGCTACTGATTATACGTCAGATTTTGTAGATTTGATGAAAGCGTATTACTTACATCTCTGAATCGGAAAGTTTTTTGCTTGTAAATAATAAGTAAGTAGTTATGAATTATGAATTATGAATTATGAATTATGAATTTGTTAAATTGCTAATAACCAATGTTTTATAAAAAATGCAATATAAACTAATTTAGTTTAGTTACTTATGAAAATTAATACTGTACTATTATTTGTTTTTTTCGCTACTTCCGCCTTTGCTCAGGTCAAGGAAAAGCCGCCTGTGGACTTGTATTTGCAGGTAAGTGGGAGCATGAATGCCTACAAAGGCGATTTGAATCCTGCCTATCAAAAATGGTCTTCTGCCTTTCATCTTGGCGTTTTTTCTAATCGCAGTCGTTGGATAAATCCTATGGCGAGCCTTTCTTTTGGTAGCCTAACAGGGCAGAAAACAGATTATAATTACCTTGCTGCGCCACCGCGACCTAATACTTTTTTCAAAACCAATTTTGCTCAACTCTCTGTGGGGCTTCGCCTAAACTTCATCAAATCAGACTTTTTGACCATTTATCTCAACCCCAATATTGGTGTGATGCGCTTTACGCCGCGCGATATTCGCAATCAAAAATTAGCTGACCAGCCCGAAACGAGGGCTTTGGGCGAAACTCTACCTGCGACTTCGGTAACTTTTCCCGTCAATCTGGGGGCAATGTATCGATTCAAGGCAAGTGATATAGGAATTGGCGTGGAGGTAGGGCTTTTGAACCCCATGACCAAGTATTTGGACAATATTGGCGAATATGGAAATGGCGGAAGGGACAATAGTATGCAAATCAAACTCTCTGTTTATGTGCCACTTACACGCGTAGACGCAGAGGCAGAAAGAAAAAAACAGGCAGAACGCGACGCACGCAGGGAAAAATGGCTGAAAAGTAAAGGACTGCTGAAAGAAAAATCAGCGCAAGAAAAACAGGAAACTGAAAAAGTAAAAACAGCGCAGAAAAAACTTACTCCTGCCCAGCGCAAACGCCAAAAAGCAAAGGAAAAAGCGGCTCGCGAAAAAGAAAAAAATGCCGCAAAAAAAGCGAAAGTATTGGAAAAGAAAAAAAAGGAAAGCGAGCAAAAAAAGAAAAAAGCGCAAGAGGAAAAGAATAAAAAAACAAAGGCAAATTGAGTGTTTTTTTTAATTGTTTTTTTAACTTAATATTTTAGACACTAAGTTTGTAATCTATGTTGAATAATTTGCGGTCTAATGCAAAGTAATTATTTGATAGTCAATATTTTATCAATTAATCCTTCGAAGAAGTGATGCACGAAAATATTAGCTTCCCTGACTTTATTTGACCATCATAAAAAAACCATTGGGTTTCAACCTAAAAATGCGAGAGCCAATTTTCAGAATATCATTCGCCTGCATAGTAGCCAAGTTATCAATGTCTTCCTCGATGGTATGAATCGAACCTTTGGTATATTTTGCCAAGTTTACGTACTGAGGATTCACGCGCCCGCCTTCTACGCCGCAGAGAATCACGCGCACAGGTTTGGTGATTTGGGGGGTGAGTTTGATATCGCGAATGGGGCTATTGTTATCCGCAATCAACACCACTTCCTGAATGTCTTGGTACTGGTTAATGCCCGCCAGAATAGCCTCAATGTCGTTTTCTGGGACATCACCGCCACTCCCATTTTTGAGAGCCTGCGTCATCACCTCTATAATATGGTTAATATCATTGGTTTTAGTAAAATAAATTCCACCTGTTTCCCCTATTTTTTTTTCTTTGTCTTTTTTGTCATCACCATCATTAAAGAATACAAAATGCTTAATCACGCCATCTTTGAGGTGAAGCTTGTGCCAGTTCACGATTTGTGAAGAAAAAGGGTAAATGCTCCCCGTCCAATCACCCACGACCAATACATTTTTCCATTTTTTCTGGTTGCGTTCCATGATTTTATAAACGACCGAATCTTTGAAAGTTCCATTGAAAACGTAGTTTCGTACTTTTTCTATTTCTCTATCTACGGTGCTTCGCGAGGTTGTTTCCTCAGTAAATTTTACTACCACCCCATGAAACATTCTGGTTGCATGGTAATAGTTTTTGGTGTCCGTTTGCTTAACCAGTCGCCAACTAACATCCTGTCTTTTAGCCAACTCAGGAATTAATTGTAGCATTTTTCGCACGCGGCTTGTATTGAGTTTGTCAAAGTTCTTATTTTTAGGATAATCTGTATAGACTACATCAATTTGCATAATTTTCCGATTTTGTAGGGTCGTAATCACGTGCTGGTCAGGGACTTCCTCGCTGGCAAAAGACATTTTTAGATAAACCATATTGGGGTTTTCTTGCTCCACCAAATAAGTAGAAATAAATTCTCGCTTCATTACCCTAAAAATAGAATCTGCCGCCTGCGCCCAAGCGTCTAAACTACTGGTAATGAGTAAAATAAAAAAAATAAAATATCGCATAAACTTGTTTGTTTTAGGCTATTACTTTTGACTGATTCACACTAAAAGAGGTTATCCTCCTCAAATTCCAATACTATGCCACTTTCCTTGTAAAAAGAACGTAATTGAGGAAGTATTCATTTCAAAGTTAAAAAATATTTGCCAAATCTGCGATATTCGCTTACCTTTGCAAAAAAATTTTAGATGAACATTCTTTCCGCAGATAGCATTTCCAAAGCCTTTTCAGAACGCTGGCTTTTCAAAAACATTTCTTTTGGCATTAGTGTAGGCGAAAAAGTAGCCTTAGTGGGTGCAAACGGCTCAGGCAAGACAACCTTGATGAACATTTTGTCAGGATTGATTCCTACCGACGAGGGCGTAGTTTCTACGCGCAAAGGCATTACCGTTGGCTACCTTCCTCAGCAACCAACTTTTGATGAAAATGCGACCATCTGGCAAGCCATCTTTACGGCTGAAAATGAGGCAGTTGCTGCTATCAAAGACTATGAAAATGCCTTAAAACACAATGACGAAAAAGCACTTCATAGGGCAATAGAGAGCATGGAAAGGCTAAACGCTTGGGACTACGAAGCGAAAATAAAGCAAGTGCTGGGGCGGTTGGGGATTCCTGACGAGGAAACGCCTGTCAAAGTGCTTTCAGGTGGACAGAAAAAACGCGTAGCACTGGCAAAGCTGCTTCTCCAAGATGCTGATTTGCTGATTCTTGACGAACCTACTAACCACCTTGATATTGAGGCGATTGAGTGGCTCGAAGGCTGGTTAAATACCCAAAAACAAAGCATTTTGCTCGTTACACACGACCGCTATTTTTTGGATAGCATTACCAATGTCATTTTAGAATTAGAAGACGGACAGATTTTTAAATACAATGGCAATTACAGCTATTTTTTGGAGAAAAAGGCAGAAAGAATAGAGCAAATGACCACCGAAGTCAGCAAGGCTAAAAACTTGATGAAGAAGGAGTTAGACTGGATTCGGAGGCAACCCAAAGCGCGAGGCACAAAAGCAAAATATCGCGTAGAAGCCTTCGAAGACATCAAAGACAAGGCAAATACCAAAGTAGGCGCGCAAGCAGGCATAGAAATCAATGTGGGCATGAGCCGCATGGGTAAAAAGATTTTGGAAATAGAAAATCTGACCAAAAAATATGATGACTTGGTGTTAATCAAGGACTTCGAATATACTTTTAAGCGTGGAGATAGGATAGGGGTGGTAGGGAAAAACGGCATTGGTAAATCTACTTTTCTGAATCTACTCACAGGCAAAGAGCAGCCTGACAGTGGTACAATTTCCAAAGGCGACAATACCATGTTTGGCTATTTTACACAAACTGAATTGGTGGTAGATGAGAACAAGCGCGTGATTGAAGTGGTCAAAGATGTGGCAGAGGTTTTGCAAACAGGCACAGGTGAGGTAATTACAGCCACTCAACTGCTCAATTTGTTCAATTTTCCACCCAAAACGCAGTACGACATTGTGAGCAAGCTCAGTGGGGGCGAGAAAAAACGCTTGCAACTCCTCCAAATCTTGATTCGCAACCCCAACTTTCTGATTCTCGACGAGCCTACCAATGACTTGGATATTCAGACGCTGAACATCTTGGAAGACTTTTTGATGAGTTTTGGTGGGTGCTTGCTGGTGGTTTCGCACGACCGTTATTTTATGGACAGGCTGGTCGACCACATTTTTATCTTTGAGGGCGAGGGGAAAATTCGTGATTTTGCAGGGAATTATTCCGATTACAGAACTGAAAAACTCGAAGAGGAAAGATTGGAAATGGAAAAAAACAAAGTGGGCAAATCATATAAACAGGAAAATGTAAAAATAGAAAGCCCAAAAACGAATAATGTCAGCACCTCAAACGGCAAAGAAACAAAACGCAAAGTTTCCTTCAAAGAGCAAAAGGAATATGAAAATTTGGCGTTGGAAATCAGTAAGTTAGAAACTGAAAAAACGGGTGTCATCAGCAAACTGAATGGTGGCAGTGGTTCGCACACAGAGCTTACGCAGTGGAGCGCGCGTATAGGTGAGCTGGACGGTATGATTGAGGAAAAAACGTTCCGATGGCTGGAACTGGCAGAGTTGATGTAAAATATAAATTAATAAATTGATAATGAGAATTTTAAGTGTAAATTTATTTATGTTTTTTGCTGGTTTTTTAATTTGTTCTTGTCAAAAGACACAAGAGCAAACTTCTTTTTACCAAGTAAAAACCTATCGCTATATGCAGGGAAATCCCTACGAGCCAAGCATAGTTAATTTAGATTTACAGATTGATAATCAAGGAGATACATTAGTAAAATATGCTTATTCTCAGCAAGATACCATCACAAAAGCAAGGCGAGTTTTGATGGACATCGAGGTTAAGAATGATTCTATACTTTTGATGAAAATAGGTGATTATCTGCCAAATACACTCCGCGTATTGCAGGCAAAGAAAATTTTTTATGCAGGAAGTAAAGAAATAGAAGTCAGCAAATTTGTGCGTGTAGAAAAACAGCCTGACAAAGATGATGCTGTCTTTATTGCGCGGGAGTTTGGCATTGTCAATATGCTTTCTTACTCCCTCAAAACCAAGGTATTATATAAAATTTCGGCTGACAAAGCCGCCGCCAGCATGGTCAATAAAATCAATACGTACTTGGAAAAAGATACATTAGGGTTCTACCATCAGCCAAACCAATGAGCAAGTTAGCAGATTCCATGAATTTGTTTTCCAAACTTACTTTCCAAAAAAGTAGCAATGCCTTGCGTGTGCTTTCCTCTTATTATTTTTCCAAATATTATAAAAAACTGATTCACAAAGGTTTACCTATTAGTATAGCCATAGAGCCAACTACTTCCTGCAACCTGCGCTGCCCCGAATGTCCGAGTGGTTTGCGCTCATTTACGCGCCCAACGGGAATGTTAGAAGAAGATTTGTTCAAAAAAGTGATTGACGAACTCAAAGATACGCTGCTTTACCTGACTTTTTATTTTCAAGGCGAGCCTTACCTTCACCCGCAGTTCACAGACTTGGTGCGCTATGCTTCGGAAAGAAATATTTATACGGCTACCTCGACTAATGCTCATTATTTGACGGACGAAAATGCCAAAAAAACAGTGGAATCGGGACTGGACAGACTGATAATCTCTATTGATGGAACTACGCAAGAAACCTATCAGGCGTACCGAGTAGGGGGGAAACTGGAAAAAGTGATGGCAGGAACGAAAAATATATTGGCTTGGAAACAAAAATTGAAATCAAAAACGCCTCATGTTATTTTCCAGTTTTTGGTCGTCAAGCCTAACGAACACCAAATCGCAGAAGTACAAAGATTGGGCAGAGAAATGGGCGTAGATGAGGTAAAGCTCAAAACTGCCCAAATTTATGACTATGAAGATGGCTCACCTCTGATGCCTACCATTGAGAAATATACCCGTTATCAAAAAAATGAAGACGGTAAATACTTCATTAAGAATAGTTTAGAAAATTCCTGCTGGCGAATGTGGCATTCCTGCGTGATTACTTGGGACGGCGCAGTAGTGCCTTGCTGTTTTGACAAAGATGCACACCACAAACTCGGTCAGATGAAAGATACCAATTTCAAAGCCATTTGGCAGGGTGCTGATTATCAAAATTTTAGGCGACAATTATTGAAATCGCGTACTGAAATAGAGATGTGCAAAAACTGTACGGAAGGAACAAAAGTATTTTCCTGAACATACCCACTATTTTGCTCGTCAAAAATAAAAGCAATTTTCTTTCATTTCTTTAACAATTTTTAGGCTTGTGTAATCCACCCAAATCATTTTATTTTTTCTACTTTTGAAAATTCAAAATTATCTATTTTTCATTTTTTTTTAATCAGACAATGGAAAATCAGCCTATTCAAGAAGATGACAATCAAGGCTTGCCTCCACTTTTTAAAACATGGAAGCAACTTTACATCACACTGGTTGTATATCTTTTAGCATTAATAGTTTTATTTTATTGGTTTACAGTATTTTTTAGATAGCTTTTGAGTCGTTGAGTCTATTTTTTCAGCCCTCAAAAGCCCTAACTACCAAACCACAAACCTCAACTCAATGCAACTTTTAGATTGGATTGTTCTTGTAAGTACGATTGCTTTTATCACCATTTATGGCATTTGGAAAAGCAGAAAAGAAAAGCATGACATAGAAAGCTATCTTGTTTCCAAAAAAATGAATTGGTGGACGATTGGTCTTTCCATCGCGGCTACGCAGGCGAGCGCGATAACCTTTCTTAGCACGCCAGGGCAGGGTTTTTCAGATGGAATGCGCTTTATCCAATTTTACTTTGGCTTGCCTTTGGCGGTCATTGTGCTGTCCATCACCTTCGTACCGATTTTCCAGCGACTCAAAGTCTATACTGCCTACGAGTTTTTAGAAGGACGTTTTGACCTCAAAACCAGAACGTTATGTACCTTCCTTTTCCTTACACAACGCGGGCTGGCGGCGGGCTTGACCATTTATGCACCTTCACTGATTTTGTCGATTATCTTTGGCTGGGATATTTTTTGGACAAATTTCTCGATTGGCATGGTCGTCATCATTTATACTTATTTTGGCGGGACTACTGCCGTCAGTGAAACCCAAAAGCAACAAATGGCGGTCATTTTTTTGGGCATGATTACGGCGGGCGTGATGCTCATGCAGCTTTTGCCTGACCACATAGGCTTTGGCAAAGCGGTAAGTTTGGCAGGGAAAATGGGCAAACTCAATGTGATTGATTTTACTTTTGACTGGAACAGTCGCTATAATATTTGGTCGGGGCTGATTGGCGGCTTCTTTGTTTCCATGTCGTATTTTGGTACAGACCAATCGCAGGTACAGCGTTACTTGGGTGGAAAAACCACCGCAGAGAGTCGTTTGGGGCTAATTTTTAATGGATTTATCAAAATTCCCATGCAGTTTTTTATTTTGCTTTTGGGGACACTGGTCTTTGTTTTTTATCAGTTCAATACACCTCCTATTTTCTTTAACCAAGTAGAAGTTGGCAAAATTTATCAAACCGCAGATAGCCTCAAATTCAGGCAGTTAGAAGCACAATACAGCGAAATTGTCAGCCAAAAAACGGCAAAAGTTGCTGAATTATCTGATGCGATGGACACTGACAGTGAAAGTTTGATTGCAGAAAAACAACAATCTTTCCAAGAAGTAGAGGCGCAGGCACAAAGTGTTCGTAAAGAGGCGATTGCACTTATCCATCAAAACAATGAAAAAGAAGGAAAACCCAAAGCCACAGACACCAATTATATTTTTTTGAGCTTCGTTATCAACCACTTACCTGCGGGCGTGATTGGTTTGCTGATTGCAGTTATTTTCTGCGCGTCCATGTCTGCGACTGCCTCCGAACTCAATGCACTTGCCTCTACTTTTGTGGTCGATGTCTATAAACGCATCATCAAAAAGGACGGTTCTGGCACGCATTACTTGAATGTTTCCAAAATCTCGAATATCGCTTGGGGGTTGTACGCTATCTTGTTTGCGGAGTTTGCGGGTGCGCTAAGTGGTAGCCTGATAGAAGCGGTAAACATCTTAGGTTCACTGTTTTATGGAACAATTTTAGGCATTTTCCTTACCGCATTTTACCTCAAATTCGTCAAAGGAACGGCGGTATTTGTGGCAGCAATCTTGGCAGAAATCACCATAATTTACTGCTGGCAATACACCAATATTTTCTTTCTTTGGTACAATGTGATTGGTTGCGGTTTGGTGTTGGGCATTTCCGCATTGCTGAGTTTGAAGGACATAAACCTTACTAAAACCGTTTCTTAAAAGTATTTTTCAAAGAAAACAAAAACAATTATTTTTGAATATATAAATCAGAAATTAGGTAATTTTGGGTTTTAAATCTTTCCTGAATCTATCATTTTACTTTAAAAACAAATGAACAAGCGAGTTCTTTTAATGATATTAGACGGCTGGGGATTGGGCTTAGACCCCAAAATATCGGCGGTAGCTCAGGCGAAAACGCCTATAATGGATAGCCTCAATGCCAAGTATAAGCACAGCAAACTGGAGGCTTGCGGGCTGGCGGTAGGCTTGCCCGCAGGTCAGATGGGCAATTCCGAAGTGGGACACATGAATTTGGGCGCAGGCAGGGTGATTGACCAGATGTTTGTCAAAATCAATAAAGCAGTGGAAAACAAGGCTTTAGACCGCAATCCTGTATTATTGAACGCCTTGAAATATGCCAAAGAAAACAATAAAGCCTTTCACCTGATGGGCTTGGTGTCTGACGGCGGCGTTCACTCACACCTCAATCACGTAAAGGCTCTTTGTGATATTGCTAAAAATGAGGGACTTACTAATATTTTTATCCATGTTTTTACTGACGGCAGAGATACAGACCCGCAGTCGGGCTTGGGCTTTGTAAACGAATTAGAAAATCATTTGAAAAACTCGGTAGGGACAATCGCCTCTGTTACAGGACGTTACTATGCAATGGACAGGGACAAACGCTGGGAACGAGTCAAACTTGCCTATGATGCACTCGTCAAGGGTGAGGGCGAGCAGTTCGGGTCAGCAGAAGAAGGCATCAAAGCCTCCTACGCCAAAGAGGTTACAGACGAGTTTATCAAACCAATTATTTGTGTTAATGCTGATAATCAGCCTGTTGCTACTATCAAAGAAGGTGATGTGGTGATGTGTTTTAACTTCCGCACAGACCGCGGCAGGGAAATTACAATGGCACTTACGCAGCAGGATTTCCATGAGCAAAATATGCACAAAATGAATTTGCACTACCTCACCATGACGCGCTACGACGAAAGTTTTAAGGGAGTAAACATACTTTTTGAGGAAGATAATACCAAAATGTCCTTGGGCGAAGTATTGGAGATGGCAGGGAAAACGCAAATTAGGATTGCAGAAACAGAAAAATATCCACACGTTACCTTCTTTTTCTCAGGTGGGCGCGAGGAAGTTTTCCAAGGAGAAAAACGCCTGATGTGTCCTTCTCCCAAAGTGGCTACTTATGATTTGCAACCTGAAATGAGTGCTAATGACCTTAAAAATAGCATTATTCCTGAAATTAATCAAAAAAGTGCAGACTTCATCTGCCTGAATTTTGCCAATCCTGACATGGTAGGGCATACTGGCGTGTTTTCAGCAGTGGTCAAAGCCTGCGAAACCGTAGATACGTGCGCGGGCGAGGTATTAAATGCCGCATTAGCCAATGGATATGCCTCTATCGTGATTGCTGACCATGGAAACGCTGATTATATGCTCAATCCTGATGGCTCACCCAATACCGCGCACAGCCTAAATTTAGTGCCTTGTATCTTGGTAGATGATGACTTCGCAGGAGAAATCAAAGACGGCAAGCTGGCGGACGTAGCGCCTACGATTCTCAAGCTGATGGGCATAGCGCAACCCGCAGAAATGACTGGTGAAAGTCTGATTTAAGTAGTTATGAATTATTAGTTATAAATTATGAATTATTGCAAATGCCTCATAATCAATATTTTATGCGATAACTATAACATAAACTAATTTTGCGTAGTTACTTAGAGTATTTTAACTGTTTTATTTAATTTTCCACCATGATTGCTATTCTTTGCAATCATGGTGGAAAATTGATATTTATTTTTTACTTTATCATTTTTAATTCGTAACCAACACGAATGCACCCCAAAAGTAGGGGAATTTGTATTTTGCCTTAATGGTATTTTGTGCAGTGATAAAAGCCTTGTTTTTATCATTGGTTTTCAGCCAGTTAGCATAGAAAGTTTGCATCAGTTCTTTGGTGGCATTGTCATCTACTTTCCACAAACTCATAATGATAGACCTTGCACCCGCAACCTGAAAAGCTCTTTGCAAACCATACACCCCTTCTCCATGCTTTACATCACCAAGCCCTGTTTCACAGGCACTTAGCACGACTACGTCCGTATCGTCGAGCTTCATGGTCATAGCTTCGTAAGCCGTCAAAATGCCATTGTTTTGTCCTTTTGTTTCAGTGCTATTTTGCTGATTCATAGCACCTTCCGCACCTGCGAGCATGAGTCCTGCGCGTAGGAGAGGGTTTTCCTTTGCTCTCGAAGTTTCCACCCCAAAAATTTTATCTTGCCCAAAATTTTCTAAGTCCGCCAAGAAGAAACCATGCGTGGCTATGTGCAAGATTTTGGGATTATCTGCCTTTTTGACTGATTCCTCGGCGGCGGCGGCAGAGAGTAGCATATTAGTTTGTAACTTATTGGTTTTCAATACTTGGTTAATAGTTTCAACTTCTATTTTGGTGCCAGGCAAATCCACTATCGTATTGGCACTACCATAGTCAGGAAAACCTATCAAAATTGCGTTTTTACCTTTCAAACTGCTGCTTGGATTTTTGATTTGGGGAATGAAGCGTGAGTTGGCAACCATCTCTATTTCGCGTTCTTCGACCACAAATTTCCCTGCCGTATTCTTTAATGTATTGACATTGATTTGGTTATAGATACCATCAGAAGAAAGATAGACCACTTTTTTGTTTTTGACCAGCTCATTGATTTTTTCCCAATAGGCATTATAAGATTTGTTGTCCTCTATTTTGGTACGAATCCCGTTTTTATACATCTTAAAACTCTGCCCTTCCAAAGTCCTTCCATTTTCCAATACTGCAATTTCAGGATTTTCTTTGTCCTTACTCAGTACCAGTGCCACATACAACACATTGTCTGTGAACTTCTTATCAAACTTTTGCACGCGAATTATCTCTACTGCGGCTTCCTCTGGGGCAAGCACTTTTTTGATGTCGTCCAGTTTATAAATTAGTTGTTCGTAGCCTTTGGCAAAAAGCGCAGACTTTTGTGAAAGCGATTTTTCCGTTTGGTTCGTCGCATTTTCCAAAGAATCCAAATTGATATTCTCCTCTGCCAATTCCTCACGACTCATCATGTAGTAATTGCCAAGCATTTCTTTTTGGTCAGTCCATGTTTTGTATTCCTCCACCAGTGCCGCGTCCGAGCTATTCAAAATCTGATTTTTGATTTTTGTACTTTCACTGAGCAAAAGACCTTTGAGATTTATGTGGGCATTATACATTTCATTCAAAAGACTTTTATCTTGCGGATATGCCTGAATCACCAGTGAATAAAAAATCTGGAATTTAGGACTAACCAAATCCCAAAACTTGGTTTTTTCATACTCACTCAGGGCGGGAAAATTGTTTTGAACAATGTCCATATTTTTCTTCAAAACCTCACGAAATCCAGCCGTTGCTTTTTTCAAATCACCTTTCTGCCAGTAAAGCAACGCCAAATCTTCCTCGGACTTAATCATGTCGGGGTGCTTTTCGCCCAAGACCGACTTACGGATACTCGCCACTTTCGCAAGTAGGCTTTCCGCCTTGTCCAGTTGGTCATTTATCCGATAAAAATTCCCTAAGTTGCTGATAGTGTTTGCATAAGAAGGGTGATTTTCGCCAAACTTACTCTTGTAAATGTCTGCTGCTTGATTGAGTAATTTTTCCACCTCATCATTTTTGCCTGTTTCCAAATAAAAAGCGGCTAAATTGTTGAGCAAATGCGCGTAATCAGGGTGTTTTTTGCCTACTTTTTTTTCCAAATTTGATTTTACATCTGTATAAATTTGTGATGCTTCCTCATATTTTTTCATGTCTTGGTAAAGCAAACCCAAATTCATTTGCAAACGCGTGTAGTTCAACGATTTTTCCTTCAACAAAGGCTGTGCAATCGCCAAAGAAGATTTGAAAATTTCCTCTGCCTTGTCATATCGACCTATCGTCTGAAAAAGTATACCCTTGTTATTCAGGCAGATAGCATACGGAAGGCTATTTTCTCCTTTACTTTGTTTGATAGCGGTGAGTGCTTGCTCCATCAGGTTTTCTGCTTCCAAATATCGCCCTAAGTCCTTGTAAAGCACCGCCTTATTGTTCAGAGATGCACCGTAGGCAGATAAAGTTGGGCTATTTTTGCTTGCTTCTAAGCCCGCCTCCGTAAATTTTTCCGCCTGCGCGTACCTGCCCGTTGTGTGGTAAAGCAAGCCCAGATTGCTCAAAGTCTGTGCATAAATAGGGTGTGAACTCTCGCCAATGCCTTCCAGCAATAGTTTAGTGCCTTTGAAGCTGACCTCTGCCATCTTATATTTATTGTTGGCATAGAGCATTTCCGCCATGCCATTGCTTTCTCGCGCATTGTCTATGGGACGTTCTGCGCGTTGGTCAGCCCTATATACTCCCTTGATTAAGAGGACTTTCTGCTTGCCAAACCGTTCTTTATTCTGAAAAAGGGCGGCATTATCACTCAGGGCAATCGCGTAGTTAAAGCTGGTCGTGTCGTACTCCTCACGCATCTTATTGAGTTGGAAAAATCCTTCCTCTTTGGCAGTGCGTGCGGCATTATTGGCGGCTTGTTTTGCCTTGTTTTTCAGCCTGTCCAAGATTTGTGCCTGCACCTGCACCCCCGAAAGTATCAGCAGTAATAATACTAATTTTTTCATAAAGCGTTGATTATTAGTGTATAAAAATAATTAAGTAGTTTTAATCCTTTGGAAACAGCTACCAGTTTTTTCGATATGTATTTATATTTAAACGAAAAATTTTGAGAATAGATATAAAAGAGTATGAATCAAAAACGTGCATTTTTCTCTATATTTGGCGTATCAAAACAAATAAGCCATGTTTTTAAAAAATATAATTAAGTACATTATCTATTTTTCCTACTTTATTTTAGTGCTTTATTCCTGTACGCCACCTAACGAAATAATTACAACGGAAAGTGGGGCAAGGCTTTCTTTTTCGCGAGATACTATTTTTTTTGATACGGTTTTTACGTCCCAGCCCACTTTTACGCGACGATTGATGGTCTTTAATAATAATCGCAATGCTATCAATATCAGTGAGATAAGCATTGCGGGTGGGCAAAACTCGCCTTACACCATGACAGTCAATGGAGAAACGAAAAATAACATTCAGAATATTCGACTCTTAGGCAAAGACAGCTTGCTTATCTTGATGACTGCAAAAATAAACCCAAAGCAAGCAGATTTGCCTTTCATTGTGCGCGATTCTTTGCTTTTCAGAGTGAATGATAACAGGCAAGAGGTCAAGATTTGGGGCTGGGGACAAGATGCCAACTACCTTCGCAGTCAGCGCATCAGGCAGAATACGGTCTGGGCAGGCAAAAAACCTTACGTGATTTTTGGAGTTTTAACCGTAGATTCTTTGGTAAATTTGACCATAGAAAAGGGCGTAACGGTGTATATGGACATGGGCGCGGCAATGCTGATAAAAGGAAACTTGACCATCAATGGTACGCTACTCGACAAGGTAAATTTTCGTGGGGTGCGCTTGGATAGGCAGTACGCAGACGTGCCAGGGCAGTGGGACGCAATTTATTTTGATGTAGGAAGCAAAAACAACCAAATTCGCCACGCGCACCTGCGAAATGGAAACGTAGGTTTGCGGATTGGCGCGCCGCCCGACAATGACACTATTCCTGAATTGGTGGTGGAAAATACCATCATTGAAAATATGCGCTTGCGTGGGCTAATCTCTTTTAGCTCAGATGTTTACATGGTCAATACGCAGATTAATAATTGCACACAAAACGCAGTTGCTTGCTTGGCAGGTGGCACATACACTTTTCTGCACTGCACTTTTGCCAATACAGAAACGCGGTTTTTCACTGAAGACCCCACCGTTTTTATGTCTAACTTTTATCAATTACCAGATGCAAGTGTCTTAAAATCACCACTTTCCTTCCAGATGACCAACTGCATAGCTTGGGGCGATAGAATGAACGATTTTCAGGTCATAAATCAACCAGGCACTCCTGCGCGCTGGTTAGTAAGAAACTGCTTGCTCAAAACCACTGATAATCAGTTTAATAGCAACAATAATATCTTGAATCAAAGACCGCGCTTTCGCAGTGCTTTTCGCTTGGATTTTCGTTTAGATTCTCTCAGCCCTGCCCTTGGCAAAGGGTTGAATATTGGTGTTTTAATTGATATTGGAGGAGTTGTGCGCGCAAACACGCCTGACATTGGCGCGCATGAGAGAAAAAAGTGAGTGTGTTTTTAGATTAAAAGAAAAGTTAAGGACTGAAAAAATACTCGGCGTGCATAATATTTTTTGCTAAAAATTTTCTAATCATAAAATTGCTTTCTAATTTCGCACTATTGATACAAGAAAAAAGTAAAAAAGGGTCATACTGATATGATTTACACCCAAAAAACCATAAAACAATTCTATATGTATAATCGTTTTGAAATAAACGTCTTGATAAAACAGCTTTTCTCTTGCATTGTGTAGACTGCCCTCTTGATTGATATTCAGGAAATAAATGTTCTTTATTTTGGGGAGTTCCTACCATTAATTGACATTCAAGAAATAAGCATTCTGTAATTGTAATTGTTAGCTCCACGCCTTAAAAGGCGTAGTTAAAGATAACCCCTCTCTTTAGCGGGGGGAACTTTCTACAAAATTGTCAGGCAACAAAAACTTGATGATGTAATTTTTTTTGATGGAGCTACATGGCAAACTGGGAATCTAAAAGTGTATTAATTATCTCATACCCTTTTTCATGAGTTTTCACATGAAAAACTTAATTTTTGAATTAAATATAACATATATATAACCATTCATTTTTATACGCATGAAAATCTTAATTTGTATAAGCCACGTTCCAGATACGAATGCCAAAATTCCTTTCAAAGATGGTAAACCCGATTTGGCAGGGCTAACCTTTGTGATTGCTCCTTATGACGACTTTGCGCTGGCAAGGGCGGTGGAGTTGCGCGACCAAACTGCGGGCAAACTTACGGTGCTTTGTGTAGGCAAGGCGGAAACTGAAGCGACAATTCGCAAGGCATTGGCAATAGGTGCGGACGACGCTATTCGCGTAGATGCCGAGCCAACAGATGCCTTTTTTGTTGCTACCCAAATCGCAGATATAGCCAAGAAAAACCAGTATGATATGATTTTAACAGGTAGAGAATCAAGCGATTACAATGGTGGGCAGGTGCATGGCATGGTAGCGGCAATGTTGGGAATCCCTTGCGTAGTACCTTGTATGAAGTTAGATTTGAATGGAAATGTAGCGACAATGTACCGCGAAATTGAGGGTGGAAAAGAGGTCGTACAGCTTCCTACGCCTTTTGTGGCAGGTTGTCAAGAACCCATCGCAGAGTGGAAAATTCCAAACATGAGAGGCATTATGACTGCCAAAAGTAAACCTTTGCAAGTAGTTCAACCTGTGGGTGTTACAGTGGCAACACAAGTGGCAAGTTATGAAGTACCTGCCCCAAGAGGCAACTGCAAAATGATTGATGCAGGCAATGTGGCGCACTTGGTAGAAATGCTTAAAAGTGAAGCAAAAGTAATTTAATGAGTTAGGAATTATTAGTTATGAATTATAAATTTTTATTATTTGAATAATTCAATAACTAACGATTGAACTACTAACAATTTAACAACCAAAAATTAATAATTTAATAAAAATGAACGTATTAATATATATAGAATCTGAAAATGGTGCGCCTAAGAAATCTGCACTCGAAGCAGTAGCCTACGGTGCAGAAATAGCAAAGGGTCAAGTAGTTGCGCTGGCTTCAAGTGATACAGCTACGGCAGACTTGGGTAATTATGGTGCGGATAAAGTCCTACAATTTGCAGTTTCTGGCAAGTTAGAGGCGAGCCAAGTTGCGGAATTGGTGGCACAGGCGGCAGAGGCACAAAATGCAGAGGTCGTGATTTTTGCAAAGTCAATTTTGAATGACCTTGCTGCGCCCATGGTGGGCATCAAGTTAGGTGCATCAGTTGCCTCTAATGTGATAGAAAAGCCTGATTTTAGCAAGGGGTTTGTGGTCAAAAGAAGCGTTTTTTCAGGAAAAGCATTTACAGAAGTAGCCCTGAATAATGCCAAGAAAGTATTGACTATCAAGAAGAACGCAGTAGCAATGACTGAAAAAGGCAAAACGGCAGCAGTGGAAAGTTTCAGCCCTGCTATCACAGCCTCTCCTGTCCAAATCAAAGAAACAACACAAAAAACAGGTGATATTTTATTGACAGATGCCGATATTGTAGTTTCTGGCGGTCGTGGTTTGAAGGGACCTGAGCATTGGGGTATGATTGAGGAATTGGCAAAAACCTTGCACGCCGCCACAGGTTGCTCAAAGCCTGTTTCTGACATGGATTGGCGACCACACCACGAACACGTAGGGCAGACGGGCATCAAGGTAAGCCCAAATCTCTATGTAGCGGTAGGTATTTCGGGCGCAATTCAGCACTTGGCGGGCGTGAGTTCTTCCAAAACCATCGTGGTTATCAACAAAGATGCTGATGCGCCTTTCTTCAAAGCGGCGGATTACGGAATCGTGGGTGATGCCTTTGACATTATTCCCAAGCTGACAGAAGCTCTGAAAAAAGCAATGTAATTTATTGATTTTCAAAATATTATATAAGTTGTTGGTGTCAAAACAAATTTATCGGACACTTTTAAAGTGTCCGATAATTGATTTTTAAGGAGTTACAAAAATAAAAAAGCACTTTTGTTTTGGGCATTTACTTATAAGTTGTTGGTGTGAAAACATCTACAAATTTTTTATTGGTAAATTTTGCCTACCTTTGCCCTAAGAATATCATCATTATAAAAAACCTGCCCAAATGAACTTAACAGCACGAAAAAATGCTTTTTTATCCTTAAAAACAAGTCTTGAAAATTTAGAAAAAGACGAGTTAGCAGATATTTTTCAGCGTGCAGCGTCTGATAATCCTTGGTTCACTCCCGACAATGTACTTTTTGCCTTCCAAGGTCTGCTTCATTATTTGGACGAAAATACTTTTAACGCATGGTTAAATCAATATACCGAAATCAAAAATCCATGTAAAATAGGAGTCGTTATGGCAGGAAATATTCCTATGGTGGGCGTGCATGACCTGATTTGTGTGCTGGTCAGTGGGCATCATTTGCAGGTAAAGCTCAGTTCGCAAGATAGTTTTTTGATGAAATTTCTGATAACCAAATTGATACAAATTGCCCCTGAGTTTGCTCAAAAAATAGAAATAGTGGAAAGGTTGAAAGATTTTGATGCAGTGATAGCCACAGGCAGCGACAATACGGCGCGCTACTTTGACTATTATTTTAGCAAATATCCTACGATTATTCGCAAAAATAGAACTTCGGTAGCCGTCTTGCATGGAGAAGAAACCACAGCGCAGTTGGCGGAATTGGGCAAGGACATTTTTACCTATTTTGGGCTGGGTTGCCGAAATATTACCAAGCTGTATGTGCCTGAAAACTATGGTTTTAGCCTATTTTTTGAAGCCATAGAACCCTATAAAAATATCATTCATCACCACAAATACATCAATAATTACGACTACAATAAGTCTGTTTTTTTGGTGAGAACTATTCCACACTTGGACAATGGATTTTTGATGTTACTCGAAAATGAAAGCCTTTTTTCCTCAATTTCTGTGATGCACTACGAAAAATATACAGATGTTGCTGCTTTAACACAGAAACTGGGCGATGCACAAGAAAAATTGCAGTGCATTGTTGGTGATTATCAGCGTTTTCCATCATTTATAGACTTTGGCAGGGCGCAACTTCCATCTATGAATGACTATGCTGATGGTATCGATACCATGAAGTTTTTGGTAAATCTTTAAGTAAATAAGTTGGAGAACATTATTTTTGCGCGTGTATGAATAAGACTTTTTTTCTTTACTCTTTAATGCCAATTTCCGTTAGGATTTCCTTGTCTTGATTGTACTTTTCCAAGATTTCTTCTTTGAGAACAACGCGGTTTTTTAAGGCATATTCTTTCATTTGCTTATTGACTTCGACAGGATTTGGTGAAACCAGCCAATGCGACTGAATCAAAGCCTGAATCGCTTTTTGAGAGTTCAGTTTTTCTAATGTGTAGCCATCAGGCATCTGTTGTGTGGTGTCTGCGACAATAATGCCAACCAGCGTATTTAATGTATCTTTCTCACTATCAGGGTTTATAAAATGATAAACAGAAAAAACACCATTTATTTGTTTGTTTTTTACCAAATCTGCAGTTTCGTTTAGTAACTTTGTATAGGCTTTGTTATTACGCTTTCCTGCATATTTCTTCCCTGCTAACCAATACGTGTCTGTTGTAATTTCTTTTATTTCCACGTTTTTAGTCCCACCCAAGCGCACGTATATGCTTCCTGAGATTGCTAAAATGATGATGACAATAAAAATAATAATTTGTATTTTTCTCATTTTTTTAATGCTATTTTTTCCACTTTTTCCTGATAAATATAAATCCTACAATGACAATTCCCAAGGCAATAAGCCAATAATAGCTAAATTTGGGTTTTTCATCAGGAGTTTCTGTAATTTCAATGACTTGATTTATTTTTTGCTTTGCTAATACCTGCTTTTTTCCACCTGTCCAGTGGACAGTGATTTTTTCAATCTCAGTGGCATTGCCCACGCCAAAGTGCGTGATGGTTGAGTTTTGCGACAAATGGCTTGACCCACCACCATCAATCTCGCGAATCATTGTTTTCCCATTAGCTACGATTTCAATTTTTGACCCAATCCCATGCGTTTCAGCTTGAAGACCATGCAGTTTTATTTTGACCCAATTCCCTTTTGCGGCATCATTTCTGAATAATCGAGTTTGCGATTCAACAGGATAAGCCAACACTGGCGTTTGATTGACCACCAAAATATCCAAATCTCCATCATTGTCCATGTCAAAAACGACAGAACCCCTACCTATTCCGTAGTCGTTTAGCCCCATTGCCCGCGCATTTTCTTTGAAAGTGCCGTTATTGTTTTCGAAATAAAAATTTGCCATGGGCATACAGTTTGGGTTCAAATCTCCATTGGCAACGAATAAATCGAGGTCGCCGTCGTGGTCAAAATCGGCAAAATTTGCGCCCCAGCTAATGGTCATATAGTACAACCCCAATTCTTGGGTTTTGTTTGCGAAAACATTTTCTTTGCCCGTATTGACCATGAAATGATTAAACCGAATGTTGGTAATGAAATAATCCATCAGTCCATCATTGTTGTAATCACCTACTGCTGAACTCATTGCATTGATTCTCAAATCCATTTTTAGTTTTTCTGCCACATTGGTAAATTGAGAGGAGGGGTACTGGTTTTCTAAAAATAAATTAGGCGTGCGTTTGTAGCCAAAGTCGTGATTGACCAATAAGTCTTGGTCGCCGTCATTGTCATAATCTGTAAACAAGCCACCAAAACCAAACCCTCTGTGAGTCAATCCATATTCTTCGTAGGTATTTTCGAGTTTTTTCCCTGCGCTGTTTATTAACAAATGACCTTTGGCGATTTGGTTTGCGCCTACTATCGTGGCATCGCTGATGGTGTTTAGTTTTCCTTGATATTCAGTAAAATAATTGCCCACATACAGGTCAGGAAAACCGTCAGCGTTTACATCTCCAAAACTCGCGCCTGTGCTAAAAGAACTGAGTGCTGACAGCCCATATTCCTGCGTCGCGTTGCGAAAAGTGCCGTTTCCATTGTTGAGAAACAGCAAGTTTTCTGCTCTTGGTATGGGTTTAATCACGTCTTTGGTGCTGATGGTGGTGATGAAAATATCTACAAAACCATCTCGGTTCACATCAGCGGCTACTGCGCCTTGGGTGATAAATTTGCGGCTTGGCGTAAGTCCTGAACTACCATAAATGTCTGTGAAAGAGCCATTTCCATTGTTTTTATATAATCTATCCTCATTCATTCCGCCCGTTAAGAATACATCTTCGAAGCCATCATTGTTGTAATCCAGTACGCAAGCTCCCCCTCCAAAAAACCCCTCAAAAACCTTGAAAACGTGGTTAATCCCAGCCTCTTTGCTAATGTCTTTGAAAGGTGTTTGGGCGCGGGCGGTGGGTGAAAAAATGCCAAAAAAAACGACCAAAAAAGCGTTGATTATAAATGATTTGTATTTCATATTCTGTATAAAACCCTGTAAATCAATGTATTCATCTGACAATTATCACTTTGGCTTAAAAACAAAGTTTCTCTGACAAAAAGCCCACCCCCAGTTCCACTGCGGGCATAAAGCGAGGTGTTATTTTTAACCCACCGTTTTAACGGTGGGGATTCCTCTACCACAAAAATTGTTATACAATCAAAACAAGAAGCACCAAACCATTCACCATAGTTTGATGCTTTTTGCGAATAAATTTTTTATCGGATAGGCACAAGTACCTTTGCCTTGTCCCACTCGATACTCATATCTGCGCCAGTTTCAGCCTCTTGGAAGGAAAAAGTGAGCTTTTCCAGCACTTCAGGACGTTCGCTTACAGGCACATCTACGCGCAGAATATCATCTTCTTGGTCGTATTGCGTTCCCCATATCCCTATACTTTTGTTAAAAATGATAGTCCACTTATCTTGGTTTGGAATGATAAAAACAGAGTAACGACCTGCTTTTAAGGCACTTCCGCCCACAGCAACATCTTTGCTAATCTCTATTTCGGTTGCTTCGTTTGCGCCAGCGCGCCACACCTTGCCATAGGGGAGCAAGCCACCAAAAATATCCCGTTCTTTTTTGGAGGGCTGTGAGTAAAAAACGCCAATTTTCAATCCATTTTTATCAAACTGTGCAGAGGTTTCGGGGCTTGCCATCTTGGTAAAAGTGAGAAAGCCAAAATATACTGCTATTACAATAACGATAAGGCTAACTATAATAATGAGAATTTTTTTCATATATTTTGTGGTTTATTTTTTTAGAAATTAGTGTTAAAGGTATAATTAATTTCTTAAAAATAAAATGTTTTGATTGAATATTAAATAATCGTAAATCTTGTTAAAGAAATAAAAAGGATTTGCTACTTCTATCCTAATCTACTTAGCTTGCTTATGGATTAGCGCGTAAGCGTGCTGTAAACCTCAAAATACTGATGTTCAAACAACTAAAAGCTATCTTTCATTTTTACAAGGGTTTTGCATTGATTACCTTACTTGTAACCCTTACAAATACATATTTAATCTACAAGTCAGGGGTAATCAACTCTTTAAGCATTATTTTAGTTACAAAAATAGCTGTAAATGGTATTATTTGGTATTTCTATCAGATTTTTTGGGCAAAAGAATTTTACTTTTATCACAACTGCCATTTAGGGCAAAAACAGCTTTGGGCAGGTGCGCTGGGGATTGATTTTTTGATAATGATATTTTTATTTACCATTGTAACTTATTTAAGATGAGTATTTTAGAAATAGATAGTGTTTGGCTTTCTTACAAACTCACCAAGATTTTGCAAAATGTGTATATGAAATGTGAAACGGGCGAAGTGGTAGGGCTGTTGGGTAGGAATGGGGCAGGAAAATCGTCTTTGCTACAGCTATTGATGGGCTTCATGGAAGAAACTTGGCTCGGTACATTAGAAGGCACACAGGTAGGGAAGTCTGTCAGGGTGAATGAAAAGTATGTACAAAAGCCCTTTCGAGTGAACGGTTTGATTAACTATCTTCCTCAAAATGAGTTTATTCCTAAAAGTCTAAAAGTAAAAACTGCGCTGGATTGGTATGAGGTAGCACCTGAAACCTTATTTGTCGATTTTCCTGAATTAGCAACCTTACTTTCTTTTCGCTTTGGGGAACTTTCTGGCGGTCAATGTCGCTGGATAGAAACTTTATTGGTGCTAAAAGCGAATACTCAATTTACCATTTTGGACGAGCCATTCACCCATGTAAGCCCGCTACAAGTAGAAAAACTAAAGCAAATCATTGATAATGAGAAGAAAAGAAAAGGAATAATTATCACAGACCACCTACATAGACACATTACAGAAATAAGTGATAGGATTTATTTTATCAAAAATGGGATGATAATTCCTATAAACACGCCTGCGCAATTAGGCGATTTAGGCTATATTTGATACCTTTGTCAAAAAAGAATTTGATGAAACCTTATTTACAACTGATGCGCCCTGCCAATATCGTTACTGCCGTAGCGGACATCATCGCAGGTGCGTCCCTTAGTTATTACGTTCCTCCTCATGCTTCTATCGTGGGCAATTTGGCGCAGTCGGCATGGAATATCCTAAGTTTTCCTGTGTATGATTTGCCCTTTCTGATGCTTGCTACGGTGGGTTTGTACGGTGGTGGCGTAGTGCTAAACGACGTTTTTGATGCAGAATTAGACAAGATAGAACGCCCTGAACGCCCGATTCCGAGTGGAAAAGTAAGTAAACAAAACGCCAGCTTGCTGGGCTTTGGTTTGCTCATCATAGGGATTTTGTGTGCTTTCAAGGTTTCTTTGCTCAGTGGAGGCATTGCGTTTGTGGTGGCTGGTTTGGCTGTTTTGTACGACTACAAGGGCAAACACCATGCTTTTTTTGCACCTCTGAACATGGGCTTGTGTCGCGGTGGAAACTTATTGCTTGGCGCGAGTATAGTAACTTCTAATGTGTCAGATTTTTGGTTTTTAGCGTTTATTCCTATCGTTTATATTGCGGCAATCACTACGGTCAGTCGCGGGGAAGTGCATGGAGGCGATACGAAAAACTTGCGGTGGGGCTTTGCGATGTATGTGGCGGTGGTTATTTCTTTGGCATTATTGCTGTTTTTCTTTTCCAAAAATGTATTTGCCTTGCCTTTTTTATTGCTTTTTGTGTATTTTATTTTCCCGCCCTTGCTCAAAGCCATCAAGCAGCCTATCCCCGCCAATGTGATGAAAGCGGTGAAAAGTGGCGTGATTTCCCTGATAGTGATGGACGCAACGCTGGCAACTATCTTTGCGAATTGGTATTTAGGCGGTATTGTCTTATGTTTGCTTTTTGTATCGCGCTATTTGGCAAAAACCTTTGCAGTAACGTAATTGCTATGTTTTTATTTTTTATCTTGCAAATAAAACCAAGTTAGTACATAAGTTCTCCCTTCTAAAAAAACTCAAATGAAACTCAAAACAGGCGTTTTATTAGTCAATCTTGGCACTCCTGACAGCCCTTCCATTCCTGATGTGCGTAAATATTTGCGCGAATTTCTGATGGACGGCAGAGTAATTGATATAAATCCAATCCTTCGTTTTTTATTGGTCAATCTCATCATTGCGCCTTTTCGTTCGCCCAAGTCCGCCAAGATTTACAAGAAACTCTGGACAGAAAAAGGCTCTCCATTGCTATTTTATGGGGTGGAACTGGCTGATTTACTACAAGATGCGCTGGGTGATGATTATGTAGTTTCGCTGGCAATGCGCTACCAAAGTCCAAGCATGGAATCTGCGCTCGCAAAGCTGAAAAGTCAAGCTATCAAAAAAATAATCGTATTGCCACTTTTCCCCCAATATGCCTCTGCCACCACAGGTTCGGTACATGAAAAAGTGATGCGCCTCCTCAGCCAGTGGCAACTGATGCCGCAGGTGGTACTGATTGATAGCTATCCCAACAATGCAGAAATGATTGAAACTTTTGCGGCATTAGGCAAAAAATATCTCGCTTCGCATCAGTTTGACCACGTTATTTTCACTTTTCATGGCTTGCCCCAACGCCAGCTTCGTAATGCAGACAGCCGATGCCTGACAAGTGGGTGTTGTGATGAGTTTTCTGAAAAAAATCGCCTGTGTTACCGCGCCCAGTGTGTAGAAACCGCCCGCCAATTAGCTCAGACATTGGCACTTACCAGCCAAGACTACACAATTTCCTTCCAATCTCGGCTTGGGAGTGACCCTTGGATTCAGCCTTACACAGACGCTACTATCGAAAAATTAGCGAAAGAAGGCAAAAAGAAAATCTTGGTTTTTACGCCTTCCTTTGTAGCGGATTGTCTGGAAACGACTATCGAAGTTGGTGAGGAATACAAAGAACTGTTCGAGGAAAAAGGGGGCGAACATTGGCAGATGGTAGAAAGCCTTAACACAGACCCGCGCTGGGTCAATGCGCTGAAAAACATGGTTTTAGCAAATTAAAAATATGAAAAAATTATAGATTTTATTGTAGAAATCAACCAAAACAATAGTTTGAGTTTGTTTTTTGTAGGTTGATTTGATAAATTAGGCACGCTGATAACGCGGATTTAACAGATTTTACGGATAAAAATTTAAAAATCCGTATTTTATTCGTAAAATCAGCGTTATCTGTGTGCTAAAAGCATTAATTTCCTCAACTAAACAAGTCCGTTTTAATAAAAAATTAAAAACTTCCTTTGAAAATGAAAAAACGAATCAAACAAACTACTTTTTACGCGTTACTATTTGCATCTTTTCAGTTGATGCTTTCTAACTGCGGCTCGCCCACCGACCCAAGTGCCAATGTGGATTGGACAAACTATGGTGGTGATAAGGAATCTACGCGCTACTCCCCTCTAAATCAGATAAATAAAGAAAATGTAAAAAACCTGAAAGTGGCATGGACGTACCGCACAGGTGATGCTGATACTGCTAAAAATCGTTCGCAAATCCAATGTCAGCCGATTGTGGTAAACGGAGTTTTGTATGCGTCTTCGCCTATGAAAAAGTTTTTTGCCTTAGAAGGCGCAACTGGAAAACAAATTTGGCTTTTTGACCCTTTGAAAGAAATTTCGGAAGGTGAATATGCCTGGGCAGGGACAAATCGCGGGCTTACTTACTGGGAATCAGGCAATGACAAGCGGATTTTGCTTACAGTTGGTGCTTATCTTTTTGCATTGAATGCCCAAACGGGCGAGGTCATTCGCAGCTTTGGGACGAATGGGAAAGTAGATTTGCATGAAGATTTAGATTACGACAAAAAAGATTTTTTTATTGTTTCCAATACACCTGCGATTGTTTATAAAAACTTACTTATTATGGGTATGCGCCTTTCCGAAGGAGCTGACGCAGCACCTGGACACGTGCGCGCCTATGACATACGTACAGGCAAGCGTACATGGATTTTTCATACCATTCCGCACCCAGGCGAGCTTGGCTATGATACTTGGGAAGACAAAGAGGCATATAAAAAAGTAGGTGGTGCAAACAACTGGGCGGGCATGAGTTTGGACGAAAAGCGAGGAATCGTTTTTGTGCCTACTGGCTCGGCGGCAGCAGATTTTTATGGGGGAAACCGCAAAGGTGCTAATTTGTTCGCTAACTGCCTGATAGCACTCAATGCCGCCACTGGCGAAAGGATTTGGCATTTCCAAACGGTACATCACGACATTTGGGACAAAGATTTGCCTGCCAACCCTAATTTGGTTACGGTTACTAAAAATGGCAAAAAAATAGAAGCTGTCGCCCAAATTACCAAACATGGACTTATTTTCCTATTTGACAGAGAAACAGGTGAACCTATTTTTCCGATAGAGGAAATTCCTGTACCGCCTTCTGACCTTGCAGGCGAGCAGGCACACCCCACACAGCCTGTACCCACCTTGCCTGAACCTTTTGTGCGTCAAGTATTTACAGAAGATGAAATCACCAATATTTCTCCTGAATCACACGATTACGTCAAAGCAATTTGGCAGACCACCAAAACGGGACAGCGATTTATTCCACCGAGCAAACAAGGCACGATTATTTTCCCAGGATTTGACGGCGGCGGCGAGTGGGGCGGCGCGGCTTTTGATAAAGAAACAGGCGTTTTTTACCTCAATGCCAACGAAATGCCTTGGATTCTCAAAATTATAGACATTGAGCAGTACGACCAGCTTGACTTTGCCAAAATGGGCAAGGGCGTTTATACGCAAAACTGTGCGGCTTGTCATGGAGAAAACCGAGAAGGAAATACAGGGGGCAATTATCCATCTTTGATTGATTTGAAAAAAAAATACAAGCAAGCTGAGGTATTGAAATTTATCAACAATGGCAAAGGCATGATGCCCGCCTTCAAGCATATTTCGGACAACGAAAAAGAGGCATTAGTTTCTTTTTTGTTAGAAATAGAAGGCAAACAAGAGGTGGTCAAAAAAGAAATTAGCGACAAAAAACAGAAAGTTCGCCGTGCTGAAACTCCCTATACGACCACAGGCTACAATCGCTTTTTTGACCAAAATGGCTATCCCGCAGTGCGCCCGCCTTGGGGAACGCTTAATGCCGTAGATTTGAGCAGTGGCAAAATCTTGTGGAAAGTGCCTTTGGGCGAGTTTGAGGAACTGAGCAAGCAAGGCATCGCGCCCACAGGGACTGAGAATTACGGTGGGGCAATTGTTACCAAAGGCGGCTTGTTATTCATTGGCGCAAGCAAAGACGAGAAATTTCGCGCCTTCGACAAAGAAAACGGCAACATCTTATGGGAAACTCAGCTTCCCGCGGGTGGATATGCTACGCCCTGCACCTACTCGGTGAGTGGGAAGCAATATGTAGTCATCGCGGCAGGCGGTGGAAAGATGGGAACGAAGTCAGGGGACAGCTATGTAGCTTTTGCTTTGGAGTAATAATCACATTTTCATCAATCATGTAAGTTTTTGTTTGTTTTAAACTTGTAATTTAAGGCTGTAAAGTGTAAAATAGCACTTTAAGGTGTTTTTTATTGCACTTTATTGAGTATAGTCAAAAGAGATATTACTTAACACTCACTCAAAGCTATCTTATTGATTTTTAGGTGTGAATATTGCGAGAAATGTTTTTGGTTATTAAGTAAATTTTGTATGTTAATATTGTTTAAAAAAAACTTCATTAAAATTTAAAACTTACATGAGGTTTTAACACTAACCTTTGTGCTTATCCTCACGTTTAATAGAATATTCATTATATTTGCATACTATAAAAATTTGTGTATTGATTTTTAAACATAAGACGACTAAAAATATTTTAATTAAGCAACGTAATTTAGAAATAAGAAACAGATGGGAACTATGCATAAAAATACTTACTTCGAAAATAATATGATTTCTATTCAAAAACTCTTTGCAACTTTTGTTTTTTTTACTTCCTTTTTGTGTATAGGTAATATCTATGCACAAACAATAGGCGATTACAGAACTGCCAGTACCAGTGGTGGGCGCACTTGGTCGATTCCCTCTGACTGGGAAACCTATAATGGGACTACTTGGGTTACAGCAACTTCGTATCCTGGACAGCTGCCTCCCAGCGCAAGCCAAAAGGTTACTATTCGCGGAACAGTGAATATTACACTGGGAATTGCACCCATAGAAAATATAGGAGGTTTAGAAATACTTGATGTAACAGGAACAAGACTTACTATCTCTCCGAACATGAGTTTGCGCTATCAAGGTGTTCTTTCTGGCGTAAATGCAACTTCCTGCCCTGTTTGTACCGCTCAATTATTCCAAGTGAATGATGGAGACCATAGAAGTAATGGTTCGGGAAATTGGAGTGATTTTACAACTTATTGGCAGCGATTTGACAATGCGACAAAAGCATGGATTACTGGTATAGACTATCCAGGTCAGAGTGCGCCTGTTGCAGGACAGAAAGTATTTATCACCAATACAAGCAATATGTTCCTTGACCTTTCTCCTGTCCGTGAAGTAGGTAGGTTGATAGTAGAAAACGTAGGCAATGTTTCGCAAAATGGCTGTGCAAAGCTACAAATCCTGGGCGCGCTGACCAATTTTAGTGGAACAACTATTCCCGCGGATAGATTTGCTGTTATCAATGCAGGAGATTATAGAACGACAGGAGGCGGAACGAATTGGACGGACTTAAATGCTTGGGCAAAATATGACGGTACAGTTTGGGTAACGCCTGCAACAGACTATCCAGGACAGGTAGCTCCTTCAGCTACCCAAGATGTGATTATGATGCACGATATGACTACCAATGTAACGATTCCTGCGGCTACCAATGTGGGCGACTTGTTTGTAGCAAGTGGGGTTACGCTGACAGCTACCTCAAACGCGATTGCAGTGAGGGTTTTGAAAAATTGTGGGACGATTGTTACACCTGCTAATGTTACCTCAGCCATTGTTGCTTATCGTTCTGTAGGGACAGGTAGCTGGAGCAATGTAGCAAATTGGCAAATAAATACAGGCTCAGGTTTTGTGGCTGCTACGGATTATCCTGGTGCAGGCGAACCAAGTGCTACTCAAACAGTTACGATACAGGCAGGGCATACCGTTACTTTAAACATTACACCCGTAGAGGATATTGGCTCGCTGAATGTAGTAGGTAGCTTGGTTACTGCTGGTACACATACACTGAGGAGCAGAGGTACAACTACGGTTACAGGTTCGTGTACAAGTAGCTGCACGAAGGTAATTCCAGTGTTAATTAATTATTATCGCAATAATACTTCAGGAAACTGGTCTTCAGTGGCTAATTGGCAGAAATACAATGGGACTGCTTGGGTAGCCTCAACAGACTATCCTGGTCAGAATCCAACAGTGGCTAATCAGCGAATTTTTGCGAGGTCTGGTACTGTCGTTTCAGTGGATATTACGCCTCCCAATGAGATTGGAACCAGTTTTTTTATAGAAAACGGGTCTATTTTACGCATCAATACTTGTGAAAATTTAAAAATTCTTCTCAATGGTCCTATCATTAACGGGAGTTATTCTCCAAACAACGGCGTAATTACTACTATCAATAACAACGATTTTAGAAGTGTAGCCTCTGGAAATTGGTCAAGTAATACCACATGGCAAAAATTTAATGGGACTACATGGGTAGCGGCGGGTGCAGGCGAATATCCTGGTGTAAATGGTACTTTTTCAGGAATAGATGTATTTATTCGTGCTGGACACACCATTACCTTAGATATTACCCCTCCCGAAGATGTCCAAAACTTTGTCATTGAGACTGGTGGAACTTTTAACATCAGTAGCAATTTTAATATTCGCTACCGAGGCACTTTTGTAAACTGCGTAGGTACTTATAACCCCAATTTAGGCAATGCTTTCCCTGTACGTACTGGAGATTTTCGCACCATAGGCTCTGCAAATTGGAATAGTGCAACTGTCTGGCAAACTTGGAATGGTATTGCTTGGGTAGGTATTGCAAACGGACCAGGACAAACAGCGGCGATGACGGCAGGTCATGTATTTATTCGCCCTGGACATACTATTACGGCTACAGCTACTGTCCCCAACAATATTTTTAGAACGGTTATTGAAAATACAAGTACACTAACCATTAATAATGCAGTAGTTATCAATGCCTCTGAACAAGTTTTTATTTATGGAACGCTTAATCAGATAATGACAGGCATAATAAACTATCCAAATACAGGTGATTACCGCACACGCACTTTTACAGCAGCAAATCCATGCTTTACTGCGCTATTGAGTGGTACAGATGTAGCAGGCGATTATCGCACACGATTAGCTTCTGGCAATTGGAATGACTTTAACACTTGGCAGGTGTATAATGGTGCAGTTTGGAATAACTGTGCGGCAGGAAATTTTCCTGGTGCTTCTCCTATGGCTTCTGGCAGGGTATCCATCAGGAGTGGACACACCGTAACCTTGACTAACACACCCAATAATATTTTTAATCTTCAAATTCTGACTGGTGGTGCTTTGGTACTGAATGCAGGGAACACACTTACTGTTACCAATGCTTTCCGCGACATCAATGCAACTCCTGCACTGAGTGGTACGGGAAGGTTGCTTGCCAATAACTGGAGCAATCCATGTTTTTGGGAAAGATATTCAGGAACGGTATGGGTGGCGGCTACTGATTATCCTGGTCAGAACAGTTCTGTTATTGCCCCGCGCGTAATCATACGTGCCAATCATTTTATTACTACGAATGTTACGCCTTTCCATGATTTGCAAACTATTTCGATAGTCAATACTGGCAGGCTAAACTTTATAGGAACGATGGGAACAAATGCAACGACCTTGCGACTACGTACTGCCGCCTCTGTAGTAGGTAGCTGTACTGAATGCGCCACCAATGCGATTCTCTTGGCAAATGGAGATTACAGAAGTGCTGCTTCTGCTGCTTGGGGAGTAGCCAGTACATGGGAAGTATATGGAAGTTCTATTTGGCAACCTGCTACGGAGTACCCTGGGCAAACTTCTGCCCCAGCTTCTAACACCCAAAGAGTATTCATCAGAACACCACATACAGTTACTTTGGGCTTAACACCCTGCGAGGACATCGGACTTGCCTTTATAGAAAGAAGTGCGACCTTGGAGATGGCTACCAGTGGTACTTACAGCCTCCGCGCAAGGGCAGCCATGGTCAAAAACGGAACATTCACTGCCAATGGAGGAAGCTATATTACCGTAGCCAACGGAGATTTGAGGAGTGCTGCTACAGGAGACTGGGGAACAACTGCCACTTGGCAACAATTTGATGGAACTACTTGGAACGCTTTGGGCGCAGGCTATCCAGGTTCAGCTCCCGCCACAGCAAACAAAAATATTTATATCAGGTGTGGGCATACAGTTACTTTAGATGTAAATCCACCAGAAGACCTCGGCAATTTATTGGTAGAAAGAGCAAGTACCTTAAATGCAAGTGATTGCTTTATGGTAACTCTTACAGGCAATACCTCTTTTTTAGGAACAGTTACTACAGAAGCAAAGTTTAGTGGTCGTTCTGACCAGTTTATCAAAGTCAAAAATGGAGATTACAGAACCACAGGTGCAGGTACAAATTGGAGTTTAGCCGCCAACTGGCAGCGATTCAATGGTACTACTTGGGTAAGTGCAGACTTCCCTGGTGCATCAGATTATGTGAGTGGGCAAAACATTGTAGTAAGACACAACATAGATTTTAATGCAGCACTGGCAAGACCAATTATTAACGTATTCATACTTTCTGGAGCTACCTTAACTAAAAGTGTAGGCGGTAATATTCAAGTATTTGGGCGTGATTTATCTTCTGCTAATCAGTGTGGAGCAGCTACAGGACTGAATGGTCCAACTACTTCATCTCCAATTAGTTATTTAAGTAATATATGCTATTGCTCTAACAATCCAACTGGAGGTAGCTGGAGTAAAAAAGCAGATTGGGCTTTGTCTAATGACGATTGTGCGACCATTTCAGGTCCCGCTACGGACTATCCTGGATTGAATCCTCCTGCTCCTGATAGAACTGGTCCAACAATCCCTGGACAAAAAGTATATATTCGCAGTGGCTTCCCCATGACAGTCGATATTACCCCTGCTGAAGATATTAGGCAACTCACTATCAATGCAGGTGCAGTGCTTACTTTTCTAAATACAGCAGGTATAGGATATAACCTCAAAGTATGGTCAACTGGTGTAGGAGGAAGCACAGGAGTAATAAACAATGGAACTATTAATAACATCAATAATATTTCAGGCATTGGTGGTACTGTCAATCAGCTATTTACAGGAAGCACCATTACTTTTATAGAAGATGGAGATTATAGGACGGCAGGGAGTAGTGGCAACTGGACAGATGTAAATACTTGGCAGGTTTTTGCTACTGACAGATGGGTAAATCTGTCTGGTCAGGTGCCTGGGCAATTGAATCCTTCTACTTCACAATCCATTATTATTCGTAAAGGCAGCACCATCAATGTAGATATTAGTATGCCTTTTGATAATAATGGCACTAATACAAGTAATATTACAGATTTAATCATAGAAGATAGTACTATACTCAATCCTTTGGCAAACTCTAATATCAGCATTCGCCAGCATTTAGTTAATCATGGTACACTACAAGCGACTAACGGAAGTATTACCTTTGAAAACAATGTAAATAGTATTATCTTAGGAGCAACTGAGGTTGATAACTATCGTTTTTATAACTTTGTAATGTCAAAACCCTCAATGACTGCGGTTACAGTTACTACCCAGAGAGATTTCAAAGTAAGAAATGATTTTGTTCAAAATAGTGCAGGAACTGGTGCTTTTACAGCAAGTAATCCCAGCACCATTTGGTTTGATGGAGATATAAGCCAAGATATTCGCGGAAGTGCTACTACGCTCACCAATACCTTCCATGATATTCAAGTTGACCAAGGTGCTACTGTGCTAAATATCAGCCGACCAGTTACAATTACCAATGACCTTGACCTGACTAATAACGCCAAAGTAACTAATACAAGCACTGTAAATGCCTTAAATACACTTTCCAACACTGACGGAATGGCTAATGGGGCAGCTCAGTTTATCAATGCTACCAATGGAACATTGAATTACAGTGGAGCAACTATTCCATTTGCCAATCAGTCTAACAAATTGATTGCCATTGCCAGCAATAATATTGTGGTTTATGACAGAAATGGAGCGCAAGGTATATATCCTACCAACTATTTTAACCTAAATATTGGTACTGTAGCAGTTACAGGAACGAAAACCTTAGATGTAACGAATACTAATTATGAAGTAACAGGGACACTTTCGTTGGCAGGTAATGGAACTCTTTTTGAGGTAAACGGAACAACAGGACGTTTGCTTAATCAGAAAACAAATATTGGGATAGGCACAAAATATATTTATAATGCAAACACCAATACCATAGGCTTAGGTGGCTTACCAAACTTCAACGGACCTGGTAGCTCAGCAGACAGCTATGCAAGCAATTTTTCTGGAAGATTTAATAGCATTAACGTTTCAAATAATCCAGGAAACAGCATTAGCTCAAGTAATCTAAATGATATTCGCTTCACATTAGGAACAGTAAATGGTGGCGCGAGTAATGTATATGCAGTTCGTAATGCAACAACACTTTCTGCCGCACCTATCCCAGATGTACCTAACGCTGCAGTGGTAAGGTTTGACATTGTGGGTTCTATCAATAACAACACGACAACTTCTGTAGCCTCCATGCTCGTAGGCAATGGCTTTACAGATAACTCGGCAATTTCTGGTACGATTGCAGGTCGCTTAGATTTCAACTTCCGTAATAACAACGAAATGAGTATTACCACAAGTAGTACATCAAGTACCACTATCAATAATACAATCATGGGTAATTTCCCTTCCAATACAGGGTCAAGAAGAAAAAGAATTACTTGGGTGATTAATACAACAGTTGGACCCCCAATTGATTATACAACTCCATCAGGCACCACAGATGCAGTCCCTGCCAATACAATGGACGTGTGGGATGGGGCAAATCGTGTAGCGGATAACATATTGGTTATCAATAATGGAGCACCCATCAATGCCCTGAAAATTCTACTGACAGGTGGACAAAATGGCAGTACCAACAGCTTTACCTTAGAAAATATCAAAATCAATCCTTTGGCTCTGCTTACTACTAACAATTACGTACAAGGTGCTGGTACAGTAGTCCCTAATTTTAGTTCGGATATTGCCGCTGCGACAAATGTGGGCGGTTTTAATCAAACACCCTCTATTTGCTTACCTGTAGGGCAAGATTTTGCAGTGGGTGGTACTCCTGCGTATTTTTATACAAAAAGTTCAGCAGATTTTGTATATAATCCTAATAATCAGTTTATTGTACAGCTTTCCAGACCTGATGGTAGTTTTAATTCATTCACGACCATAGGAACACTTAATGCCACTTCTTTGCACAATGGTGTGCCTTTGGTGATTCCTGCGACCATCTTACCTGCTATGGCATCAGGAACAGGTTTTAGAATGAGAATAATAAGCACTGACCCACCCATGGTGTCACAAAGTACACCTACCAACCTCAGTATTTCCTCCGCAAGCGTTGTACAGTTTGTCAGTGGAACGGTAGCTTCTCCTGTTACTGCCGCTTTACCTACGATACAAGCAATTACTACCACCTCACCCAATCAACTTTCTCTAAACATGATAGTTTCGGGGATTACAGGCGGAGGACTTAGTTATCAGTGGAAAGCACGCAAAATACGCCAAGCCTCACCTTTGTCCTATAGTGGAGCCGCAATTAATATTAATGGTGCAACAGCACGCGATTTCCAAGCAGATGGTACAAAGACAGGCATTGATAGTTTAAATACCCTTTCTACAAATCATTTCCGCAAAAACGTAGGTTTGTATGATGTATTCTGTGAGATTACAGGTGGAGTCTGCTCGCCTATTAGCACACAGCCTGTAAGAATAGCAGTAGAATGTGAGGGTTGTTCCAAAAACCCTCGCCCCTATGTTCTACCCGATTCCCTTTGCGCTACCAATTTAGTCTTTAATGGGTCATTTGAATTGGGAACAAGGGGTGCTCCTGCTTCTCCTGTGTATCCTGCTTCCATGCCCGACCCCACAGACCCTGATTCTGAAGGCGTGATTCCTTTTGATGGCAGTGGTGGGTATGGTCTGCCCAATCCTTCTATTGTTTTTGCAAGTAATGCCTATAATGTTTATACAAGTGGCTCTTTTAGGTTTAATACGCCTTATGGGTTCAGTACAGAATATGGCGGCACAAATACGGGTAATTTCAATGCGAATATGGGCTTGGAGTCTTCTCCATCAGCTTCTAATAGCACTTGCGAATGTACTATGTGTCCAGAAAATACATGGACAGTAACCTCTAACCCAGGTCTTTTCCATGGCAATTTCTGTGATGCCACTGGGTTAGACAACTGCGGGCGTCGTAACAGAGCAGACTGGACTTCTGATGCTGGTGGCTCAGGTACTGCTGGTGTGCCTTTTTTGAATTTTCCTACCAAAATAAGTGTAACTGCTCCTGCTGCTACCGCACTACAATTCCCTGCTGCGCCTAATGGAACTTATAATTCCTCTCCAAGTGGTGGGCGTATGCTTATGGCAAATGGTAGCCCTTTTACGGCAAATAAAATGTGGGCGCAACGCTTCAAAGTAAGAAAAAATACAGACTATGTATTTAGCTTTTGGGCGGCAAACATGAATGATATTCAGGCAATCTATGGACTATTTGCCAACTGTACACAGATAGGCAATAACTTGAACCTCAATGGAGTAGGTGACCGTTGCATTTGGAGACAATATACATTCCTTTGGAACAGTGGTGAACTTTCTACTGTAGAGTTTTCTATTCGTAACGTGAGTACCATTAGGTCAGGAAATGACTTTGCTGTAGATGACATCATGTTCTATCGCTGTACAGCCAATACTAATTTTTTCCCTACGCCTAACAAATTTGTGTGGAGAGGATTAAATACAGATTGGTTTAACGCAGATAACTGGGGCAACTGTGTGATTCCTGATTGTGATTCAGATGTAATTATTCCAGCAACTTCTACGAATCCCGCTGCAAATACAGCAGCAGGTACATATTACTTCCCTATTTTGCAAAGGAGTGATGCAACTACAGACCCTAACCCTTATGACCCAGCACACCCTGCGCTTGTAACCACTAACGCAAGAAATAGGGCTAATGCAAACTTGGCAAGTGTGCGTAGCATTACGATAGATTATGGTGCATCTTTTAATGGTTTAGCTGTACCAAGCCTACAGTTTAAGAGTGGGTGGAATCTCAATGTCTGTGGTAACTTTATCAATTCCAGAGACCAGACTGTACCTGTAGGTATGCAGCAAGGCATAAGAACTGAAGCTGGCTCAAGTATTACCTTTACTTCTATCTCTGCTACACAGCAACCTTTGATAGCTAAAATCGAAGGAAATCTGATAGATACTATTGGGGGGAATAACAGTTTTGCTACTGTGATTGTTCGCAAAAATTCAGTGAATCAAGTGGTACAAATGAAAGATGACATGGATATAACAGGAGATTTTGGGATTGTAGATGGCACTTTTGATGTCAATGCAAAAAATCTTATTTTTGGAGGAGATAATTTTGTGAATGGTCTGGTAGGTGTGCCAACCGTAGGCAATGGAGGAGATGCGACAGATATTGCAGGAAACCCGCTCTATACAGCAGCTAACATACAAAACACAATCGATGGAGCAAGTTTTGACCATGGGAATGGTACAGTAGAGTTCAGCAAATCTGCTTCCTCCATAGGAAATCAAAATTATTATAGAACCTTGCTGGGTGGCTGTACGGTCTGTCAAGAAAATTTCTATAACCTGATAGTTGACGAACAAGCAATGCCTATAGCCCAAAATGTTAATTTGATTAATAGAAGTATGATTATAGAAAACACCTTATCCTTGAAGCGAGGGAATATATTTTCTACTGTTCAAGGCAACAAAGAAGTTTATCTCAAGAATCCTTCTCCTACTTCTCTGATAAATTATGGCGATGGTAGCTATATTGTTACGACCAATACAGGCTTTACACCCACAGAAGATAATTTGAAATTCAGGAGAGAAATAGACAATGTGGGTACTTATCATTTCCCTGTGGGCGGAACTCCATCAGGCAATAATTCTGGAACTGCTGAGTACAGGTTATTGAGTATGAACCTTAATCAGCGTTTCCCCAATAATGCGAATAGTGTGGTGGGGTATTTTGATACCAGAGATGAAACATTTCCTATACCTATATTCCCTACAGTGAAACCGCTACCCAATGCAACACTCATGCCTTGTTCAGGTAGTTCCTTGCTTTACAGTTTTGTAGTCTGTACAGGCGGTTACTGGGATTTAAAACCACTTGATGGGAATGGCAATTTGATTTCACTTGCCTCTGGGGTGCTTTATAACCTAAATATGCCATCAATTCGCGCCAGTTTTGGTTGTGCGGGTACGGTGGCAACCTTTATGAAGCGTACAAATGATGCGGGTGATTGGAGCTATGACAATAGCTGCTATATCGACCCAAGTACGCGCAATGGCTTTACTTCATTTAGTAAGATTGCTCCAATTAGTGAGAATGTGATATTACCCGTGGAGTTCTTGAGTTTTGATGCTTTCAAAAACAATCAAACCGTAGATGTAAAGTGGGAAACTGTTTCCGAA